>CAZISZ010000280.1:0-1024 GCA_964542035.1 uncultured Ruminococcus sp. | reverse complement strand
ATACGATATAATCCCAACGGTTCGGTATGCGCCATTGAGGGCATCACATCTCCGGACGGTCGTGTGTTCGGTAAAATGGGGCACAGTGAGCGCATAGGTCGCGGGCTTTATAAAAACGTTATCGGCGAATATGACATGAAGATGTTTGAATCTGCCGTAAGATATTTCAGGGAGGATAAATAACATGGCGCACCTATCGGATATAGAAATCGCTCAAGCGGCGAAAATGAGACCTATCACCGAAATTGCAACGAATGCGGGGATCGATTGCGAGTATATTGAGCAATACGGGAAATACAAAGCGAAAATAGATGTGGCGAGTATGCCAGATAACGGTTGCGAGGACGGTAAGCTTATCCTTGTTACTGCAATAACACCCACACCGGCAGGAGAGGGCAAGACGACAACTACCATCGGACTTGCCGACGGTCTGCGCTGTATAGGCAAAAACGCCGTCGTAGCTCTGCGCGAGCCGTCCCTCGGTCCCGTGTTCGGTATCAAAGGAGGCGCTGCCGGCGGAGGATATGCGCAGGTTGTTCCTATGGAGGATATAAATCTGCACTTTACCGGTGATTTTCACGCCATCGGTGCCGCTAACAATCTTTTGGCGGCAATGCTCGATAATCACATCCATCAGGGAAATAAACTCGGTATCGATACGCGCAGGATCACATGGAAACGCTGCGTCGATATGAACGATCGCCAACTCAGGTTTGTTACCGACGGACTAGGCGGACGCGTAAACGGAGTGCCGCGCGAGGACGGATTTGATATAACCGTTGCCTCCGAAGTAATGGCTGTATTTTGCCTTGCGTCGTCTATCACCGATCTTAAAGCGCGTCTCTCTTGCATTGTTGTGGCGTACACATACGACGATAAGCCGGTAACTGCAGGTGATATAGGCGCGGTGGGAGCCATGGCGGCACTGCTTAAGGATGCAATAAAGCCCAATCTCGTTCAAACGCTTGAGGGGACGCCTGCGCTTGTTCACGGCGGTCCGTTTGCCAACATAGCGCACGGGTGT
>CAZISZ010000279.1:0-1026 GCA_964542035.1 uncultured Ruminococcus sp. | reverse complement strand
CATGAATCGACTTTGACCAGTCGATATCGGAGGAAGCGGTGAAATCTTGGAGCGGGACATACTTCCATTTTCCGGGGTTTATGTCTTGAGTTATTTTCAAAACGCCAACTAATGTCCTCATAAACTTTGACTTTATATACTTCAGAAGATTATCGACTTCGTCTTTCGTGTCACAACATCCTATACTTAAAAAAGATTCGGTAGTTGCTACCATTGGTTTTTCTATTATTGGTGTTCCTATAATTCTTGCGGGAATTGGTTTTCCGATTGTGCCTGCGGCACCATCAGCACGGGCGAGGACAACTTTGTACTTTTCGAAGTTTTTTGCACGATCAACATCCACATAGTCTTTACGGATATACATATAAGCTCGCTCTCCGCCTTTTCTGCCAAGCATTGCTATGTATGCATTTCCGTCATTCGGATCATCGGCAAAGAAAACTTGGGGTATGCAGTCAAAGATGTTAGATGACATATCATAATCATGGCCTTTGCTGAGACATCCGATATTTTCACCCAAATCATTTTCTCTATAGCGAGCTTCTGGATGATCGTCATGCATCTTCTCTGTTAATCTATAGATGGTTCGTGTGATAACAACGGATTCCATAGAGATAAAGTCTGCCGAGTTTGCGACTTTTTTCAGAATACCGTTAAGTTCATCAAATGGGGTAAATACTCTGATTGCACCATAGTCTTTTTCGCTATCGTGGTAGGATATTGCCACTCCACCTGTAAGCTGTATGTTTGGAAATACTTGCTGCGAGTCGGATACATATTTCAATACTTTAAAATGAGAATCATTTAACATTCTTTGATTCCATTCCTTTGGAGTTGAGCCAGCATTAAATAGAAAGCGTGCAGGATGTACCATTTCCACCTTTTGTGCAACTTGATAGGCGGAATCAAGAAATTTATTATATACTTGAGGTGCATAGTTATCATTACCACCTACAGTATCATCCTGATACGGTGGATTTCCAATCACATAATCAAACAACTTTTTTCCCATAGCTCACATCTCCT
>CAZISZ010000278.1:0-1047 GCA_964542035.1 uncultured Ruminococcus sp. | reverse complement strand
TCTCCTATGAGTGAAATTGTCAAAGATAGAATCAAGTGTAATAGTAAGTATTTTGAAATTCTAGATAAGGAAATAGTGAAAAAGGGCAGCGGATTCTATAACATTGGCATCTATTTTACAAGGTACCAAAGAAAAGAACACAAGCAATATATACACATGGTAATATATGAAGCAGATGGGTACGGAAAAGAAGGCAGAAATATTATTTTAGAGGAAAGCATAGAAATGAAATCATGGATTTATGAGTGATTGTAAACGAAGAGCGAAAACACCATGCATTCTTATGATAAGAAGCTTTTTGCAAAACTGTATATGTGCAATATTGGGAGGTAACAGAATGTTTATTTAGAAAAGTCAAAATTCATAATTTTAAATGTTACAGAGATTTTGAAATTACTCTTGAAGAAGGATTGAATATTGTTGTTGGAGATAATGAGGCAGGGAATCATATCAGAGATACAAGTTAGTTCTGCTGAAAATGGTTGCAGTAGATTGTGGAACTAATTTTTGCGGGTGGACAGTAGTAGATTCTTTGAGAGAATGGTTTGATTTAGAAATAGAAAATAAGTTTCTTACAGAAAGAAGGTGCCCCTATGGACATGCAGGAATTGAAGGGCCTGATTTACCAAGGTGAAAAAGTTGATATAGAATGTAAAAAGGCAGAGTCAAGTGTGCCGAAATCCGCCTATGAATCATATTCTGCTTTTGCAAATACAAAGGGTGGGTATATTATTCTTGGTGTTAAGGAAGATAAAACCAAGACAAATCCGGAGGAAAGATTTGTAATACAGGGAATTGACAATCCAAAGAAGCAGATGGAGGATTTTTGGAACACCATCAATGGCAGCAAGGTAAATGTAAATATTTTAAAGGATGATAATGTTTTTCTGGTTGAGGAAGATGAGGTTAGTCTGATTGTTATACAGGTTCCAAGAGCAGAATTTAATATGCGACCTGTGTATGTGGGAGAAAATCCATACAAGGGAACTTACAAGAGAAATCACGAGGGTGATTATCATGCGACAGAGCATGAAGTCAAAGGTATGA
>CAZISZ010000277.1:0-1063 GCA_964542035.1 uncultured Ruminococcus sp. | reverse complement strand
AGGTGAGCGCTATTCGCCGACAAGTCGGCGATAAAAAGGTGCTGCTTGCGCTGTCCGGAGGCGTGGATTCCTCCGTCGTTGCCGCCCTGCTTATAAAAGCTATAGGAAAACAGCTTTATTGCGTTCACGTAAACCACGGTCTTATGCGTAAAGGTGAAAGTGAGCAGGTGATTGCAGTGTTCCGCGATCAAATGGATGCAAATCTTATATATGTGGATGCTACCGACAGATTTTTGGATTTGCTTGCGGGTGTCAGCGAGCCCGAACGCAAGCGCAAGATAATAGGCGCGGAGTTTATTCGCGTTTTTGATGAGGAAGCCGCAAAACTTGACGGTATATCTTTCTTGGCACAGGGTACGATATATCCCGATATACTTGAATCAAAGGGAGTTAAGGCGCATCACAATGTCGGCGGCTTGCCCGAAGGGATGAAAATGGAACTTGTGGAGCCGGTAAAGTTGCTTTATAAAGATGAAGTTCGTGTTGTGGGTGAGGCACTTGGGCTTCCGCACGGCATGGTTTATCGTCAGCCGTTTCCGGGACCCGGACTCGGTGTGCGTTGCCTGGGTGCCATTACTCGTGACAGACTGAATGCACTGCGCGAGGCAGATGCCATTCTGCGCGAAGAATTTGATAAAAACGGACTTGCCGGCAAGGTGTGGCAATATTTTGTGGCTGTGCCGGATTTCAAGAGTGTGGGTGTGCGCGATGGTAAGAGGTACGAGGGATGGCCCGCAATTATCCGTGCCGTTAATACCACCGATGCAATGACCGCTACTGTAGAGGAGATACCCTACGCGCTTTTGCACCATATCACCGACCGTATCACACATGAAGTGGAGGGAATTAATCGCGTTTGCCTCGATCTCACTCCCAAGCCCGTCGGGACGATAGAGTGGGAATAAAATAAACAATGCCCGAAAGCCTTGAAAATACAGGGTTTTCGGGCGTTTTTGCTTTGTCAGCGTACCAAAATCGTACCATTATTCGCTATCACCCTGCTATCATAGCACATATTCCGTAAGGATTTCCGCTATTTCACTTTGCTTATTTGGGTACAAAT
>CAZISZ010000276.1:0-1069 GCA_964542035.1 uncultured Ruminococcus sp. | reverse complement strand
TATTCGCGCGGGTATTTTTTTCGCTCCGCGCGATCGCAAATGTGATCGTAGGTCATGCCGCAACATACCGAAAGTACGGCGATAATGAGTATGGTTAATGTTCGTTTGACGGCTGTTCTCATGCTTTATTTATCTCCTCAATCGTTTTTGATTGCGGTTTTTCATTTGTCGAGGATGCTTCGTTTCAGTTGTGCAAACCGTAAAGAGCGGTTATTTTGTCGGCAAAATCGCACAGTGCTTCCATGCCTTGATCATTTCTGAATACATATGTGCATCGTTCGGCGTAAAATACATCCGGCTGCGATGCGCTTATACGGGCGTTCAGTTGCTCGTTGGTGCGTACGTTGCCGTCACGTACATAAAGTCTCGTTTTACGCTCTGTATCTGTTGCGAGGATGCCTATGGTTACATTGCACAAACGGTCGCATTCGGCTTCGAAAAGAAGCGGAGCATCTATTACCGCAGGAACATCCGAAAATGCAATCAGACGCAAAAGTTCGGATCTCACATACTTGTGAGTTATGCGATTAAGCAGCGCAAGAGCAGACGAATCGGAAAATACGATATCGGAAAGCGCCGATCTGTTAATGCCGCCCGATGGTGATAACACAACATCTCCGAAGTTTGCGGCAATCTCCCGGGTGCAATTGCTCGGGACAGATATAATGGCGTGATATATTTTGTCACAATCGAGCACATAAAAACCGCGCTCGGCAAGCAGTGAACAAAAAAATGATTTTCCCGCTCCGCTGGGTCCCGTTACTCCTATCGTCATTTTACACCTCGGTCTTTACTTAAATATAAACATATAATATTATACTACAAAATACAGCAAAAAGCAATACCCCGGATACTCGGTTGAATCGATTATTTGCAAAACCAAGCAAAAAACGGTTGAAAAAAAATGTGTGTTGGTGTATAATAGTAAAGTAAAAAGATCACAGTGATTTTTTCGAGAGGATGTCGTAATGAAATATAAATATCTTCTTTTTGATGCGGATGATACATTGCTTGATTTTAAGCGTTCGGAACGTCAAGCGCTTACCGAAACGCTGACAAAATTCGGTAT
>CAZISZ010000275.1:0-1087 GCA_964542035.1 uncultured Ruminococcus sp. | reverse complement strand
GAAGCAAGAAAAGCAGCTCAGTCCGCTGAATAAGTTACACAAGTCACAATAAATTGTCCCCATCTGTGTAAAAAACAGATGGGGATTTTTATGTTCGCAATCGAATTTTCAACTGCTTTTTTTAATGTTCGTGATGTCGAACTCATAAACTTCGTCACACAGAGCCGATATGTCATCATCGTTGTGCGAGATTATTAGCAGAGTCTTGCCCTGTTGTTTGAAGCTCAAAAACAGTTCCCGCATCTCGCCAACAGCCGTCTTGTCAAGGGCGTTCATCGGCTCATCGAGTATTAACAGTGACTGATTCTCCATTATCGCCTGTGCTATGCCGAGGCGCTGTTTCATGCCGAGAGAATACTTGCCGACCTTGAGCTTTGATTCGGGGTCGAGGCCTACTGTACGCATTGCCGCCCTTATCTCGGTTTTCCCTATCTTGCCTCTTATTGAGGCGAGGTACTCGAGATTCTTCATGCCACTGTAATTGGGTAAAAATCCCGGTGCTTCTATAATTATTCCCGTGTCTTCGGGAAAGTCCCTGTCCTTGCCGATAACCTTGCCGTTGACAGTCACCTTTCCCGTATCAGGTTTTAAGAATCCGCATATCAGCTTTAAAAGCACCGTCTTGCCGCTGCCGTTGTCACCGACTACGCCGTATATTTTACCCTTCTCGAGGTGCATATTAACATTTTCGAGCACAGTTTTGCCCTTAAAGCTCTTTGAAAGGTTTTCTATTGAAATAATCTCAGTCAAAATAGTGTCCTCCTTTTCCAAGCCTATCCCTCACCGCACAAGAGCACAGTCGAACCAAAAGCACCGTAATCCAATCGATTATAAGCACTGCGGCAAGTTCTTTGACAGTTATCAGCTGTTTTGCCATGCCGTATACGCCGAACATAAAAACATTGAAGTGCTTGAGTTTTCCGCCTATAAGTCCGCTGACAGCAAGAACCGCAATTACTGTTGCCGCCGACCGCTTTTGTCCTATCAAAAAACGCAGCAGACACATCACACACATTGACGCACACATTGACGACGGATATGCGGCAAGGGTTAAAAGTTCGTGAGTGCTCAAGCTCTGTCTGTCGCT
>CAZISZ010000274.1:0-1100 GCA_964542035.1 uncultured Ruminococcus sp. | reverse complement strand
CCTGCCGGATATTTTAGTCGGAGTTGTCATTGTGCTGGTGTTATCCGCGTCCATGTCCACGTTGTCCTCCCTTGTCATGACTTCCAGTTCTACGCTGACGTTAGACTTAATCAAGGACAATATCGTAAAGAACATGAGTGAGAAGAAGCAGCTGCTCTGTATGCGGATTATGCTTGTCTTTTTTATTGTAGTCAGCGTGGTCATTGCCCTTGACCCTCCAACCTTTATCGCGCAGCTGATGGGAATTTCCTGGGGCGCACTGGCAGGAGCATTCCTTGCACCGTTTATGTATGGACTGTACTGGAAAGGGGTTACTAAAGCCTCCGTCTGGGCAAGCTTTGCCGTGGGCGTAGGCATTACGGTTGCCAACCTGTTCTTTTCCTTTATTGCTTCCCCAATCAATGCAGGTGCGATTGCCATGCTGGCAGGCATGGTCGTAGTGCCGGTGGTAAGTCTTGTTACCCCTAAGATGGATAAGAACAAAGTGGACGAATGTTTCGCCTGTCTGGACGAAACCGTTGTGGTACATAAAAAAACTTCGATAGAAGAGTAAAAAGCTTGCCGGCGGTATGAGAAAACTGTAACTGAAGGAGTTTGTCTTTCTGGTGCAGGTTATCGGAAGAAAATGTCCGGAAATAATAGTTGAAAAAATATCTGTAAAAGCAGAAAAACGAGGGTATCCCCAGGGTCATATATGGATGATTTTCGGGATACCCTCGTTTTATGGACATTTCAGGCTATCTATAATTTAATGTTTGCAAATAACGACGCCATGGTAGTCGAAGCGGTCTTGTCTTCAAATACATAGTTTTCCGGAGCGGCTTCTTCGACTTTTTCGGAAACCTCGGCATCTTCTTCCACCGCTTTTTTGCTGAGGCTGATTTTACCGTCCTTCACGTCAATGATTTTAACGTTGATGGTATCGCCCACCTTGAGCACCTCACTTGGAGATTTTAAGCGTCTGCCGCAAATCTGGGAAATGTGGAGCAGACCGCTTAAATCATTGCCGATGGAAACAAAAGCCCCATATGGCATAAGCTGTTCGGCCGTGCCGGAAACGACCGTGCCGATAACCAGACGTGCCATGCGGCTGTTACGCT
>CAZISZ010000273.1:0-1111 GCA_964542035.1 uncultured Ruminococcus sp. | reverse complement strand
GTGAATATTCCGTTGGTTGTACGGGGCAAACGGTATATTTATATGATAAGGACGGCAAGGAGCTTGCAAAATTCAAGGATTTGATTTATGCATACTCTCCTATGATCTCTCCGGACGGAAAAATATTTGTCGTAAAGACAACGGAAGGACGACTTGCCGTTTATTCGCTTGAACACCGCACACTTATAAAAAAATTCCGTTTTTCAAAGGTAAACGGAGCTCAGGATGACAATTTCTGTTTTTCTCCCGATGGCAAGGAGCTTTATAATATAGAACGACATATAGACAGTTTAAAAACCGCACTTTCCGTATATGATACAAGAGATTTTTCTTTAAAAAAGAGAATACTGAATGATGATTACAGCTTAGTTTTAGCGGCGGTTGAATACAGTGTCAATGAAAACAAGATATTTCTTTTAGGCTATATGAGGGAACCGGAAAGCGGAGTTGCCTATAAATTCTTCGCGGGAGAACTGATAAAAGACAGTCTGGAAAATATTGTATATATAAGTGAAAAAGAGTATGACTTTTATTTGCATTGCAAATATCTTGAAATTCACCCTTTTACAATTTTCGGCTTGTACACTCCCGGCGAAACAGATCGAATAAAAGAAGCAAAACACTCGTTGGCAAAGCTATGGGAATATTATTCAAAATAATCGGTGGTTGTTTCATCAAGATAACACAAGTGTAAAATCTTTTTTAGAACAATTTGGGAACAAAAGCACAAAATGCCGTATTATGGACTTAAATTTTCGGCTCCGCAGACGAAATGACATTTACCTTGTTTAATATGTGTTTTTATGCTATAATGAGACAAAGGATGTGAGACCATGCTTCGTTTTTGAGAATTGCAAAAGAAAAAATCACCTGTACGGACTTAAATAATCCCGACGCAATAGTAACCGTTACAAACACACGACATTCTAAAATTCCTTTTGACAAAAACTATCGTGGGTATTGTGCTGTCAAAGAAAATTGTTTAACCTCGCTTTGCTTTCAAACGCTTGACGGAAACGATATGGTTTATGAGCAATCGCACAGCTGTTATGTGAATTTTTTGGCTCATAAAGCATACCCTCACACAATATGGACCGGACGCAAAATAGAA
>CAZISZ010000272.1:0-1129 GCA_964542035.1 uncultured Ruminococcus sp. | reverse complement strand
AACACAGAATGTCCGGATTCAATGCCATACATTCTTTTATAAATGAAAAAGAAGCGGTTTTTCCTGTTCCGGAATCTCCTGTCAGGATTGTAATATTACTTGTAAATTCAAAATCCAAAACAAACGAAGTATGAACTGTAGAAAAATGCTCCATTACAATCGGCTTACTCTTCATAGCTCCACCACTCCTTCAATTCTTCATAATCACGAATCACCTTTTTCCCTGAAGATGTCTGTACGTTGACTGCATCCATCTCAAAAGGGATTAGTGCATAATCACTATATACATTTCCTTCTGAAAATCCATATAATATCTCCAAAGCATTATTTCCGCATTCTTTCAGGCAGAACACCTTGTTCGGATTATAAAGCACATTCAGTACGGTCTTGCAACCGGCAGATAATTTATCTATATCCAACACAATATCGTTGAATTTGGAACTTATCTTGAACTTACTAATTAACTTTGCGCCATCTATGGTCTCCACTATCTTTTCTGCTTTCTCATCAAGTCTGAGTGCCGTATTTTGATTAAAATAGATATCATTTAATTCTACATATTCCATGTCTTGTGGAATATCCTTTTTATTTTTAAAAATAGTTATCACAATGCCACCTCCAAACCTATATCTTGAAATTGCTTCAAAAGACTTGTGCCCTCATAAATTCTCTTCATTTTCTCCTTAAGAGGTAATCTGCTCACGTCAAGACCACAAATATCGTCCGACATTCTTTCTTTCCATTCACAGCAGGATTTAATCCAGCATTCACCAACACTTCCCTTTGATACCTCGAACCCTGTATTCCTGGTTAAATCAAATAATATCTTTGCAGTCAACTGCTCCACATTGTAATTATTGACATTCTCATTATATTCTATAATTTCACGAATATCTTTATAATCAACATTACCATTTTGAATTGTTTTCACAAGTTTCTCTCTCGCCGTAATAGCTTTTTTTCGCTTTACTAAGAACTCATCATCCGGTGCATAAATCCACGCTATCAATTCTTTGAATTCAAGCAAGATATATTCAAAGCAGATAATATCTATTAAAACAACATTTTCTTTATCTCCGGCATATTTTTTCAGCAATTTCTGTTCCATAGCCACCTGCAGGTTATCAAA
>CAZISZ010000271.1:0-1145 GCA_964542035.1 uncultured Ruminococcus sp. | reverse complement strand
TGCTGTCCTCATAAACATTGGAAAAAGGGTAGTGATACATCTGCGTGTGCTCACTGGGCCGTTCGTCTGCAACAACCCCCAGCGTACAGTCCACAACTTTGCCGTTATCCAGCATACGCACACCGAACACCAACCGAGGGAGCGGAAAATCCTGATACTCCGTATCTCCGTAGATGATGTCTGCCCGCAGTTCCGGGTTCCACAGTACATAGGTGATCTGCGCACCGCTCACCGACACATGAAGGCAGTTCTCCGGCAGAAATCCCGAATCAAGGCTTTCGTTGCTGGCATAGCTGCCATTGAAGATGTAGTATAGCTCCAGAGGGTCGATCTCCCGGTAACTGATAATGCCGCCGGGCTTATGTTCCTCCACAACAAGGGTGTTTCTGGACGGTGAGATCCGCAGCAGCAGATCCCGGGTGTTGTTCTTATTCTCTGCAAGGCTCATTTAGGCAGCCTCCTTCCATTCGGTTTTAAGTTCGTGTTCCATACTGTCACTGTGCTGCCCTGTTATAGATGCTTTGGACTCCAAATACCGTAGGTCCTGTTCAAAGTACCGCAAAAGGTCAACGAGATTATTGGCAAACAGAATTCCCTCGAAATACTCCGGCGAAAGGGCAATGCCAATTTTCACATGACCAAAGGGATACTGATACCGCAAATCAAAGACGGAATTACTGGGTCCTGCGAGGAAATACTCCACGGCATCCTGAATTTTCTTTTTCCACGCGGCACTAATAGTGATGCGTTTCCCTTCCTGCATACTGCCCAGAGCATAGAGCCGGTCTATGGTTGGATGGCTGATCGTCATCCACTCGACCTCAAACTCTTCATCCAGTTCATATTCCATGCTCTCAAAAATTCCCCACAACACGGGACTGACAATTAAATACAACTCGCCCGGTGGTAGTGTCGGGTACATACTTAGCGGTTCCTCCATAGCTTCCGGGTTCATCATGTGCAGGAGCTTCAAAAGACGCAGCACCAACAGCACATCAAACTCATATTCATAGTCGTACATGGTCATCTCCTTAAAAGAACGAGCGTTTTTCCGAACGATGTGCCGGTGCTTTTTTGCAATAGCGGATAAATGCCTTGAGCCACCCTTCATTTACACCGGGATACATCGTTTCATAGCCTTTGGG
>CAZISZ010000270.1:0-1158 GCA_964542035.1 uncultured Ruminococcus sp. | reverse complement strand
GCTCGTCGAGGATAAGAATCATCGCGCCGCGGTAAAGTGCCTTTAAGATCTCGGCCGTCTGTTTTTCGGATACCGACTTCTCGTATATTTTTTTATCCGGATCCATCAAAAATCCGTAGCGTTCGGTTATCTCCGCCACCTTGGCACGCGCCGCGCGACGATCAAAGCGACCGCCGTCTTTAATGCCGAGAATAATGTTTTCCGTTGCGCTGAAAACATCCACAAGCTTAAAATGCTGTTGGATCATTCCTATCTTATATTTAAATGCATCCTTCTGCGAGCTGATAACTACCTCTTCCCCATTGATGAGGATAGAACCCTCATCGGGATAGTAGATACCCGCTATCATATTCATAAGCGTTGTTTTGCCGCTTCCGTTTTCGCCGAGAACGGCCAAAATCTCGCCACAATTAACGGTGAGGTTTACGTTTTGATTGGCAACTATATGCCCGAATCGCTTTGTAACGCCCCTCAGCTCAAGTGCTGTACTTTTTTCCACGGTATCCTCCCGAGATTATTTGAGCCGAATATTTCAAAAAACATCAAAATATTCTCCCAACGGCTTAATTATATTTTTTTACTTTATTTTTGCTTTTGATTCCCAAAATCAAGTCAAGGGACCACCAACGGTCCGCCGGATGTACCGGCGGACGTTGACAGTCCCGATGATATTTTGGCTTTATATCAACCGTAGTTTCTGTCGAGCAGGGTGATACCGTCGATCTCAAGATCAAAGTAAGGAGCGGAGCGGAATTTGGATTCCTCAAACGCACCGTTTTCAATTACCTCGGTATCCTTTTCGTAGTTGGCATCAAAGTCAACATCGGCCATGTAGCTTGAAAGAGATTTACCGCCAACGGTAAAGGTTGCAGTGTCAAAGACCTTGAGGGTACCGTCGATAAGTTTTGCCTTAGCGGCGTCGATAGCCGCCTGCGTGCCATCGGCTGCTGCTTTATCGTTTACAGCGGTGAGAAGCACAGACTCCGTGGCAAGTGTGCCTGTCCAATCGGTATCGATGGTCTTACCTTCCTTGGCGCACTCAATAGCGTACTTGAAGTAAGGAGCCCAGTTGATTCTGGATGAGACGATAAAGGTGTTGGGGCAAGCGGCAACGGTGGAACCGTTGTAGGAAACGTTGGGTATGTTGTTGGACTCGCA
>CAZISZ010000269.1:0-1187 GCA_964542035.1 uncultured Ruminococcus sp. | reverse complement strand
AAATCGGTAACCGACGTTGCGACGATCGGTATCGTATCGGTAGCCTGCGCAGCGGCACTTAGAGCTGCGGTTCCGTTTGCCATAATAAGATCGACCTTGTCGGATACAAATTTTGAGCATATCGTAGTGCAGTTTGTAGCTTCATTCGAGGCGTTTTGAACATCAAATGTTACACAGTCGCCGAGCTTATCCTTGAGCGCTTGCATAAAACCATTCGTGGCGGCATCAAGTGCGTCATGTTGAACAAGCTGACATATGCCGATTGTATAGGTGCCGTCTTTTTTCTCCTCGCCACAACCTACAAAGCAGAGCGCGCACATCAAAACGGCAAGCGCAAGCGATGATGTTCTTTTGAACGTTGATGATCTTTTCATTTTACTTTAAACCGCGGTTCTCGTTAAAGCGAGAGTTTCCCTTTCTTTGGGCTTATATTGATTTTGGCATATCCGTCCCATTATGTGTATAACCGCATCGGTACACATTGCGGCAACGACAAAAAAGAAAAGATGACAATTTACATCATCTCGGATAACGCACTCATTATACAACCCTTTTTGCAACTTGTCAATACAAAATTGCATTTTTATGCATGTTTTTTGGTCAAAACAAACTTTTTTGCAAGCATTCTTGCATTTTAAAGCTTCAAGTGGGTTGCTGTGTCTTGCAAAGTCATTGTTCTTATGTTTTTTTGCCGTTGACTTTTTGCCGCTTAGTGATATAATTAATGTGTAAAAAAATAAAAACGAGAGGCGATGCATATCATGAGTGAAAATAAAACATATATTGCGATAGATCTTAAGTCTTTTTTTGCATCGGTAGAATGCGTACGCCGATCACTCGACCCGCTGACGACGAATCTTATTGTGGCGGATCCTTCTCGCACCGAAAAAACAATTTGCCTTGCCGTCACGCCATCGCTTAAGGCTTACGGTATTTCCGGACGGGCGAGAATGTTTGAAGTCATTGCGAAAACACGCGAGATCAACAATTCGCGCCGACTAAGAACCACACAAGGTAATTTTGAAGGGGCATCATTTAACGATGCCGAGTTGCGCGCTCACCCGGAACTGGCGCTTGACTATATAGTTGCCAAGCCGCGTATGGCGCTTTATAAAAAAACGAGTGTAAAAATATATGAGATATATCTCAAATATATCGCCCCGGAGGATATTCACGTATACTCCATT
>CAZISZ010000268.1:0-1188 GCA_964542035.1 uncultured Ruminococcus sp. | reverse complement strand
TTCCGTTATCGTAGCCGTGCTCCATGGCAATCTCAAGGATCGTCTTGTCTGTGTACTCCAGCATATAGGCGGCAGACTCCATTTTAATTGTTCGCACATAAGCTCCGACAGGAACATCGTAAACGCTTTTGAAGGTGTTTTTGATATGGGCGACCGAAACATGAAAGACTTCCGAAAGCTGTTCCAAGGTGATACGGTCATCCATGTGCTCATACAAATATTTTGCGATTTTCTCGGCAAGTAATACTTGCGTCCTTGAATGTAGCCTCTCTTGAAGTTCATCTCTCTCGGTATTCAGTTGGCTTAAAAACAGCATCAATTCCAGCGTCTTTATTTTGCAATAGCCTTTTCGGATATGCTCCGGTACGGAATAGATCTCCGAGAAAATATGTTCTATGGCTTGATTGGCTCTCGCAATATAGCCGATCCTGCCGCTGCAAAATTTTTCTGCCAATGCCTTTGGCTGCACATTGACGTCTTGCAGAAAACAGGAAAGGCAATGTGGTGTTTTGTCGAGGTCGATACTGATCGTCAGACCGTGATAATGTTTGAGTGGAAAGTTTATAACAGGTGAAACGGTATTTGTCTTTACAATCATCAAATCGCCCGGAGAAAGAAATACAAATTCATTCTTCAAATTGAACTCTGAACGTCCTTCCCGACAATATGTAATTTCAAGAATATTATCATCCTGTATTTTCTTTTGCCTAATGATCTGATGACCGTGGACATCAACGAATGAAAACTCAATGCCCGGAAATACGGAATATGTTGTTGCACCGTCCGCACCGTGTGATGTATCTTCGATTGTTGTTGGGGATAGATCTTTATCTATCATTCATCGCTCTCCTTCACTGTTCTGGCTTTCAATATAAGCCGTTTGATTCCGGTGGATAGTCCAATGAACAGGACGATGCCGAATATAGCAAGCAAGATTTCCATTCTGTTATGTTTTCTTTCTAATCGCTCATTGCAGGTTAGCAGCGTCTAACTGCTGCTTTTTGATATTGCAGTGGTGTATGATACCACTGCTTGTATTTTGTTAATGTTATTTTCACCCAATCCACGTCACAATTAAAGCACTCAACACAGCCACTACCGCAAACAACGGAATGCCCCGAAGGAAAGAGCCAATGTGCTTGCTTGGGTCTTGATAGTGCTGTTTCTCCGGCAGGAACGAAAAGCGGA
>CAZISZ010000267.1:0-1211 GCA_964542035.1 uncultured Ruminococcus sp. | reverse complement strand
CCACCTCGTTAAGGTCGAAGACGTAAAGGAGGACAAATAATGAAACTTCATGAACTTTCTCCCGCTCCCGGTTCGGTAAAGGATCGCTTCCGCAAGGGAAGAGGTGCCGGTTCCGGCAACGGCAAGACCGCAGGTAAGGGTCACAAGGGTCAAAACGCTCGTTCCGGCGGCGGTGTACGTCCCGGTTTTGAGGGCGGTCAGTTCCCCATATACCGTCAGCTCCCCAAGAAGGGTTTTTCGAACAAGAAGTTCAAGACCGTCTACGCCAACGTCAATGTTGAGGCTCTCAATGTTTTTGAGGACGGTGCGGTTGTAGATCTTGAGGCTCTTATGAACAAAAGGATCGTACGCAAAGAAAATGACGGACTTAAGGTTCTCGGCGGCGGTGAGCTTACAAAGAAGCTTACTGTGAAGGCGGTGAAATTTTCTGCTGCCGCCAAAGAAAAGATTGAAGCGGCAGGCGGAAGTGCAGAGGAGGTATAAGGATGTTTGCGACCTTTAAAAACGCCTGGAAGATAGATGATCTTAAGAGAAAGATGCTCTTTACCGTAATGATCATTCTGCTCTACCGTCTCGGCGCGCAAATCCCCGTACCCTATGTTTCTTCATCGATCCTTGAAAGCAGCAGCGCAGCGCTGCAGGGTTCGATATTCGAGTACCTTAACTGGTTCTCGGGTAACTCTTTCGGTCAGGCTACACTGTTTGCTCTGTCCGTATCTCCCTACATCACAGCGCAGATCGTTATACAGCTGCTTACCGTTGCCATTCCCGCTCTTGAGCGTATGGCAAAGGACGGAGATGAGGGACAAAGAAAGATCACAGCCATTACTCGTTACACAACGGTAGGGCTGGCGCTTATAACCGCTTACGGTTATATGACGTTGCTTGATTCCGGCTTCGGAACAGGCTCCAGTTGGCTTGTTGACGGTACCAACTGGTTTGGAAAGACCGTTATCGTAGCTTGCTACTGCGGCGGTGCTTCCCTTATCATGTGGCTCTCCGAAAAGGTCAACCAGTACGGTATCGGTAACGGTATCTCCATGATACTCTTTGCCAACATCGTATCCGGTGTTCCCGGTCTTGTCAGTGAGATCTGGACAATGGTATTCACAGCCGGCGGCTTTAGCGGCTTTAGTTGGCTCGGGCTTATATTCGCCATCCTTACTGTTGCCGTCACCTTTGCTATCATCGTATTTATCGTTTGGTTCACA
>CAZISZ010000266.1:0-1218 GCA_964542035.1 uncultured Ruminococcus sp. | reverse complement strand
TCCGATGAATGATCTTTGCGCCGATATCGGCTACAAAAGCATAAACCATTTCGGAGAACAGCTTTGCGGCGACCATGTGGATATTGTTGAAGAGAATGAGCATTCATCCGTTATAGTATTGGCGGACGGACTCGGAAGCGGAGTTAAGGCGAGCATACTCTCAACGCTTACCTCGAAGATAATCTCCACCATGATGGCGGAGGGTATGTCGATAGAGGATTGCGTATCAACCATCGCAGCCACGCTGCCTATATGCTCGGTACGCGGAGTGGCATATTCCACATTTACTATAATACACCTCACCAACAGCACGGACGCCGAGATAATTCAATTTGATAATCCGCCGGTCATACTTTTACGCGGTGGAAAAAACTATAACTACCCCACCACCGAGATGCAGATAGAGGGCAAGCGGATACTGCGCTCCTCTGTTCGTCTTTGCGAAGGCGACACATTTGTTGCCATGAGTGACGGTTGTCCGCATGCCGGCATGGGACTATCATACAACTTCGGTTGGAAACGCGAAGAAATAATTGCTTTTCTTGAAACGATCGTTGACGTGGGATACACCGCCAAAACGCTTTCAACCATTCTTGTGGACGAGTGCGACCGTCTTTACGGAGGCAAGCCGGGCGATGACGCCACGGCAGCCGTTATAAAGATACGCCGCCGCGAGCCGATGAACATGCTGTTTGGTCCGCCATCCAACCGTGACGACGCCGACCGCATGATGTCGCTCTTCTTCTCCAAGGAAGGCAAACATATCGTTTGCGGCGGTACCACCTCCTCCATCGCCGCCAAATATCTCGGCAAGCCGCTACGCCCGAGCCTTGATTTTGCGGTGTCGGATGTTCCGCCAACGGCAGAACTTGAGGGAGTTGATCTTGTAACCGAGGGAGTTATTACCGTAAACAAGGTCCTCCACTACGCCAAAGACTACCTTGCGGAAAACGGAGAATATGAAAAATGGAGTTTGGGACGCGACGGCGCGTCTCAAATAAGCCGCCTACTTTTTGAGGAGGCAACAGATATTAACTTTTTTGTTGGACGAGCTGTAAACCCCGCCCACCAAAACCCCGATCTGCCGATAAACTTTAATATTAAAATGAATCTTGTGGAGGAACTCTCCGCATGCCTGAAGCAGATGGGAAAACGTATAAAGGTAATTTATTTTTAAGGACGAAAAAGACGCAAAATGAGAAAATTCGATACTAAAGT
>CAZISZ010000265.1:0-1225 GCA_964542035.1 uncultured Ruminococcus sp. | reverse complement strand
GTCAGCGTTTCGGTGAAATGGAGGTTTGGGCGCTTGAAGCTTACGGTGCCGCGTATACTCTTCAGGAGATACTCACCGTTAAGTCGGATGATATTAACGGTCGCCGCAAGGCATATGAGGCTATTATTCAGGGCGAGAATATCCCCACTCCCGGCGTTCCCGAGTCCTTTAAGGTTCTTATGAAAGAACTTCAGTCGCTGGCTCTCGATATCAGAGTGCTCAACAAGGACGGCGAGGAGATATCCCTTTCCAACGTTTGTGTGGATGAGCCCTCACCTTATCTTAATAAAAACGACGCCGATGCCGTTGAGGACGCCGTCGGTCAGACCATTACTCCCGATGACTTTGCCGATCACTTTATCTTTGAAGATGAGGATGACGACGATGGTGCCGACGGTGATGATTACGGCGCGGATGATGAATTTGATGACGGCATTGAAGACAGTAATCTGTCGGATAACGAATGACCGAACCGGAGGAAAATGCTTTGGAAAATAATGTGTTTGATTCAATCAAAATAGGTCTGGCATCCCCGGATATGATCAGAGCATGGTCGCACGGCGAGGTAACCAAGCCGGAAACCATAAACTACCGTACCCTCAAGCCCGAGGTGGGCGGTCTTTTCTGCGAGCGTATCTTTGGTCCGACCAAGGACGGTGCATGCTCATGCGGAAAGTACAAAAACTCGCACAACCTGCGCGAGACCATTATATGCGATAAGTGCGGAGTTGAGGTAACTACCAAAAAAGTACGCCGTGAACGCATGGGACATATAGAGCTTGCCGCTCCTGTGTCTCACATTTGGTACTTTAAGGCATCTCCCTCGCGCATGGCTTTGGTGCTGGATATTTCGTCAAAGCAGCTTGAGCAGGTGCTTTATTTCGCCGAGAATATCGTTCTTGATCCCGGCACCACGCCGCTTGAACGCGGAATGGTGCTCAGCGAAAAGCAGTATCAGGAATATCGCGAGATGTATGAAAACGAGTTCCGCGTCGGCATGGGTGCCGAGGCTGTAAAGGAACTGCTTGCCTCTATTAACGTAGATGAACTCGCCGAGTCCCTTAAAGAAGAACTCAAGGTGACGACAAGCCAGAAAAAGGCAAGACTTATAAAGCGTCTTGAGGTGATCGAGGCATTCCGCAAATCGGGCAATAAACTTGAGTGGATGATACTTGATGTTATTCCCGTTCTGCCCGCCGATATCCGTCCCATGGTGCAGTTGGAC
>CAZISZ010000264.1:0-1226 GCA_964542035.1 uncultured Ruminococcus sp. | reverse complement strand
GGTGCGAGGCAGTTTGTGGTGCAGGATGCTGCGGAAATGATCTGATCATCGGCAGTAAGGGTTTCGTTGTTTACATTGTAAACAATGGTCTTAAGATCGTTGCCGGCAGGAGCGGAGATAACGACCTTTTTTGCGCCCGCATTGATGTGAGCCATGGACTTTTCCTTAGAGGTGTAGAAGCCGGTGCACTCGAGAACAACATCAACATCAAGCTTACCCCAAGGGCAGTTGTTGGCATCTTTCTCGGCATAGATTTTGATTTCCTTACCATCAACAATGATGGAATCATCGGTAGCGTCTACGGTGTGCTTACCCTCACCGATGCGACCAAGGAAAGAACCCTGGGCTGTATCGTACTTCAGAAGGTGAGCGAGCATCTTGGGGCTGGTGAGATCGTTAATGGCAACAACTTCATAACCCTCTGCGTCAAACATCTGACGGAATGCAAGGCGGCCGATGCGGCCGAAACCGTTAATAGCAACTTTTACTGACATAATTAAATATCCTCCGTTTTTTGTTGATCCGCACATTTCAGCGGACCACTTATTGCCACTGTATATTTTAACTCAAACAGCTCGATTATACAAGTGCTTTGTTGAAAAATTATCATTTTCGTTACATTTGACGAACATTTTAAACCCTTTAAGTCGCTTTTTAATGGAATTTATACATGTAAAAATTGTAATTCGCAACACGTTTTGCCGTGCGCTTGACTGCAAATCAAAAAAAGTGTATAATATACACGACAACTGAGCGTCTGCGGCGCCGACAAGCGGTAGAAAGGCGACATAACAATGAAAAAAATATTTATAGGAGCCCTCGACGGACACACTCATCACTCGCGAAATGATATTGCCGCGGCATTCGGCGCGGAATATACCGAAACGTTGAAGACCAAGGATTCACTGCTCGGCGCTTCCTTGCTTCTCGATATGTTGCGCTATGTCCATATTCGCCCCGGTCGCGATACACTTATTAAGAGAGGCGGTAACGGCAAACCCTACTTTTACCGTAAAAGACGAATAAACTTTTCGATATCCCACAGCCACGGCGTCGCGATATGCGCAATATCGGATAACAGCGCATGCATAGGCGCAGATATTGAAATATGCCCTCTCGGCGAAGCACACACAAGCGCAGACCGCAACGATAACGATGCCGCCGCGCGCCGCAAAAAGCTTGTCGAGCGTTGGCTGATACCGCGCGGTTTTTCACCAGTTGACTAT
>CAZISZ010000263.1:0-1247 GCA_964542035.1 uncultured Ruminococcus sp. | reverse complement strand
CACTTCGCCGCCGTGCTCATTATCGGGTCCTGTAAGAACCACGCCGTCTTTGGATAGAAGTTCAGCCGCCTGAAGTTCCGGCACGGGACACCTGAACACGACCTCGGAGGATGAAAAGACTATAAGCTCATCATCGCGCAAGCTCATGTTTCCCTCTCTGCCTATCACCTCGTCAACATTGTTTATACGTTCAGTGACATATCTCAACCGCTTGCCGCATATGCGCTCCGCCATGGCACGGCGATATTTAGGAGATTCGGGATTTTTGGACATCGTTAACTTTTTTATAAATTCCTTAATCATTTCATTACCTCAATCGGTCTTTTTACATTTGCCATTCGCTGTTTCATCTATGACAGCAAAAGCATACCTCGGTAACCTTATATCTCCACGCCCGCGTTTGCCCGTATAAAGATCAAGATAATCACTGTCCGCACGGCATGACACCGTTGACTCACCGAGATTTGCAGCAACTCTCACACGCACTATTCCGTCATCGGTGCGTTTTTCTCTTAAAAATTCGATATAACCGCCCTCGGCATGTAAAACGTCAAACTCGCCGCGGTCAAAAACTGGGTTTCTCCGTATCTTCCCCAAGCGGCGGTAGTGAGTTTGCAATTCTTCACTTACACGCTCGTCCCACACCATAGGTCTGCGGCAAAAAGGATCTCCCGCGCCCTCCATACCGACTTCATCTCCATAATAAACGCAGGGAAAGCCGTAAACGGTATATTGAATAACGGATATAAGTTTAAGCTTTTTTATCGCCTCTGCGCGTTCCTCAACCGTCAGTTTAAACGCGGAGCGCGCCGCATTGCCCTCTCCGTCAAGTTCACGTATACGTTGCGGCGCCCCAATCAGAGTGAGTACACGCTCGGTATCATGTGTACCGATAATGTTCATAAGCACATCGGCGGCGGGGCGCGGATAGGAGGAATAGATATCCCGCAGCTCGTCTGCCAAAAATTCTGCGTCTGCCGTTTCGGCATACCCGAGCAGTGCGGAACGCAGTGGGTAGTTCATAACGCTGTCAAGCTGTCTTCCGCCGAAATAATTACGCCTTTGACCGTAGGATATCTTGTCCGCAGCGTCCTCCCACACCTCGCCTATTACAGCGGCATCCGGAGATGCGCCTTTGACCCTATCGCGAAGACTGCAAAGAAAATCATCCGGCAGCTCGTCCGCAACGTCAAGCCGCCAACCGTCGCATCCGAGCTTTATATATTTTTCGCACACACCACCGCTGC
>CAZISZ010000262.1:0-1275 GCA_964542035.1 uncultured Ruminococcus sp. | reverse complement strand
TCGGCGAGTTGTTCTTCATAGAGAGCCTTTTCCGCAAGTTTTTCGTTTATGCTATTAACATAATCTCGATAAGTCGCCCTGTTTTCCGCTTTCGTTGCCGATTCAACGACGTTAGCCTGTTGAACATCGGAACGCTTTTGAGCGTAAGCCTGTGCTTGCAAATAATCGCTATAACCGCCGCCCGTCAAACCCATTTGTGCCATAGTTTCGGCGTTTGCGCCATAAGTAGCCTGATTTTGAGCATAAGACGATTGAGCGTCAACCATAGCACGCTCCTTTGCGATTTCCGCCTCTTTGTCCGCCGCCGCTTTACTTTCCGCCGCCTCTTGTTTAAGCATTTCCATATACTCGGCGTAAGTCAACGGCTTTTCCGTTGTGGATTCCGTAGTGTTTCCCGTGTTTTCCGTCGCCGAACCTGCGTTATTCTCGGTCGACGCAGTTTCAGTCGTTCCGCTCCCTGCCGTTCCTAACGTATTTTTCACAGCGGTATCGGTCGTTGCAGTCGTGCTTTTAGTGCCGAACAACCGAGAAATAATATCTTTTACGCCGTTTACAAAGTTTCCGCTCGTAAGTTTAGACAATATCGAATTATTGCTGTTTGCGGTCGTTTTCGTTGTAGTTGTAGCCGTAGACGTTGTTTCACTCGGCGTTATGTTATTGAAAGTGCTATTATTTACATTTGAATTGCCCGTAATAACACCCTCGTCGGTTACGCCGCCTTTATTACTGCCGCTCCCCGATAAACTACCTAACGTTCCTACGACGCTACTATTGAAATTTTGGCTATTGTCGATAGGCTTGACGGTAGCAGTACCCGTTCCCGATATTGCCGTAGGAATACTCGACGACAATCCGCTAACAGTCGGCGTGGTATTATTTCCCGTTCCGATTACCTGCCCGTATAAACCGCCCGTACTTGCATTACTGCTCGGCAAAGAAATTTTCGTATCTTGTAATATATCGCCGTAAAGCCCGTTCGTGGTGTTCGTGTTCTTTTTAGTCGTTCCGCCGCCACCGACAGCCAAAACATTTGAAACTTGGTTTTTTATCATTGCTTATTGCCTCCTTGCAAACTCTCTAAATAGGAAATATATCCCTCCGCTCCCGTCGCTCTATCTTCCGCCATACTCTTTTGCACCCGTAGGTCTTGGTTTTCCGCCTGCTGTTGTTCGAGTTGCTGTTGCAGAGCCATTTGCTGTGCCTCGATTATTCCCCGTATACGTTCCACCATATCTCTTGCGTCGGGATAGTGGTGTTTTTCCATTTGTTGCCAGA
>CAZISZ010000261.1:0-1282 GCA_964542035.1 uncultured Ruminococcus sp. | reverse complement strand
GCAATCCACCAACAGAACATCAATATCGTTCCAAATAACATCCGTCCAAAACTGCTTTACCGTACCGGCAATAACGGGTCCGCGCCAAACAACCGGGCGTTTTTCGTCATCAAGAAGCAGATTCACGGACATAAGATCAATTCCGTTTTTTGTGCGCGGGGGAATGAGACCATGCTCGTCGCCGAGAACATCCTCGTGTATCCCGAACGCTTTGGGAACCGATGGACCGGTAACGTCTGCATCGAGTATTCCGACATGATATCCGCGACGTTGAAGGAGAACAGCGGTCATACAGGTAACGAGCGACTTACCGACGCCCCCCTTGCCGCTGACGATTCCTACGACTTTTTTTATTGAACTGAGCGCATTGGGCGCTTCGTGAAGATCCTGCGGTTCGCCCTTGCGAGAGGGACAATCGGCTCCGCAGGTAGAGCAATTATGTGTGCATTCTGACATTGCTTTTTCCTTTCATGGTAAACGATGATATGATCGCACGGCGATCAATACTGTTTTGTCCGAAATTTATATATATATTATACCCCTTTATCGGTCAAAAATCAAGCCCTTGCGACAATCTTAGTTCAAGATCCGGAATTATATCCTTCGAACGGGACAAAAATCTATCGTATTCGCGTCGTACCGTACCGCTGTTTGTAATATATACGACCACAGAATGCCCCGAAAGCGGCTCGGCGGCATAGAACACCCAAACCGATATGCCATCTTGTATACGTCTTTGTTCGAGATATTCCACACAACGCGCTGTCAGCTCCTCGGGTATCGCCTCTGCCTGAAGATGGCTCGACGCGCACGGCACGCCCGCAAGTGTGTAATATTTAAGTCCGCATACGGCAAGTTCTGAAACGGGACGCGAAATATTCGCAAGGCAAATGCCGCGCCGCATCAGATCCCCCTCGTCAAGCGAATGCTTTTTTATCATCTCGCAAAGCCATGGACGATCGGCAGGGTCAAACTTGGGAGAGAGCAACGACTGCGTATCCATATACACAGACCGCACAGCAAGGCATTCATGCTTGTCGCTCATAAGAATCCCGCTTGAGAGCGCCATTCGATAAACTTTAAGCGTACAAGAAGATGCGTTGCCGTTTTCGCAAAAATCGGCAGGGACACTCGGCATCTCGGCAGTCGGATGATGATCAATGATACCGCAAATATCACCCGCTATGCATGATGTGTGGCAATCAACAAGCAAAATATGCGCACCTATACCGTCGATTTGCGATGCCCGCACCCACATTGCGGTGTCGATACCGTAAAGACG
>CAZISZ010000260.1:0-1291 GCA_964542035.1 uncultured Ruminococcus sp. | reverse complement strand
AAAATTATTTTTATTTTTATCCGTCACGCGACGGAACGGGGGCAGTAATGACACAAAAGGATGCATTGAGGATATTTTCGCACATCCCGCAACTGGCAACCGAGCGATTGATACTGCGAGGTCTCAGGGTCTCCGACTCGCTTGATATGTACGAGTATGCGCGCAGATCAGATGTAACCCGCTATCTCACATGGGAACCGCACCCAAACAAAGAATATACCCGTGAATATCTTGAGTATATCAAAACACGCTATCGCGCAGGCGAGTTTTTTGACTGGGCAATAATTCGGCATGAAAGCGGCGAGCCCGACGACAAAATGATAGGCACGTGCGGCTTTACACGCTTTGATTACTCCAACAATTCCGCGGAGATAGGCTATGTTATAAACCCCGAATTTCGCGGGCGCGGTATTGCGGGCGAGGCGGCACGGCGAGTAATACGCTTCGGCTTTGACGAACTCGGGCTGAACAGGATAGAGGCAAAATACATAGAGGGCAACCTTGCCTCGCGAAAGGTAATGGAAAAGCTCGGCATGAAATATGAGGGAACCATGCGCGGTGCGCTTAAACTCGGCTCTGTCTATCACGATGTGGGAGTGTGCGCCCTGCTGCGCGACGAATACAGGCGTTGGCGCAACTGACCGATGTTCACGGATGAGAGATGATGGAAAAGCATAGAAAAGCGGCGGGCATCGGATTTGCCTTGGCGGCGGCCATGACGGTTGTGTTTATATTTTCAAATTCGCTCCAATCCGCCGAAATCTCGGGAGCCGTAAGCGGCGGGATTCTGAAAGCAATAAATTCATGGATTGAGGCTCGCGGTCTTATCACAATATCCGAACAGCTTTTAAGAAAATGCGCACACCTTTTCGAGTTCGGAATTTTGGGATTGTTCGCATCCTCGGCAACATTACTGCTCTCCCATCCCACCGCAAAATCATTTACATCACCCGCCGTCGCAACGGCAACGGCTTCTGTGATTGCAATATGCGATGAAACAATACAATATTTTGTTCCCGGACGCGCTTGCCTTATCACGGATATGCTTATAGATACTCTGGGCGCCGCTATCGGCACCGCAACGGTCACGTTGATTCACATTGCAATTGAACGGCATCGCAAAATCAAAATAAAAGCCCCCAAAAATTAAAAAGATCGTGTTTTTTTCGCACATCATCGTAAAAAGATCGAAAAAAGGCTTGACAAACACACCCTCCGCGTTGTATAATAATTTGCCGCTTGAAAAAGGCTTTTTTAAGTGTGCCGTTTTACGCTCGGCGCAAACGTCACC
>CAZISZ010000259.1:0-1292 GCA_964542035.1 uncultured Ruminococcus sp. | reverse complement strand
AAGCTTTGTTTTACGATCTTTTATAATCAACTGTATCCTTATCTTGACCAATAACCGAAAGGAAAATAAACAATGGAACATAATCACGAACTCCCAAAGATATATAATCCGCAGGATTTTGAGGATCGCATTTATGCCATGTGGTCGGAGCGCGGCTACTTTAAGCCGGATCCGCATGATGAACGTCCTCCCTTCTGCATAGTCATTCCGCCCCCCAATGTAACGGGTCAATTGCATATGGGTCACGCACTCGACGAAACGCTTCAGGATATCCTTATACGCGCCAAACGTATGCAGGGATACAACACCCTTTGGGTTCCCGGAACCGACCACGCCGGTATAGCCACTCAGATAAAGGTAGAGGAATACCTACGCAACAACGAGGGAGTTACTCGTCACGACCTCGGACGCGAGGAATTTTTACGTCGCGTTTGGGCATGGAAAGAACAATACGGCAACCGCATAATCAGCCAGCTGAAAAAACTCGGCTCATCCTGCGATTGGAGCCGTGAAGCCTTTACGATGAGCGACAGTCTCTCACGCGCCGTACGCAAGGTTTTTGTTTCGCTTTACGATAAAGGACTTATATACCGCGGTCTGCGCATAACCAACGTTTGCCCGCACTGCAACACGGTCATATCCGACGCAGAGGTAGAGCACAAGGAGATAGAGGGCGCGTTTTGGCATATAAAATATCCCATAAAAGGCGAGGACGGTCGCTTTGTAACGGTGGCAACAACACGCCCCGAAACAATGCTGGGAGATACCGCCGTTGCCGTTGCCCCGGATGACGAAAGATATGCGGATCTTGTCGGCAAAACACTTATTCTTCCGCTTGTGGGGCGCGAGATCCCCGTCGTAGCGGACGAAAACGTTGACCGTGAGTTTGGTACCGGATGCGTTAAAATAACCCCCGCACACGACCCCAACGACTACGAGACCGGTCTGCGTCACGGTCTTGAAAATATAATAGTACTTGATAACACAGCACACATCAACGAAAACGGCGGCAAGTACCAAGGTCTTGACCGATACGAGGCAAGGCGGCAGATAGTTGCCGACCTTGATGCGCTCGGTCTGCTTGAAAAGGTTGAAAAGTGCACTCATAATGTAGCACACTGCTACCGTTGCGGCACCGTACTTGAGCCTGTGGCATCCCGCCAATGGTTTGTAAAAATGAAACCGCTTGCCGGTCCCGCCATAGACGCGGTGAAGGACGGCAGCATTGAGTATGTTCCCGACCGTTTTTCGAAAATATATCTCAACTGGATGGAAAACATACGCGATTGGTG
>CAZISZ010000258.1:0-1340 GCA_964542035.1 uncultured Ruminococcus sp. | reverse complement strand
TTGCCTCGTTTCGTAAAATTCACCATAGTTTGGGATCAGTGTTTTGGGTATTATACCGAGCATACGACCGTGATACATGGCAACGGCTGTATTGTACAGCTTACCGCAGTTGAGAAGCGGTGTGCCTATAAATATCAAAGCGTCGATCCCCGCCGTTTCGCGCATAACGCGTTCAACTTCTCGCTCGGCGGCATTAAGCAATGTGCTTTGAAAAAAAAGGTCTTGGCATGTATAGCCTGTTATTCCGAGTTCCGGAAACACCAATAGTCTTGCACCGGCAGATGCGGCTTTTTCGGCAAGCTCTATTGTTTTATCGGCATTGAATTTACAATCGGCCACTCGAAGTTCCGGAACGAGCGCTGCCGATTTTATGAAACCGTCTTTCATTTCAGTTTATCCTCAGCCTTCGCGTCGGCGTTGGCTTCCTTTTTTGTTTTTTGTGTCGGTATTATATATGTTGGCGTAGGGGCGATAATGGATCTTATATAGTTCTCGGCGTCTTTGTGCATCATGCCCGAAATTGATTCGCCGCTGTTTAAAGCATTTCTTACCGCCGTCGAACTTACATTTTTCATATCACCGTATGACGGCAGATATACCGTTTCGCACGCGGGATTCCTTTCATGGTTGAAGATTGCCATCTCCTGCTCGTATATAAGATCATCTGTATTGCGTATTCCCTTGACGATGGCAATGACACCTAACTCGGCGGCCAAGTCTGCAAGGTATCCGCGAGAGGTCAGAATCGATACATTCTCTATATCCGCTAACGTCAGTTCCGCTATCCGTCGGCGTTCGTTAAAGGAAAATCTGCCTTTCTTTTGCGGGTTTACCATAATGGCAACTATTATTTTATCAAAAATTCGGGATGCACGCAGAACTATATCTCTGTGACCGAGAGTCATTGGATCAAAACTTCCCGGAATGATAGCAGTTGTCACTTTTCTGCCCCCCTTACAGTTTCGGTGACTTTTTTATTGTCATTGAAACCGAGTATGGATATTTCAGCAGCTCCGTATATTGATGTTTTTATTACATGAAAGCAGGATAGAATTTCTTCATTATCGCCGAACGGCCCCGTACCGCGCGGTGTTTCGCAAACAAGTATTGCACCATTCGACAAAACATGGCTGTCATTTAGTTTTTTCAGACACAAAGATACAAGCCCGGATGCATACGGTGGATCTATAAATACAATATCAAAACTCAGTGAGCCGGTGATTTGCGACAGAAAATCCGCGTAGTCCATATTGATTATGCGGCATTTGTCCGACAGATGCGTTTTTTCGGCGTTTTCTCGTATTGTTTTTACTGCATCGGCAGAGCGATCGCAAAAATAT
>CAZISZ010000257.1:0-1345 GCA_964542035.1 uncultured Ruminococcus sp. | reverse complement strand
ATCTTGGCGCCGAGTGAAATCGCTTCTTTTGCCGTTATAGTCCCGTTTGTAAGGACTTCAAGAGTCAGCTTGTCGTAATCGGCAATGTTACTGCCAACACGTGTGTTCTCCACATTGTAGCTGACGTTATAAACAGGTGTGTAGATCGAGTCGGTGTATATGAGACCGATAGGCGCACTTACATTTGGACCGTATGCATCGGCATGGATCAGTTTGTTGCGATCCTGCGATACATATCCGCGACCGCACTCAAAAGTGAGTTCGGCAAACAGATGTCCACCCTCGGAAAGTGTTGCCAAAACATGATCGGGATTGAGTATTTCAATATCAGAATCCTGCTTTATGTCTCCCGCAACCACCTTGTGAGGTCCCGTTACGTCAAGAATGACGGTTTTGGGATTTGAAGTGTGAAGCTTTGCAACTATGCCCTTTACGTTAAGAATAAACTCGGTCATATCCTCGGTCATACCGGGGACTGTGGAAAACTCGTGCAGCACGCCATCAACCTTTACGGAGGTGACGGCAACACCGGGCAGCGAGCTGAGCAGTACACGTCTCAGCGAGTTGCCGAGAGTAATGCCGTAGCCGCGTTCAAGCGGTTCAACAACAAATTTTCCGGTTCTTCCGTCCTCGCTCAAATTCACCGTTGCGATATTGGGCTTTTCTATTTCAATCATTCCAAATATACCCTCCAACTATATTTTTCAGCTTGCGTTTTTTAATCTATGCGCAATTGTTGATGCCATAAGGTCCTTGACCGTCGATGTCGGTCCCGACTGCCATGGTGCCTTGGCTGCCGGTATTACTTGGAATAAAGCTCGACGATAAGCTGCTCGTTGAAGCTCTGCTCGATATCGTCTCTTGCGGGAAGCGATGCGACCTTTGCGGATGCTTCATTCGCATTGATCTCAAGCCACTTCGGAGCGCTCTTTTTCTCCAGGGATTCGATAAAGGCCTTCATTCTCTCGCTCTTGCGGCTGTTTTCGGCAACACTGATAACGTCGCCTACACGCAGACGATATGAGGGGATGTTTACCTTTTTGCCGTTTACAAGGATATGACCGTGCAAAACGATCTGGCGGGTCTCCTTGCGGCTGTCTCCGATGCCCATTCTGTATACGGCGCTGTCAAGTCTGCGCTCAAGAAGTATAAGCAGGTTCTCACCGGTCATACCCTCAAGACGATCGGCTTCATGGAAGTAGTTAAGGAACTGCTTCTCAACCATGCCGTAATATCTTTTGACTTTCTGCTTCTCGCGGAGCTGCAAACCGTATTCTCTTTGTTTCTTTCTGGCTGCACCGTGCTGACCGGGAGCAACAGGTCTGCGCTCAAATGCGCACTTGTC
>CAZISZ010000256.1:0-1347 GCA_964542035.1 uncultured Ruminococcus sp. | reverse complement strand
TTTAAGGATGAACTGAACGCAGGAACAGGTGATATTACTGTGTGGATCAACAGTCCCGGCGGTGACTGCGTGGCTGCCGCCCAAATCTACAATATGCTGATGGATTACAAAGGCAACGTCACCGTGAAAATCGATGGCATTGCAGCCTCTGCCGCCTCTGTCATCGCCATGGCCGGCACAAAAGTTTTAATGTCACCGGTATCCATGATGATGATCCACAACCCTATGACCGTAGCCTTTGGCAATACTGCGGAAATGCAGAAAGCCATCGATATGCTGTCCGAGGTGAAGGAATCTATCATCAATGCCTATGAGATCAAGACCGGAATGTCACGCACAAAGCTATCCCATCTTATGGACGCAGAAACCTGGATGGATGCAAACAAGGCTGTGGAACTGGGCTTTGCAGACGAAATCGCAAAACGTCCCGAAGCAAACGAAGACATGGAAATCCCGCAGGTGTCGATGCTGTTTTCCAAGGCGGCGGTGACCAACTCCCTTATGGACAAGATCGCCGCTAAATGTGTCATCGCACCCAAACCCACTGTGTCGGAACGCACAGGCCGTTCTGTTGATTCCCTCAGAGCGGATTTGCAGAAAATCAAAAACTACATTTAATTTTGGAGGTATTCATTATGACTATTATCGAAATGCGTAATAAGCGCACCAAGCTTTTGGCTACTATGGATGGTTTCCTGGAAACTCATCGTACCGACAAGGGCGTTCTCTCCACAGAGGATGACGCCACTTACAACAGCATGGAGCAGGAACTGGCTGCTCTCACCAACGAAATCAAGCGTATGGAGCGCCGTGAGGAAATCGAAGCAGAACTCGCAAAGCCTGTCAACACTCCCATCACCGGCAAGCCTATGGCATCCGGCTCTGCAACTGCTCCTGCCAACGGCCGTGTCCGTGCTTCTGACGAGTACAAGCAGAACTTCTGGAATGCGATGCGCAATAAGGCTCCCATGCCTCATGTGGTAAACGCACTCCAGGTCGGTGACGATGCCGAGGGCGGCTACCTTGTTCCCGATGAGTATGAGCGTACTCTGGTGCAGGCTCTTGAGGAGGAGAACATCTTCCGTAAGTTGGCTCACACCATCAATACCGACAGCGGTGAGCGTAAGATCCCCGTTGTGGCATCCAAGGGCACTGCCAACTGGATTGATGAGGAAGGTCCCTATGAGGACAGCGATGACAACTTCTCTCAGATCACCATCGGCGCTCACAAGTTGGGCACTACCATCAAGGTATCTGAGGAACTGCTCCGTGACAGCGTGTTCGACCTTGACAGCTACATTGCCTCTGAGTTCGCCCGCCGTATTGGTGCCCGCGAGGAAGAGTCCT
>CAZISZ010000255.1:0-1353 GCA_964542035.1 uncultured Ruminococcus sp. | reverse complement strand
CCGAAAGCCGACAGGCGGCATTGAGCTGCCTGTTAAAGTTTTCGGGGCTCGGGGTTCTTTTTCAAAAGCACTCCCGAAAAATGATCATAAATACTGTCAATATTATTTTGTAATTTTAAATGAATCCTTCAAGCCAACGCTCTTATTGAAAACAGGCTTACCCGGCTTTGAATCCGGATCAACGTTAAAATACCCCATTCTCAAGAACTGCAAATGCGTATACGGTTCAAGCTGTGCACACGACGGTTCTGCCTTTGCGTCAACGCATACCTTAAGTGAATCCGGATTAAGGTAGTCAAGGAAAGTTTTGCCCTCCTCCGCATTATCCGGATCGGCAACGGTAAAAAGTCTGTCATAAAGACGTACCTCCGCATCGACCGCGTGCTTAGCGGAAACCCAATGCAATGTACCCTTTACCTTTCTTCCGTCATTTGACCAACCGCCTCTGCTTTCGGGATCGTACGTACAGTGAACACATACCACATTTCCGTTTTCGTCCTTGTCACAGCCTGTACACTTAACATAATACGCGTGCTTAAGACGAACCTCCTTGCCCGGAGTAAGTCTGAAATATCCCTTCGGAGGCTCTTCCATAAAGTCATCTCTCTCAATGTAAAGCTCTCTGCTGAACGGAATCGTTCTTGTTCCGGCAGTTTGATCCTCCGGATTGTTCTCTGCAGTAAAATACTCCACGGTATCCTCCGGATAATTGTCGATTATCAGCTTTATCGGATCTATTACCGTCATAACACGTAAAGCGTTTTTATTCAGGTCCTCTCGCAGGCAATGCTCCAGCAACGCATAATCAACGGTACTGTTTACCTTGCTTACACCCACGGTTGCAACAAAATTACGTATCGATTCGGGCGTGTAGCCTCTGCGTCTTAAGCCGCATATTGTAGGCATACGCGGATCGTCCCAACCGTTAACGTAGTTCTCTTTTACAAGCTGTATAAGCTTACGCTTACTCAAAACAATATTGTTTATATTAAGACGTGCAAATTCCGTCTGCTGAGGATGGAATACATCAAGCTGATCCAAGAACCAATCATACAAAGGTCTGTGATCTTCAAATTCAAGCGTACAAAGCGAATTTGTAACACCCTCAATAGAGTCCTCAAGTCCGTGTGCCCAGTCATACATAGGATATATGCACCACTTATCCCCGGTATGATGATGTGACTTATGCTGTATACGATACATTACGGGATCTCTCATATTCATGTTAGGGCTTGCCATATCTATCTTCGCCCTAAGCACCATTGTACCGTCCTCAAACTCACCGTTTTTCATTCTTCTGAACAGGTCAAGGTTTTATTCTACCGTTCTGTCTCTGTACGGACTGTTTTTTCC
>CAZISZ010000254.1:0-1363 GCA_964542035.1 uncultured Ruminococcus sp. | reverse complement strand
CGCCGACGGTAAGCGGTGCGCATTCAAAAGGAGAGGGGGCGCCCGACGATGCCACGGGAAAATAACATATCCATATGCGCCAAAGATGAGTTTTTGCCACCGGATGTTGCAAGGCTTGAGGAGCGCATAGGGCATAAATTTAAGGATCGACGTCTTCTGCTTGAAGCTTTGACTCATTCTTCATATTCCAACGAGCACCGCGCGGAGCATCTGCCCTGCAACGAGCGTTTGGAATTTCTCGGTGATTCGGTACTGTCCGTGATCACCAGCGAACATATATTCGCAAAATTTCCCGAAGATCCGGAGGGCGAGCTTACTCGTATGCGTGCCGAGTTGGTCTGCGAACGCGCACTTTCCGCATACGCCATGGATATAGACCTCGGACATTATCTTTTGCTCGGAAACGGCGAGGAGCGCGGCGGCGGAAGAGAACGTAAGTCTATCCTTGCCGATGCGTTTGAAGCACTGATTGCCGCCGTTTATCTTGACGAGACAGATACTGACGGCAGATGCGCCGTGAAAAAATATCTCCTGCCTTTTCTTGATGATATGATGCGCGAGGTGCAAAGACGTTGGCATGGCGCGGATTATAAAACCTTGCTCCAACAGCTTATACAGCGTTCGGAAGGCGAAGTGCTTGAGTACGTTATAGTTGCCACCTCGGGTCCGGATCATGATAAGACCTTTTCCGTTGAGGCAAGACTTAACTCAAATATTATCGGCGAGGGCTCAGCTCACAGTAAACGCGCCGCCGAACAGGAGGCAGCCAAGCATGCCCTTGAGCTGTTCGGCGAACTTTAAAACGACACTGACGGCGGCGCGGACGCGTTATGTCATTGTCACTTATATCCAGAAATACCATACCGACCGATTCGGATGTGGATACCGCGGCGATCGACGGTACCTATCCTGCGATCGGTCGGCATTTTATCTTTTTTCGAATTTGATTTTTACTTTTTTCTAATGCAGATGGCGAAAAGGAGCGCAAAACAATGAAAAAAGATGTTTATATTCTGCCTGTGGGCAAGCTTGAGGCTAATTGCTATATAGTTGATTGCGGCAGCGGCGCAGCGGCGATCATAGACCCGGGGGCGGAAGCGGATATTATCATTTCCCGCATTAATTCATTATCTCTGCGTCCTGCTGCCGTCATGCTTACACACGGTCATTTCGATCATGTGGGCGCATCGTCTGCAATAGCGGAGGAATACCGTTGCCCGGTTTACTTTTCCGTTGCGGATAGAGAACTTCCTCCATTGCTCAGACGCGGCTTGGTTGAGGCAACCTGCAATATTTCGGACGGTGACCCCTTGACCGTCGGTGATGTTTGCTTTTCCGTTCTTGCCGCTCCGGGTCACAGCCG
>CAZISZ010000253.1:0-1374 GCA_964542035.1 uncultured Ruminococcus sp. | reverse complement strand
GCCGCAGTATGGCAAATATAGGCGATCACGCCGCAAAAGACATATTTATGACCTCGAAACTGCCGCATATACCGCGCGAACCGGTATACCTTTACGACCTTGTGGCGGATCCCGAAGAACGACAAAACCTTGCGCACCGTCCCGAATACGCGGTGGAACTCGCCGAGCTTTCAGCGCTGCTCGAAGATTGGATGCGCCGTACGCACGACCAGTTACTTGACGGTCCGATAGAACTCCGCGAGGGTCAGTATGCCAACAAATACGACGCCATATCCCCGTCCGAGCCAATATACGATATGTACGGCAACCTGGTGGAGAAAGCAAAAAAACGAAAATAATGAACAAACGGGCAGTGAAGCGCTGCCCGTTTGTTTTTGTTTTGCGGTTTATCTTCAGATGATATCGCCTTTAGCGTTAAAAAGCGGAAGCTTTTCAAGGTAGATAAGGTCGGCGCGCTCCTGCGCGTCACCCTCGGCAAGTATTGCCATACGGCCGCAGATGTTACCGCCCGCCGCCTCTACCAGCTTTTCAAGCGCATGGAGAGAACCGCCTGTGGAGATAACGTCGTCAACGATAAGTATACGCTTACCGCGCATAAGCTCGGCGTCGGCAGTATCAAGGCAAAGCTTTTGCGAGTGCGCCGTGGTAATAGAGACATCCTCCACCTCAAGCACACCGGTCATATAGAGCTTGCGCCCCTTGCGCGCCACAAAATACTTTTGATTACCTGCCATGCGCGCCATCTCGTGTGCAAGCGGAATTCCCTTTGCCTCGGCGGTAATAATATAATCGTACTCCGGTGCGCGAGAAAGCAGTTCGGAGGCGCACGCCGTTGTGAGTTCGGGATCTCCGAAAATGATAAACGCGCCAATATAGAGCTCGTCATTCAGCGGGCAGAGAGGCAGTGAGCGTTCAAGCCCCGCTATTGTCATTTTGTGATAAAGCTGCATTTTCAGCACCACGCCCTCGACTGTGCGAGAGCTTCCTTTCAATATAACCGATCAAGCCGCGGGCATTAAACCGGCTATTATATTAATAATGTATATTTCGAATCGAGGAACTGCCTCGAGGGCGGGACATCCCCATAAAATTATTATACCGCAAAAGCCGCTGCGAGTCAAGAAAAATGCAAACATTTCCCCCTACGCATGCGCTTTTTTTATTAAAAAAACGAATTTTGACGGATTTTTTTTATTTAGCTCTTGACAAAACTACCCGGTTTAGATTATAATATAAGATGTTATTGTGTGTCGGAGTCTCATCCGACGAGATCCCAATGCTTCCGGATAAAAAAACCGAGGGAGGTGCATGAAATGCTCAGAACTTATCAGCCCAAAAAGCGTCAGCGTCAGAAGGAGCACGGCTTCAGAAAGA
>CAZISZ010000252.1:0-1382 GCA_964542035.1 uncultured Ruminococcus sp. | reverse complement strand
ACAATATTTTGCCGTCAACACATTTTGAAAACTTTAATCAAGTCGTAAAACAAGTCGGCATTTCACCTCTTGGCTATTAGCGAACAATTTAATCATTGACAATTGATGTTAATGTCAAGATTAAATGCGAAAAAAAGTTAAAGTTGTATGAAAAATGGTAGAATTTTGAGTGTATGAGCCTCTCAATCCCCAAAATTTTGGGGATTGAGAGGTGATGAATTGTGCCGAGGGGATGAAAATGAGAGATTTTGTGTGTTTTATTGTATGCTAAAACGCAAGCCTTGGCAGACTTGCTATGTTTTTTGTGTTTTCAGATGTGTTTATGGGTTATGTTGCTAACCGCAGCTTGTCAATTTCACGCTCAAACAACTCTTGCGCTGTCGCATAATTGAGTATTTTGCGTGGATATGTGTTCAGCCAATCCTCAACGGCTTGCACTTCCTTTGCCGATATCTTTGACAAGTCAGTCCCCTTCGGTAACTTCCTGCGTATTTCTCGATTTATTCTTTCATTGCTTCCACGCTCATAACTTGAATATGGGTGACAATAATAAATCGAAACACGCTGCCGTTTACCATAAGTGGACTTTTGCATGCCAACAAAATCGGCAAACTCGCTGCCATTGTCTACCGTGATTGTCTTGAACACTTGCGAAAATAGTTTACCGTATCTGCGCTCGAGTTTGTTTAAGCAGGAAACAACAGAGTCCGACTTTTGATTTTTCATAGGGAAAATAATCTCTTTGCGAGTTACACGCTCCGTCAATACAAGCAACGTTGCTTTTGTGGAGCCACAAACACAATCCATTTCCCAATGCCCGAATGAGTTGCGCTTTGCTATTTCTGCCGGGCGTTTTTCAATGCTTGTTCCTTTTGGCGCACGTTTTGCAACGACTTTGCGTTTATGATGTTTGCGTTTGCCATATGGCAAGTCTTTGAGAGCAAGGGAAGCAAACACGCCTTTCTCGATGTAACTGTATAATGTTGTTGGGCAAATGGACGTATTGAAAATCATCCCGGTATGTTTAATCTCACCGAGAACGGCGCACGGTGACATTTTGTCTACTCCGATACGCTTTTCTAAATACTCGGCAAATTCATAATCCTTACCGATTTTCAATTCCGGACCTTTTGCGGATAGGTTGATATTATACTTTTCCTGCGCAATATCCGGACTGTATGCAGTATGATAAATCCATGTGTTACCGTCTAAACGTTCATACTTTCCACGCTTGATTTCACGATAAATGGTTGAGTTCGAAACACCCAAAATCTTGCAAATCTCTTTGACAGGCATTTTTGCAGTGAGGAACGATTCTAACTGCAGCCGTTGAGTCCACGTCAAATGCTTAAATGTTTTTCCCATATTTTTGCCCCCTACTT
>CAZISZ010000251.1:0-1384 GCA_964542035.1 uncultured Ruminococcus sp. | reverse complement strand
TGACAGATCTGTTTGATATGGCAGGAATGAAACTTCCCGAGTATCTTGGGACTACACGTGAACAAGTATCCGTTGCTTCCTCTGACGGATCGGTGCCGGATGAAGAATAATGCCCAGAAATCAATACTCCCCGAAGCGAAAAAATCCGCTTCGGGGAGTATTTTGCATTAAATTCGTTGAAATTGATTTTTAAAATAAAAATCAGCGTTCGTTGTTGGCGGTTCGCTCCATATCACGTTTTATAAATTCTTTGATGTTGCGTATCCAATTTTCAAAGTTTGCGAATATATTGCTTATCACTCTGTTTATCGGGAATGCAAGCAACCCTAACGCCGCAAGTATCAGCGAACAGCCAAGGTCGGGTATTACAAGATCAAACCACCCGGGAATTACTATCACGGCAAGCATAAAAAGTATACCCATTGATCCGAACAACAGTTTGTGCATAAGATTCATCGGTTTGCAGACTTTGTAAAGCATCATATATGCCACAAAGGAGTAAAGATAAAACGCAACGGTTGAGGTAAGCTCACCCGAGATATCAAACGCTGTGGAGAAGAGCAAAGACCAGGCAACCAGTATTACGGCTGTAAGTGCGGCGGGGAATGCACGGAAAAGCACATTGCGCAGAAATCTGCCGCGTACTATATCGGTGTTGGGCTCCAGTGCAAGCACAAAAGATGGAATACCTATCATCACCGCCGAGACCAGTGAAAGCTGCGCGGGTTTGAAAGGATACATGGAAGAACTTATCAGCGCCAGCAAGGTCAGGATGAACGAAAAAATGTTTTTTACCAAAAACAGTGAAGCAGAGCGTTCTATATTGTTTATGACTCTTCGCCCCTCTGCAACAACTGACGGCATAGATGAAAAGTTTGAATCAAGCAATACAAGATCCGAAACATTAGCCGCAGCGTCACTGCCGGATGCCATTGCAATACTGCAATCTGCGTCTTTTAGCGCCAATACGTCGTTAACTCCGTCACCCGTCATTGCAACGGTATGACCGTTCTTTTTCAGCGCGCGTACAAACGCACGCTTTTGTTCCGGCGTTACACGACCGAAAACATTGTATTCCATTATTCCGCGTTCTATCTTTGCTGGGGTATCAAGCATTCCGGCATCTATAAATTTATCCGAATCGGGTATGCCGGCGGTCATTGCCGCTTTTGAGACGGTTACGGGGTTATCACCGGATATTACTTTTATCGCCACACCCTGTTTCGCAAAATATTCAAATGTCTCTCGTGCCTCGGGACGTACTCTGTTTTCAAGTGTTATAAGCGCCTCGGGAATAACGATCCCACGCAACGCGCCTCCGCCGAATATATCTTCATCGCTTCCGCGTTCGTAACTGTATTCGGCAAATAGCAAAACACGTTCG
>CAZISZ010000250.1:0-1387 GCA_964542035.1 uncultured Ruminococcus sp. | reverse complement strand
TAGAAAATTTCCTATCCGCTAATAGTTGACAAATCTTGCCGTTGTGTTAGAATGATTGCACAACAGCAAGCTAACTAAAGAGAGGAGATTTTTAATTGACAGGAAGCTTGCAAATAAAAAGAGGCAAATATTATGCCGTTATAAACTTAGTGGACAGTTGCGGGAAGCGCAAACAAAAATGGGTGTCTACAGGATATGAGGCAAAGAACAATCAGCGTAAGGCAGAAGCGGCTTTGCGGTCTATTCTTGCAGAATACGAAAAAGCCCAACTGGTTTATGAGCCAAACCTTCTTATTGCTGATTTTTTGGATAAATGGCTTGAAGAGACGAAGCCGTTTATAGACACCGTAACTTGGGACGGATATAAGGTTATTGTAGATTCTCATGTCAGACCATACTTCGAGGAACATAAAGTCAAGGTGTCAGACGCCAGCCTTGAGGATATTCAGGCGTATTTCGACCATAAGGCTACGCACGGAAGGAAAGACGGCAAGGGTGGGTTGTCGCCCAAGACACTCCACCTGCACAAGAATGTTCTTCGTCTTGCTTTTAAGGAGGCAATGCGTCACAAGCTCGTCACCTCGAATCCTTGTGAACTCGTAAGGCTTCCGAAGCTTGAAAAAAGAGAATACGAGTGGTATAACGCAAAAGAAATCGCCGTGCTATTTGATGCCATAAAAGACGAGCCTCTATACCCTCTTATCAAAACCACAGTTATGTATGGTTTGAGACGAAGTGAGGCGCTCGGTCTTCAATGGAAGAGCATAGATTTCGACGCCGACTCGATTCTTATAAGACACACAGTCTCTATGGCGACTAAAGTTGTCGAAAAGGACAAAACTAAGAACGAGTCGAGTTATCGCTCGTTTCCGTTATTTCCGGAGATAAAAGAGCTTCTACTCCACTTGAAAAAAGAGGAACAGAAGAATCGTGAGTTCTTTGGCAATACCTATACTGAGAATGACTATATCTTCAAATGGGCGGACGGCAGAGTGTACTCACCAACATATGTGTCTCATAAGTTCAACGACCTGTTGGTGAAATACGACCTTCCCCATATAAGGTTCCACGACTTGCGACATAGCTGTGCCAGCCTACTCCTCACAGAGGGATGCTCGCTCAAGGATGTACAGGACTGGATGGGTCACGCAGATATTAAGATGACCAGCAATGTATATGGACATCTTGACCTGTCGAGGAAACGAGTTACTTCGGAAATTATCCGTGATATTTTAAGCGAAGCGTGTTAGACAGAGTGTTAGACAGAGCACCTAACAAGAGGATTTTGGAACTTAAAAAAGCCCTGAACCCGTTGAGGCTCAAGGCTTCTGGCTGGCTCCCCCTGTTGGACTCGAACCAACGACCCTGCGGTTAACAGCCGCATGCT
>CAZISZ010000249.1:0-1388 GCA_964542035.1 uncultured Ruminococcus sp. | reverse complement strand
AAGAGTGCAAACTGATTGACGATGATGAGCAGGGCTGTAAAACCTTTGAAGTGAAAAAAGGACGGTTCGGTTTCAAGTTGACACCGCCGTACACAGAGGAACGGCGCAAGGCAGCCAGCGAACTGGCGAAGAACCATACCAAGAATTTAAGGAGGAATGGCAATGAAAATCCTATCGTGTGAATTTAACATTGATACCGCCTGTGTGGAGCTAAAATTAACAGACGGAACAATGATCTCTATCGACTGCATCGCCGTGGAGAATGAAGTGGCAGACAATATGTATCAGCGTTCGGAGCTGGATTGGCTGATCTATAACGCTCCGTTGGAGTATGCTGATCTGATTCTGAACAGCGACCCGGAGAGATATTTGAAAACAGTAACCGTGAATAAGCCGTTTGAAAACTAAGTGAGAAATAGCCCGCAGGAGCAATTCTGCGGGCATTTCGTGCCATCAAAAGTTTACAAATAAATTTGGACCAAATTATTGATTTTTACGAACCATTATGGTATAATAATTAGACCATAATGGTTCGTGGAGGTATTGTTATGTCAGATTTCTTTGTAAATGATAAATACAGAGTCCTTGAATGTATGGCTCAGCGACAAATTGTTGTAAGTGGTGAAAGCGTAGTTAAATTGTCTCAGCAGGAAATTGCTGACATCTTGGGCTTCACGAAAACAAAGGTCAACTCTATTATTCGTGAACTTAAAGAATATGGATATATAACACAGGTCAATGTACGAGGAAAATACGCATTAACCGAGAAAGCCAATACTGAAATTCAAAAAATGCAAAACAAGGAGGCAGTCATATGAATATCAACACCATGCCATTAGAAGCCGAAACTCGTGTACTCATTGACCGTAGCCTTGAGAATCTCGGTTGGAAGTTAAACGGTAAAGATCAAAACGTATATTATGAACAGCCCCGCTCTGAAGCAGAGAAAAAGAAACTCGGAGGAAAGCGTCCTGACTATGTTCTCTACTCAAAGGATAGCGACAAACCTTTGATTGTTATTGAAGCTAAGAAGAAAGGTGTTCGGCTTGATGCTGCATTGGAACAAGGTATCCAGTATGCAAAAGCTATTGAAGCACCGCTGGTATTTGCTACTGACGGCGTTTTCTGCAAAGCATTTCATACTGTAGCAAACAGACCTCCCATCCTTAATGGCGAGGAAGTAGATGAGTTTATTCGAGAAGCCCTTGCTTTGCGTTATTTGACTTCCTATGAAGTAAATACCGTAAGCCCGAAAGTTCAGTATGACCGAAAAGAACTTATCCGGATTTTTGATGAAGCAAACAATATGCTTCGTGGTGAAGGTCTGCGTGCCGGTATTGAGCGTTTCGGAGAATTTGCAAACATCCTGTTCCTAAAGCTTATTAGCG
>CAZISZ010000248.1:0-1394 GCA_964542035.1 uncultured Ruminococcus sp. | reverse complement strand
GATACGGCAGATCCCGTATTTGCGGAGATAAGCGTGAGGACGACCGCAGATCTTGCAGCGGTTATAACGGCGAGTAGAGAACTTAGGCTCTCTCTGCTGTTTGATGATCATTGACTTTTTCGCCATTTTACCTTACCTCCTATTAGTTTGCCGCAAAGGGAGCACCCATAGCCTTAAGCAGCTCGCGGGCCTCCTCGTCGGTCTGTGCTGTGGTTACGAAGCAGATATCCATGCCGCGGATCTTGTCGATCTTGTCATACTCGATCTCGGGGAATATGAGCTGCTCCTTGAGTCCGAGGGAATAGTTGCCTCTTCCGTCGAACGCGTTGGGGTTGATACCCTTAAAGTCACGAACGCGGGGAAGTGCGAAGTTGAAGAGCTTGTCAACAAACTCGTACATTCTGTCGCCGCGCAGGGTGACCTTTGCGCCGATCTTCATGCCCTCACGAACCTTGAAGTTAGCAACCGATTTACGTGCGTAAGTGGGGACTGCCTTCTGACCGGTGATGAGCGTGAGATCCGCGATAACACTGTCGATAGCCTTTGAGTTTTCTCTTGCGTCACCGCAGCCGACATTGAGAACCACCTTGTCAAGCTTGGGTATCTGCATGGAGCTCTTGTACTGAAATTTCTTCTGAAGAGCCGGGGCTACCTCGCCTCTGTAGAGGTCCTTAAGTCTAACCGTATATTCAGCCATTGTCAATTCCCTCCTCAGATCTCTTTGCCGCATTTTGCGCAAACGCGGACTTTTTTGCCATCATGAACGGCGGATTTTACTCTTACGCCCTTGCCGCAAGCAGAGCAGTAAAGCTGCACCTTGCAAGCGTAAACAGCGCCTTCGGCATCGATGATTCCGCCTGTATCGCCCTGTCTGCGGGGTTTTACATGCTTGCGGATTCTGTTAACGCCCTCAACGATCACCTTGTCCTCCTTGGGAGAGACTGCAATAACCTTGTGGGTCAAAAGTTTTCCGTTGCCGTCCTTCTTTTCCTCGTACTTACCGGTAAGAAGAACAACGGTATCTCCTGTTTTGATATTCATTATTCTTTCCTCCTTTTACAGTACTTCGGGTGCGAGGGAGAGTATCTTAAGATACTGACGCTCGCGAAGTTCTCTTGCTACCGGCCCAAATATACGTGTGCCTGTAGGTGTTTTATCGTCCTTGATAATAACAGCCGCGTTTTCATCGAATCTTACATAAGAACCGTCCGCACGCTGAATGCCGTGAGTTGTTCTTACGATAACGGCCTTAACGACATCGCCTTTTTTGACCATGCCGCCGGGAGCCGCTTTTTTAACGGTGGCAACAACAACGTCGCCAACACCGGCATATCTGCGACCGGTACCGCCGAGAACGCGAATGCAAAGGAGCTCTTTGGCGCCGGTGTTATCGG
>CAZISZ010000247.1:0-1394 GCA_964542035.1 uncultured Ruminococcus sp. | reverse complement strand
GAACATAATGCCCACTGCACTTGTCCTTGTTAGCTCGGTGCGTAGAGCAGATGAAGAAGTCCTGCCGCTTTTCAAAATATTTGGTAGTTGAGTAATAGAGCTTCTGCTTACAATCGGCGCAGAACACCAAGCCGGAAAAGATGCTGCTCTTGCCCGTTGCCGTCCTACGGTGTCGCTGCTGTCTGATTTCCTGCACCTTGTCAAAGACTTCCTGCGTGATAATGGCGGGGTGTGTGCCATAGAAAACTTTTTGATTTTCTATTGGGTTTGCTCTCTGCTTTTTATCCCAAATGGAATTGCTGTAAGTCTTGAAGTTGACCGTTGCACCGATGTACTCCATTCGTTCAAGAATTGCCACAACGGTGCTTTCGTGCCAACGGCATTCGTTTTCAGGCATCTGATGCGGCGTTTTCCTGCCCTCACGCTGTTTGTAGGCGGTGGGGTTGAGTATCTTTTCCTTTTCAAGCTGTGTGGCAATTTGGCTCGGACCTCTGCCCTGCATACACAGGTCAAAGATTTTCCGAACAACCTTTGCCGCTTCCTCGTCAACTGCCCACGCCTTTGGATCTTCGGGATGATTTTTGTACCCGTAAGGGACATTGACGGTCAGACGGTCGCCACGCTCACCCTTTGCTTTTTGCACGGCACGAATTTTGCGGCTGGTGTCTCGCGCATAAAATTCATTAAACCAGTTCTTTATACCTGCAAAATCGTTGTCGATGCTGTTGGGGTCGATTGTGTCGTAATTGTCGTTGATGGCAATAAAGCGAACACCGTGTTCTGCAAAAGTGAAGTTGATGAACATACCCGCCATAGCGGAGTTTCTTGAAAAGCGGCTGAGGTCTTTGACGATGATGGTCGATACTCTGTCGGCTTCCACCTCGGTGAGCATTTTCTGAAATCCCGGTCTGTTGAAATCAGTCCCACTATAACCGTCGTCCACGAAAAATAAAAGGTTAGTGAAGCGGTGTTCACGGGCGTAGGTTTCGAGGATTCTTCTTTGGTTAGTCACGGAATTACTCTCGCCATCGAGAGCATCCTCTTGTGAAAGTCTGCAATAGAGTGCTGTGATTTTGTCGGTTGCCCTTAACATGTTATTATCCTCCTTCGGTTGGGCAACTGTGTGTACAGGATTGGAATTTGGGTTTATATCAAAAGAGGATTCGTTGTTCATTCGCCATCCTCCGTGATATCAGATTCGTCATTGGTAGCTTGATGCTGCATTATGCGTTTGAGCTTCTTGTCGAGGGATTCCGTACCTTCATAGCTACCTGTTATCGTGAACTCCGTACCGCCGATTTCTTCGGTGATAGTGATTTCAGGCAACCAAAAGGCAGATGGATTTTTGACTACGATGTTGCCTTTTTCATCGAAAGTAAACTCACGCTTTGGGG
>CAZISZ010000246.1:0-1407 GCA_964542035.1 uncultured Ruminococcus sp. | reverse complement strand
ATTATATTGTATCACACCGCGCACCGATTGTTCGTATGGGCTGTGCAAAGGGGTGGGTTTTATGCCTCGACGTTAGCTGCCGCCACTACGCCGTATGACGCAAGAGTCATAACGCCGCCGGCTATCATAACGCCGATAAGTGCGGAGAGCATAGCTTTCCAAAAACGCATTTCTATCGTTGCCGCAACAAGGGAGCCTGTCCACGCACCGGTTGCGGGCAACGGAATTGCAACAAACAACGCAACACCCCAAAAGGAATAGCGTTCTATCTTTGCGCGATTTTTTTCGGCTTTGGCATTTACCCAACGCGCCACGCTTGCAAACAACTTTATTTTAGATGCTGCCATCCAATCCAGAACACCGCGCACAAAAAGCAAAATGATGGGCACGGGAAGCATGTTTCCAACCACGCTGATAAGATAATTTTGCCACCAAGGGAGTCCAAGCGCAGCCCCCATGGGAATAGCACCGCGCAACTCTATAATAGGTATCATCGAGCAAAAAAGGACGCTGAAATACGGTCCCACCGTTTCCGTAAAAAATGCCTTGATAGCTTCAACCATTGTTCTGTTCTCCGTTTTATTTTGCCGCCGTGGACAATAAATGAATATATTCCGCAGCCGTTGCTCGTTATACGCAGCCACACGGTGCACTTATTTACCGACTGTATTTTTGCGCGTTCCCTTAAGGATAGGCGAAATATGTTTATATACCAAAAAAGTTATAACCGCACAGCACAGACACTTTACCAAAGTAAATGGCACGTTTACAATAAGCAATGCGCGGGTAAGCGTGTTTGCCGCGGGAATTACGGCGCTGTACATGGCAACAATGTTATCTATCCCCATAAAACTACCGAAAAAGGGATATGTAATGTAATAATTCACCGGAAAACTCACGGCGGCGGATACAACAGCTCCGACAATGCATGCAATAAGCGCGCCACGTCGTGTGGTCATTTTGCGATACACCCATCCCGCCGGCAAAACCATTGCCGCACCGACAAGGAAGTTTGCAAACTCACCTACGCACGATGTGTGCGAAAAAGGCATGTGCAAAAGGTTTTTTATAAGTTCTACCGCCGCACCCCATATCGGTCCCAGCGCAAACGCCGTTATAAAGGCGGGCAGATCGGAAAAATCAAATTTTAAAAATGCCGGCGTCAACGGCGTGGAAAATTCAAGCAGCATTAATATAAATGCCACCGCCGCCATGACCGCCGTAACGGTCATTTTTCTTGTTGTAAATATAGTTTTACTTTTCATTTTGTTGGTTCCCTCCGAAAAAATAATTAAAATATATTCATTTCGGAAAAAGAAACCGGTGCGCCAAAAAGGCGTATGTCGCACCCGATCTTTTCCCCTCCGGACTGTACCGTCGGCACAGGAATCTCACCTGTTCGGCATA
>CAZISZ010000245.1:0-1453 GCA_964542035.1 uncultured Ruminococcus sp. | reverse complement strand
CCCTCGGTGTTCTCGCGAAAAAATGTCCAATCCACCCCTTCGGCGGGAATAGAGACCGGACGAACGTTTGCGAACAGATCGAGTTCGCGACGCATTGCAACATTGGCGCTTTCAAGTTCACGCCCCCCTGTGCCGCCCTTAGGCGTAGTGGTAGGACCTTTCAGAATTACGTTGCACTCCTTTATTTTTGCCAAAACATCCTCGGGAATGGCACGTCCCGAGGCGATACGATTTTCAATCGTCAAGCCATCAATATCACGCAATTCCACGCGTCCGCATGCGATCTCATCGCAAAGCAGTGAGGCAAGTACGCGCTTTGCTTCGGCGGTAATTATGGGACCTATACCGTCGCCGCCGCAACATCCGATAACTATCTTATCAAGTTTTCCAAAGTCAACGGACGGCGGTGCCGACCGCATCTTCTCGTTACGTTCCAGCTGCTCGCGCAGTATCTTTTCAAAGGATTCAACCGCAGACGCGATATATTTTTCATTATCTCTATTTATATCTTTGCTCATTTTTCTTGTCTTTCGCACCGCGAAAGCTCCTTTTTATTTTTATCTGATTTTAAAGCCCTCGTTTTACAATCCAATCCCGTGCGGGCTTGCCCGGCGCGCTTGGGAGGTTTTTATTCAGCGGCAAATCAGCAGAAAAAATGAATTTGATTTTAATTTGCCGACTTTTAAAATCACCTGATTTATTTTTTATCAAATCACGGGCTTGTTTTTTCAGTGTTCCGCGGAATATCTAAGCAATCCTCCCGCTCGCAAAACAGCACATGAGCGCTCTCCGAGTGCGGCGTTAAGCCTTACTATACACCCATTTGTCTTATCGGTAAGCATCACACATCCCGAAGCAAGTGCTTTATCCGATGTATCGAGCGCCAGTTCATCTCCTGCAGATATCAGATCGTAATCATCGGGATCGTCAAATGTAAGCGGCAAAATGCCTGCATTTACAAGGTTATCGCGATGTATACGTGCAAAACTTTTTGCTATTACGGCACGCACACCGAGATACAAAGGTACAAGCGCTGCGTGCTCGCGTGATGAGCCCTGTCCGTAATTGGTGCCGCCTATAACAACGCTTTGCCCCATGGAACGTGCCCGCTTCGGGAACTCCGCATCGCAAACGCCGAAACAAAACTCAGAAAGCTTTGGAATATTTGAACGATATGGCAATATCTTAGCGCCCGCGGGCATTATATGGTCGGTGGTAATGTTATCTCCGACCTTGAGAGACACGGCGGCATCTATCGAGTCGCCGAGCGGGAAAGTCTTGGGGTACCCCTTAATATTGGGTCCGCGGCGGACCACGGCATCCTTAGCCTTGTCGTATGCCAGTGGCGGAATTATCGCGCTGTCATCCACCGCAAAGTTTGTGGGCACATTTATGATCGGCATATCTCCGAGCGTACGCGGATCTGTTATAACACCCATAATGGCAGATGCGG
>CAZISZ010000244.1:0-1461 GCA_964542035.1 uncultured Ruminococcus sp. | reverse complement strand
AGGGTGAATGTTACGAAACGAGGCAATTCACGCCCGCACCAGAGCATAATGAAACGATAAACTTTGCATCGCAAAGTTGTCCGTTCGGTACAAAACTTTTGTTCTGCCATAGCTATATAAAGGAATTTACGGTCGCCGTTGAGATATGCGAAGATATGTGGGGGCAGATACCGCCATCCACTTACCACTCTGCTGCGGGAGCCACGGTAATAGCCAACCTTTCCGCATCGAATGAGCTGATAGGGAAAGCCGAATATCGCCGCACATTGACATCCATGACCTCCGCGCGCAATATTTGCGGGTATATATACGCTTCAGCAGGGTGCGGAGAATCCACAACCGATCTTATTTTCGGTGGACATTCGCTTATATGTGAGAACGGTGCCGTGCTTGCGGAAAGAGCTCCGCTTAACGATAGCGAATTTATAACCGCCGATATAGACGTAAAAATGCTAACATATAAGAGATCGCAAAACAACGTTTTTATATGTCGGAAAAATGACGATTACATCCGTATCACATTTGGGAATGAACCGTCGGATACAGTGCTTGAACGTCGCTTTTCCTGCAATCCTTTTGTGCCGTCAGATGACAGCACGAGGCATGAACGTTGCAGTTTGATACTCGATATGCAATCCGCGGCACTTGCAAAGCGTATAAAGCATACAAATGCACGCACAGCGGTTGTGGGCATATCCGGCGGTCTTGATTCAACGCTGGCGCTTATCGTTACCGAGCGTGCAATGAAACGTCTCGGTCGTTCAACACATGACATCATTACCGTTACCATGCCTTGTTTCGGTACCGGTGTGCGCACGCGCGGAAATGCCGAGGAGTTATCCGTACTGCTTGATACGGACTTCCGCTGTGTTGATATTGCCGCCGCGGTTAAACAGCATCTTGCCGATATCGGTCACGCGGAAGATAACTACGACGTAACTTATGAAAATGCTCAGGCACGCGAACGTACTCAAGTGCTGATGGATATTGCCAACCAAACAGGCGGTATCGTTATCGGCACGGGAGATCTTTCAGAAATCGCACTCGGATGGTCCACATACAACGGTGATCATATGTCAATGTACAGCGTAAACTGCTCCGTTCCCAAAACGCTTATAAGATACATTGTAAAATTCTACGCCGATACCTGCGGTAATTCTCAACTTGTTGCTGTACTGAATGATATCCTCAATACCCCCGTCTCACCGGAACTGGTGCCGTCACGTCCCGGAGAGATAGGGCAGCGGACAGAGGATATACTCGGCAGATACGATCTGCACGACTTTTTTCTGTATTATATGATGCGTTGCGGATATTCGCCAAGTAAGCTCTACCGCATTGCAAAGCTCAGCTTTGCCAAGCAATTTGATGAAGATTACATCAAAAAGACACTTGATTTGTTTTGCCGCCGCTTTTTCGGACAACAATTCAAACGTTCTTGTGTGCCTGACGGCGTAAAAA
>CAZISZ010000243.1:0-1472 GCA_964542035.1 uncultured Ruminococcus sp. | reverse complement strand
AAACAAAATCCTACAAATGGTTCCTCGAGGAGGGACTTATGGAGGTACTTCGGGACGTTTCGCCGATCGTAGACTACTCCGGCAATCTTTCCATCGAGTTCATTTCATATTCACTTGATTCCAAGCCGAAATATCCGGTCGAAGAATGCAAGGAAAGAGACGTGAACTATGCCGCACCGCTTAAGGTCAATGTCCGCCTTACCAACAAGCTGACGGGTGAGGTTAAGCAGACGGATATTTATATGGGCGATTTCCCGCTCATGACCGATAACGGCACATTTGTGATCAACGGTGCCGAGCGTGTTATCATTTCCCAGATCATCCGTTCACCCGGTATCTATTATGAATCCGCGGTGGATAAAGCGGGTAAAAAAACCTTTGCCGCAACAGTTATTCCTTACCGCGGAGCATGGCTTGAATACGAGATAGACAGCAACGGCGTTATGAACGTCAGAATAGATAAAAACCGCAAAATGCCGGTCACTATGCTCATTCGCGCTCTCGGTCTTTCTCTTGACGCTTCTACGGGTACTCTCGGTTCCGATATTGGAACCGATGAGGCGATATATGCGTTGTTCGGTGAGGAGCCGTGCCTCAGAACCACGATAGAAAAGGATGAGAGTAACGATCTTGCATCCCGCAATCGCTCCGACGCCGCCGTTGAATCTCTGCGCGAGATATACAAAAAACTCCGTCCCGGTGAGCCTGTACAGATAGATGCGGCGATGAACCTCATCAATAATTATTTCTTTGATCCCAAAAAATATGATATAGCACCCGTGGGACGCTATAAATTCGATAAAAAGCTTGCCATCGCTTCGCGTATTGCAAACAAACGCATCGCGGAGGATATAGTAAGCCCCGTAACGGGTGAGGTGCTCTTTGAAGCGGGTCATGTTATCACTCCCGAAGATGCCCGCGCCGTTGAAAACGCGGCGGTAAATGAGGTCATCCTCTCTCTTGATAACGGCGACCGCGTCAAGGTGTTCTCCAACAACACCTGCTGGCCTGCCGAGATCATCGGCGATGATCTGCATGACTGCGGTGTTCGCGAAAAAGTTCGCACTCCCGTGCTTCTCTCTATCATGGAGGAATGCGGCGGCGACATCGATGCCGTAAAGGTCAAGGTCAAGTCCCGCATGGCGGAGCTTTGCCCCAAGCACATCACTCATGACGATATCTTTGCTTCAATAAACTATATGCTCGGTCTTACACATGATATCGGTACGACCGATGATATAGACCATCTCGGTAACCGCCGCATTCGTTCGGTCGGCGAGCAGTTGCAAAACCAGATGCGCATCGGTTTTTCGAGAATGGATAAGATCATCAAAGAGCGTATGACCACACAGGATACCGAAAAGCTCACCCCCCAAGCGCTTATCAATATCCGTCCCGTGGCTACCGCCATTCGCGAATTCTTCGGGTCTTCTCAGCTCTCGCAGTTTATGGATCAGACCAACCCCCTGTCC
>CAZISZ010000242.1:0-1498 GCA_964542035.1 uncultured Ruminococcus sp. | reverse complement strand
CCGTGCATCTTTTATCCTTTCGTTGCACGGCAAGATAGCCCAAGGCAATCTCAAACGAGGTTGTCTTTTTTATATGCAAAAAAGAGGTGTCGGAGAGTAAGAGCCGACGGATGGGACAGGCGGGAGAATAAATGGGATGAGGAAAGCGAGGTGTGACACATGACGGACAAGCAAAGAAAATTTGCGGATGAATACTGGGTTGACTGTAATGCGACAAGGGCATACAAAGCGGCATATCCGAATATCAAAAACGACAGTGTCGCGCGCACGAACGGAAGCAGATTGCTTGCAAATGCTGACATAAAAAGATATATCCAAGAGAAGTTGGAGGCAATCAGCAGTGCCAAAACAGCGAAGGCTGCAGAGGTTATGGAGTATTTGACGGCGGTTATGCGCGGCGGAAGCAGAGCGTGGGTTGTGGTCACTGAGGATTCTGCACCGAAACTTATGGAAAAACCGCCGGATGAAAAAGAACGGCTGAAGGCGGCTGAACTGCTCGGCAAACGTTACGGACTGTTTACCGACCGAGTGGGACTGGAAGGGACGGGAGTTGTCCAAATCATAGATAATATCCCGGAAGGCGATGCGGATGGTTAAACTGACGGACTTGATTGCGCCATCCTTCTATCGGCTGCACAATCAAGTAAAAAACGAAGCATACACGCACTACTGGCTGAAAGGCGGACGAGGCAGCACAAAGTCCTCTTTTATCAGCATTGAGATTATACTCGGCATCATGACGAACCCCGGCACCAACGCGGTAGCGATACGGAAAATCGGACTGTACTTGAAGGACAGCGTGTTTGAACAGCTGATTTGGGCGATTGATAAACTGGGTGTTACGGAATTATGGCAAGTCAAACTCAGTCCGTTGGAAATGATTTATACGCCGACGGGGCAAAGAATTCTATTTCGCGGTGCGGATAAACCGAAAAAGTTGAAATCAACGAAGGTGAGCAAGGGGTATATTCGGTACATCTGGTATGAAGAAGTGGCTGAGTTCGGGGGCGTGGAAGAGATACGCACAATCAATCAGTCACTGATGCGCGGTGGTGCAAAATTCGATGTATTCTACAGCTACAATCCACCGAAATCGCAACGCAGTTGGGTCAATACCGAAGTACTTGAATTCGCGCCGAATAAGTTGGTGCATCACAGCGACTACACGGCGGTGCCGTGCGATTGGCTCGGAGAGCCATTTATCACAGAAGCGGAACACTTGAAAGCAACAAAACCGGAGCAATACGCGCACGAATATCTCGGCGAGGTAACGGGAACGGGCGGCGAAGTGTTCACAAATATCACCATTCGTGCCATATCGGATGACGAGATTGCGGCGTTCGATAACGTCAGACGCGGCATTGACTGGGGATATGCCGCAGACCCGTTTTGTTATGGTGCGATGCATTACGACAGAAAGCGGAAACGTTTGTATATCTACTATGAGTATTACAAGGTGGGTGCCAAATATGAAGCAATTTGCAAGGCAATCAAGAAA
>CAZISZ010000241.1:0-1528 GCA_964542035.1 uncultured Ruminococcus sp. | reverse complement strand
TTCCTCACCGCTGAGAAGTTCGACGAGGTGTTCCATCCCGAGCAGATGGTCTGATCGAACGCTCTTTGAGCAATGAGGGGATGCCGTTACGAACGGCATCCCCAAAACGGCTATAAAAACGGTCTTTTAATTTACAGATGTTCGATTTTTTTGATCGATCGGAAAGGAAACGAATATGGTATTCAGTTATTATCCCGGCTGTACCCTGCGAACAAAAGCCAAAGAGCTGGATCGCTTGGCGCGCGGATCTGCGGCGGCGCTCGGCGTCGAGCTGCGCGAGATCCCCGATTGGCAGTGCTGCGGCGGTGTGTATCCCAACCCCACCGACGCCGTTGCCACCCGCCTCTCATCCGTACGCGCCCTTATGGCTGCGCGTGATGCCGGTACTCCCCTTGTTACCGTATGCTCGGCATGCTACAATGTTCTCAAACGCGTAAACGAGGACATGAAGAACAACGAGGAGATACGCAATAAGGTCAATAATTACATGAAAAACGACGTCCCTTACGAGGGAGAGGTCAAGGTATACCACTACATAGAGCTGCTTCGCGATGTTATAGGATACGACGAGGTTGCAAAGCATGTGGTAAAACCGCTTAAGGGCGAAAAGATAGGCGCATATTACGGATGTCTTTTGCTGCGTCCCGGCAAGGAACTTCGCTTTGACGATCCCGAAAACCCCGAGGCGATAGAGGGACTTATCCGCGCGCTTGGCGCAACTCCGGTAAAATACGCACAGCGCAACGAGTGCTGTGGCGGATATGTGACGCTTGAAGATAAGTCGTTTGCCGAAAAGAGAAGCCACGCCGTGCTTGATTCCGCCGTCGGCGAGGGCGCCGACAGCCTTATTACGGCATGTCCTCTTTGCATGTACAACCTTAAGGTGAACGGCGGCGACGCGCTCCCCGTTTACTATTTCACCGAGCCGTTGGCACGTGCCCTCGGCGTGGAATGAAAGTTGAGGTAAGTTCCGTATGAATATAAATAAAGATATGGAGATGTCCGCCGAGATCAAAAGAATAAGCGGCGTCAATACACGTAAGTGCATGAAGTGCGGCAAGTGCTCGGCTACATGTCCCGCTTACGATGAGATGGAATACCATCCGCACGAATTCGTATATATGGTAGAGCACGGCGAGTGCGAAAAGCTTTTTGCCACCGAATCGGTATACAAGTGCCTTACCTGTTTTGCATGCGTGGAGCGTTGCCCGCGCGGAGTTGAGCCCGCAAAGCTCATTGAGGCAGTGCGTGCAATGGCGGTTCGCCGACAGGGCGCAAACCGCTTGCACGATGACGATATCCCCGCCATGCTCGATCCCGAACTGCCGCAGCAGGCGATAGTCAGCGCGTTCAGAAAATACAAAGGCTAAGGAGGAGATAAATAATGCACAGAATAGGCGTATTTGTGTGCTGGTGCGGCTCAAACATTGCGGCTACCGTTGATGTTCATGCGGTTGCGGAGGCAATGAAGCGTGAGCCCGGCGTAGTATTTGCGCAGGATTACCAGTATATGTGCTCCGAGGGCGGT
>CAZISZ010000240.1:0-1553 GCA_964542035.1 uncultured Ruminococcus sp. | reverse complement strand
TGACTCCGAACAGCGCGACGAGCAAAAAGAGTACCACATCCACCGCCGATGCTTCGGTCACGCATTTTAAAACGTCAAAAACGCCGCTTGTTCCTTCAAAAGGGCGGCGAAACATTTCTTTAGCTCTACCTATAAGCGCGGCACTGTATTCGTAACCGCACACTGCGTTAAAAATAAGACCGATAGCCGTCCCCGCCACAAGCAAAGCAAAAGCGCGAATTGCCGCCGAATGCTCGCCTGCCATATGCTCGATCTCCGAGCGAATATTGCCATTTGTTTGGTTATTGTTATTGATATCGTTATGCATCCCCGCACCTTCCCGTATATTATTTCGCGGTATACAATACCGAATAAAATATACTGCCGGGGATCATTTTATATACCATCGTAACGACGTAGCCGTACCCTATGCGTCAAACGTTCAATCGTTTTAATTCGGCGACTTATTCGTAGGTACGGTAAAAGCCAAAACCGATACCGCGCACGCGGTAGAGAGAGAACCCATAAACTCACGACCATAGGCGATACGGACATTTTCATCGCACAAAGCGACCAGAGATGCCGATATTCCGCGTTTTTCGCCGCCCATTACCATTAAAAGAGGACGTTCAAGACATGCTTTTGTATGATCTGTGGAGTTACGTATTTCGGAACACAGGGTACGATATCCCGCCGCTTTAAATTGCAATACCGCCGCGGCAGAACCGCCGTGGGCGGAATAAATCGGCATCTGCTCGTAAGCTCCGGCCGATGCGCGTGCAATAACTCCCTCGGCGCTTATAAAATGTCCGCCTGAAATTACAACACCGTCAGCGCCGGCGGCATAAAGTGAGCGCAAAGAATAGCCGAAACTGTAAGGATCCTCGATACCGTCGAAAAGCATAAAAAAGCCGCGTGACGGCAATTCGGCATCGGCTATCGGTAAAATCATCCTAGGTCCAACACGCGCGGCGATTCCGCCGTGAGTTTTACCGGACACCAATTTGTCAAGTTCTTCGCGTGGGCACATTTTCAGTGCAAAACCATGTTTCGCAGACATGGCGCGAAGATAAGAGATGCGTCTGCCGAAACGAGAATTATCCAGACTCTTGGAAGCGTCCGCCAATACCTCATATATCTCACGTGAAGGTCGTCCGGCGTCAAGTGCGCCGATACAAGCCGACACGGATGTCATACCCTCAAGTATTATGGGAATATTTTTATTGTCTTCATTAAGTGTAATGTAAGGCTCCATAACTTTCCGCCGATATTATTAAAAATCAGATTTATTTTACACTCGGTTATTTATATCGCACCGATATTCATATAGTGTATCATAAATATATTTTGCACAGGTGAACTTTTTACGACCGTGCCAAAAACAAAGCGGTCAAAATAAAAATAAATAAATTATTTCTATTTCAAAGGATATCTCGCTCGCCGCAAAAAACATAGGGTAACGAGATAATGGGATTGAATATTATGTACATAAACGATCGTAATGATAATCGAGAACGCTGTATACATTTGGCAGAATATATTAAATATAAGTACAGTTTAAAGAATGAGTATAC
>CAZISZ010000239.1:0-1557 GCA_964542035.1 uncultured Ruminococcus sp. | reverse complement strand
GTCACATAGCGGTAAATGTGGACTTCGGGGTTCATATTGCCCTGGCGAATGATACCCATAGGCCCACCCATGGGAGTTAATCGCAGTGACTTGCTTTTAAGACGTTTTACAAGTGTGGGAGAGATATCCTTGCCGATAAGCTCAGAAATCCCGGTGAGCCAATTCAGCGTACCTGTATACCCATAGGGAGTTCCATAATAAAAATCGATTCCACATTTGTTTTTCAGTATTTCCGCAGCTTCCAATGCTTCCGACCGAATTACCAGATTGAACTCTGCACCGCCCATTTTTTCAATGTCATCCGCAGAACATTCCAGTCCAAGGACACATCCGCATTCATAGCCAAAGGCTTCACGCATCAGATTTTGTATTTCCCACACATCACTTCGCACACGGTATGCACCTGCCGATGCGCCTACGATATTATAATTTTTTTCTTTTAGATCTGTCGGTTGTACGACTTCACGGGCAAGCATCCGATAAACCGAGCGCAGACCGGCTGTGTAATCTCCGCGGAAGCCGCCTTCTTCAAATGAGATCAGTCGTGCCTTTACCTTTTCCTGCATATAGTGGCATACACCTGCAACATCGGTTCCTATGACAGCAATCACGGCGGCAGCAACTACGAATATGATCTTCGGATGATAGGCTTCATCTATCTCAAGAATAGCGTTTTCAAGCCTTGATACGTCACCCATGATCACATCGTCCTCACTGATGTGTGTGGTAAAAAGGGAACGCCCGAGTTCGAGGCCGAGGCTGCTGTAAAGCCCCCCTCCGAAGTGTGTTGTTCCGGCAGGCCCATATTCCAATACGATTGCATCCTCAATCGGCATCAGCGACCAAATGATAGCCATGCGATCCGAGGGCGTCGGGTAAAATCTGCACAGGCTCATCCGTTCACGCCTCCTCTCATCATTCCGTGTGGCATTTTATCGTAATTTCCGCTTTTCATCATTTCCGCTTCCCTATTTGCGGATAAGAACGCATCAACGACCATACCGCACACCTCAAAACCGAGCGTATTGTAAGCATTCATCATTCTAACTGTTGCAATCTTGTTTTTGCGAAGCTCCGTTTGATTGCCCGCACCGATATTAAAATCGGGATTTAATAGTGGATAGAGATATCCTATCGCGCCGAGATTTGCGGAACGAGTAACATACGGGTCACATATTGCAAGCAGTTTTTGGCGGAAATCTATGCTGTCGTCATCAAGATCGGATATCTGCAACATAAGCGGTTTTACACCGAGTTTTTCTGCCGCAAACTGATGCAATTCATAATTGCAAAGAGCTGTATTACCGCTGATGTAGGTTTTTCCGCGAAGCAGTTCCCTTGCCACTTTTATCTTATCCGACATTTCACGATACAGCAATTCAAGCTCCGCGGGCATTTCCTTGTCAAGCAGTGCAAAAAGCTCATTGTAGCAATTGAGGATAAGCATAGGATTTGAATATCTTTCAAACACGACATACGGCGTCGCGAAGCGTTCTTTCATTTCCTTTGCAAGCGGCAGTCCGACCGGATGTACTACGATATTGCATTTGGCATTGG
>CAZISZ010000238.1:0-1578 GCA_964542035.1 uncultured Ruminococcus sp. | reverse complement strand
TCCCTTGGCAAGTATCTTTTTCAGGCGTTCAAGCCCCGAATCGATCGTTGCGCCCATGTGACAGCAGCGGGTTAATTCTATGCCGCGCTCCGACATGCGCTCTTCAAGCGCACCGCTGTAAAGTTTATATTTTCCGCGTGTTCCGTCGTTTATATACATAACGCCCTTGAGAACCGAATCGCCGAATACCATTATGCGATCATTGTTAAGGTTTATCATTACTTTGCCTCCTTGAAATGCCCGCGCCGTGCGCGTAGGAAATAAAATACCATAATATATAACGCCGCTGTTTGTTATCGTGCCGATCTAACAAATGATTGCGGCATAAGAATAAGAAAATTTACAAACATGACCCCGCCTGGGGGTTGCAATTTCTTCTTGAATGTGATATTATTATAACCGTAGAATGGCAATTTGAAAACACCCATGCGGTATACATACCTAAACGTTTCGTTACCCGCCGTTCTACTGCCGGTGGAATGGCATTCTACCGGCAGTAGAATTACATTCTGCACCAAATATGTAAAAAGGATCCGTGCATGAAGGACATAGAGATAAAACAAAACATAGCCGAAAATTTGGCAAGACTGCGTACATCGTCCGGTATGACGCAAGCTCAGCTGGCAGAATGTCTTAATTATTCGGATAAGGCGGTTTCAAAATGGGAGCGCGGTGAGTCGGTACCCGATATAACCGTGCTTAAAATGATAGCCGACCGTTTTGGTGTTACTGTGGATTGGCTCATCGCTTCCCACGGTGCGTCTGCCGCCGCGCCCGATAAAGCTGTGTTGCACGCAAAAAAGTACAATCATTTGCTTATTACGCTTTTAGCGGTGGTATGCGTATGGTTTGTGGCAACAGCTGCTTTTGTGGTTCTTGCCTGTATGCGTATCCCGCACAGGGAACTGGCGTATCTTTGGGCGGTCCCCGCGTCCATGATAGTTCTTATTGTTTTTAATTCGATATGGGGACGGTACAAATTGAATTTTGTTTTTATCTCGTTGCTTGTTTGGAGTTTGCTTGCAAGCGTTTATATTTCGGCGGCAAAATGGGAGATGTGGACTATCTTTCTTATCGGTATTCCGTTGCAACTTGCAACGATCTTTTGGTCGCAGATAGCAAGAATAAGCAAAAACCTTTTAAAGCAGACCGGAAAGCCGGAATGAAGTATCGATAAAATATCAAAAAAATAAGACCTCATGCGGACGCTCGCAGCGCGGCGAGTCCCCGTGAGGTCTTTTTGATTACATGTGCCGGAAAACTATTTTCTACTGTCCGCCGCGTTATACGCGGCGGCATTTTTTATCTTGATCTTCTTTGTAAATCGTATGATGAGATAAATCACAAATCCAATTACACACCCTGCGGCACCGAATGCCGCGAACACCATCAAAATGATTCCGGTTAGAACGCCGGTGTCCAAAAATGAAGCTCCGTCGGAAGGGTATCTTATAATGCTCAGCATGCGGAGCAGGGAATAAAAGGCGAGCGCCAACACAGATCCGCACGGGATGAGCTTTAATGACAACTTTTTCGCCTTGGCGCACACAAGCCACTGAGCTGCAATGCAGGTTGCGA
>CAZISZ010000237.1:0-1580 GCA_964542035.1 uncultured Ruminococcus sp. | reverse complement strand
TCTGATGGGTCTGAAGGAGAACGTTATTATTGGTAAGCTGATTCCTGCCGGAACAGGTATGAAGCAGTATCGTAACGTGAAACTGGATTCCGATACCGTGGAAGAGTTCAGCTATGATGATGATTACGAAAACTTCGACTATGAAGAAGAATATCAGGAGTTTGGCACGGAACAGGATGCAGAAGAAGACTATGAGGAAGAAGACTTCTTTGACGAAAATGTAGAATTCGCAGAAGAGGAAAACTAATCCGGTCGGTACAAACGAAATATTAAAATTCAGGACTCCCAGGGCAGGAAACTGCTTTGGGAGTTTTGTGCGTTGTATTTCGGAGTGGGCTGAATGGTTACGGTATTTTTGCCGTAAAATCATTGCTTATTGATATTTCACCTGATTTATACTATAATATTTATGTATAAATCAGGTTCGGTGTAGCCAGGCAGCGAAAGGAGTGAACAACCCATGGAAGAAAGAAAAAAGATGTTGCCCATCGGGATTGAAGATTTTGAAAAAATCCGCACGATGAATTTCTATTATGTTGACAAAACCGGAATGATTAAGGAACTTCTGGAAAATATGGTCGAAGTCACTTTGTTCACTCGTCCGAGACGGTTTGGCAAGACGCTCAATATGAGTATGCTCCGGCATTTCTTTGAAGTTGGGATGGAACCAAAATTGTTTGCGGGGCTGGCAATTTCCAAGGAAGAACAATTGTGTAGTGAGCATATGGGAAAATATCCTGTAATTTCAATCACTCTCAAAGGTGTTGCTGGAAAAAATTTTGAAGATGCGCAAGCGGCAATGGTTTCTATTATTCGAGCGGAAGCTATGAGACATCAATCTCTGATGCAGAGTCACATATTGACAGAGTATGATAAGAACGAATTTGAGCAGTTGCTGATTGGAGAGTTAAGCACAGATGCGTTAGAACAAAGTCTGCTGCTTCTCTCGCGGATGCTTCGGAAACATTACAACCAGAAAGTCATAATGTTGATTGATGAATATGATGTTCCGCTTGCCAAAGCTTATGATTACGGTTATTACGATTCCATGGTTATTCTCATTCGAAATGTACTTCATCAGGCTTTGAAAACCAATGACAATCTTCAAATGGCTGTGATGACGGGCTGCATGAGAATTGCCAAAGAAAGCATTTTTACAGGACTTAACAATTTGAATGTGGTTTCTTTGACCAATGCTTATTTTGACGAATACTTTGGATTTACAGATACTGAAGTGGCTGATATGCTTTCCTATTATGGATTAGAAGAACGGCACTCCATCATAAAAAACTGGTATGACGGATATACCTTTGGAAATCAGGCGGTGTATTGTCCTTGGGACGTTTTGAAATATGTGTTTGACCAGCGGAAAAATCCTGATATGCCTCCACAAAACTACTGGTCCAATACCAGCAGTAATGATATTATTTGCAAATTACTTCACAAAGCGGATGATACAACCCGCTGGGATATTGAGCAGCTGCTGGAAGGAAAAAATATCGAAAAAGCGGTTTTTCAAGAACTGACCTATGCGGAATTAGAGCAATCGATTGACCATCTTTGGAGTGTTCTGTTTAGCA
>CAZISZ010000236.1:370-1583 GCA_964542035.1 uncultured Ruminococcus sp. | reverse complement strand
CGACACGGGGATTTTCAGTCCCCTGCTCTACCAACTGAGCTACAGAGGCAAGCAGCATGGACTGCCTTTTACCGCTATCTTCGCACGGCAGTTGGCGACCCGGATGGGGCTCGAACCCACGACCTCCAGCGTGACAGGCTGGCGCTCTAACCAACTGAGCTACCGGGCCAACTTGATGGTGGGAACAACAGGGCTCGAACCTGTGACCCCATGCTTGTAAGGCATGTGCTCTCCCAGCTGAGCTATGCTCCCTAACCCGTCTTGCCGGCGACGTTATTTATTATATCACATCATTTCTTCGTTGTCAAGCCCTTTTTTCATTTTTTTCTCATTTTTTTAAAAAACAATCGGGGCATTACCCTGCCCCGATTACATTATATTGACGTTTTTATTTCTTTTCATTTAAAAGTTTATCGCTCAACTCATTCACTTCGGCTGCAAACTTTTTGCGACGTGATGAAAGAACGGCACGGTAGATCGGATAATTAACGATAGCCAAAGCCATGCCGGCAATACCTATGATGATCCCCGGCACAAGCGGTGAATCAACACCGATGCTCGCACCGATATCCGTCATTACCATACTCATTCCGGCACCCATGACAAGCGCACCGATACCGCCGAGAACATATGCCAATATATCTGCGGGACGTTTTGCTTTTTTATCCAGAGCTATAAGTTCGTCCAGTGCGGTATAACGTCGCCCGGTGTATTTGGTGCGTATTGCTCTTACAATGTATTCGGTATCTTTGTTGTTCATTTTGATTTTTCTCCTACTTAATGATTTCTTTTATGAGCATATTATACCGCAGGATCGTTTTTGAAAGTTTTGAGAAATGTTTGAGTTTTATTAAATCAAACATTATGCAAAATAATAAACATAGGCTGTTGCGTAATGCAACAGCCCACAATACTTTACTCTGAAAGAAGGTCGATTACGTACTGCCCCATCTCACAACAACTCGATCCACCGCGGCGCCCAGTGATCTTTACGGGAGAATCAGTCGCCGTTGCCGCATCAACCGCGAAACGCAAACGCTCGGCGCGATCGGCATATCCGATATGTCGCAAAAGCATCTCTGCGGCGCGGAACATACTTGCCGGGTTGGCATATTCTCCATCGCCGCGTTCAATCATTCTCGGCGCCGAACCGTGTATTGCCTCAAACATCGCATAGCGAGAGCCGATGTTTGCGCTGCCCGCAGTTCCCACG
>CAZISZ010000236.1:0-360 GCA_964542035.1 uncultured Ruminococcus sp. | reverse complement strand
GCCTTGAAGTTGTGCCGCCTCATCGGTAATAATATCGCCGTAGAGGTTGGGAAGCAAAAACACCTCAAATCCCGACCGTACAGTCGCATCCAACAGTTTAGCCGTCATTATATCGATATACCAATCTTCAACAATCAGTTCCGGATACTCGGCAGCGGCAATTGCGTGCGCTATACGCGAAAAATCGCCATCTGTTTTTTTCATTATGTTCGCTTTGGTCACGCAACACACACGGTGCTTACCGTTTTTTCGGGCAAAGTCAAATGCCGCACGCGCGATCCGAGCCGTTCCTTCCGACGTTGTTACTTTAAAATCGCAGGATAGTTCGCCCGGTACACTGACACCGCGGCTGCCGAGTAC
>CAZISZ010000235.1:0-1602 GCA_964542035.1 uncultured Ruminococcus sp. | reverse complement strand
CCTACGGCGTGACCGCATTGGCGACTGGCGTTACGGTTATTATGAGCCGATATATTGGCGAAGGCAAAAAAGAAACTGTGGGCAAGGTCATTGGAAATGCCGTAGCGTTCTTTTTTGCGCTGGCTATCGTTTTGACCGTTGTGCTGGTCATCTTCGCCCGTCCCATTGCGGTTTTGATGCAAGCACCGGAAGAAGCGGTGGATCTGACTGCACAGTATATTCGGGTATGTGGCATTGGCTGCGTGTTTATTGTCTTTTATAACCTGCTCAGTAGTATTTTCCGTGGTCTGGGCGATTCCAAAACACCGCTGTTGTTTGTCGGCATCGCCTGTGCAGTCAATATTGTGGGGGATCTGCTGCTGGTTGCAGTATTTGACATGGATGTGGTGGGTGCGGCTATCGCCACCGTTGGCGCACAGGCAGTCAGCGTGATTTTATCCCTGCTCATTATTCGCAAGCGTGATCTGGGATTCGCATTTTCGTGGAAAGACATTAGCTTTGGAAGCGAAACTGAGAAATTTGTTCGGGTGGGTGCACCCCTTGCCTTGCAGGAGGTTTTGACAAACATTTCGTTTCTTGCTCTGTGTGCTTTCATTAACCGCTTGGGATTGGAAGCCTCCAACGGATATGGCATTGCCCAGAAAATTCAATCCTTCATTATGTTGATTCCATCTGCACTCATGCAGTCCATGGCAACCTTTGTCGCTCAGAATGTGGGGGCAAATCAGGAAAAACGGGCAAAGCGTGGTATGTACTACGGTATGATCATGGGCGTGTGCGTGGGTATTGTTATTTTCCTCGTGGTGTTCTTCAAGGGAGATTTGCTTGCCTCCATTTTCACTTCCGAAGCCAGCGATATTGCCAAAGCTTATGAATATCTGCGTGGATATATTTGGGAAGCCCTGATCACCTGTATTCTGTTTGCGTTTATTGGATATTTCAACGGACATTCCAAATCGACCTTTGTGATGATCCAGGGGCTTGCCCAGTCCTTCCTTGTCCGTCTGCCCATGTCCTATATCATGAGCAGCCAGCCCAACGCTTCGCTTACTAACATTGGTCTGGCTGCTCCCACCGCAACCGCTTTTGGTATTCTGCTTTGCGTAATCTACTACCGCCGTATGAATAAGAACAAGTTTGTGACAGATGCATCAGAAACAGTTTGATATTTATAAAAATTCAATTTCATGCTGTTTTGTACCTTCAAGTGTAAAAGTATTCTGATTAGAATACATCCTGTGGGCAATGCCTACCATCACAGCAGAGGATCTGCTAGTGGGTATTGTATTGATTCTGCGGTTGTTCAACACATTACATATTGGACAACAAATTTCTATAATAGAGTAGGAGGCGGTGACTAGTGTTTCCTACTCTATTTCATTCTCTTTTGCCAAATAATAACCTTACGCCAAAAGATATTCCTTAACTTCCAAACTCCCTATCCCCTTGGGTATATCAATTCCCTCATACCCGCTCTTTGGAAACAGAAACACACATCTATTTCTGCCCCAGATTGGCGAAATCCTTTGATTTATTGGGCTTTTCTTGTGAGCAGACAGACTGTTTCCACATGCTATGTATCAACAATTTAGCAAAACCCCG
>CAZISZ010000234.1:0-1636 GCA_964542035.1 uncultured Ruminococcus sp. | reverse complement strand
TACGACCGATGATGACGGTAAGACGCTGTACTACTATTACGAGACCTCGTATGTTAATAATATAGCGAAAAACGGCGGAGTGTTCGATCCCGAACGCGCACTCGTGCTTACCGATGATGAGGCGACGATAAGCAACGAAATTAAAATATCCGCTCGAGTCTCCACGCGACCGCTTGTGGCTGATATTGCGGGTGAGATGTGCTTTGTTTATCCACTTTCGATGTATGAAAAACTGGCGCGCAGTACTTTTAAATTAAACTCCATAAGCGGTCAACGCACAGTGTTTACATTTACCGCCAACAATCATAGCGGTGTTGCATCAAAAATGCGCACTGTACTGCTGTCAAACGGTTTGGAGGATGCGTACCTTTACGACTATGCGGAATCTTATGAGTCCGAGAGGATGCTTGTAACTGTCATAAATGTATTTGCGATAGGCTTTATAGTACTGATATCGATGATAGCGATGGTCAATATGTTCAACACCATATCAACGAATTTACTGTTGCGGCGGCGTGAATTTGCCATGTTGCGCTCTGTAGGAATGACATCCGGCGGGTTTAACAAAATGATGAATTACGAATGTATAAAGTACGGTGCCAAGGGACTTTTATGGGGGCTTCCCGTATCGCTTGTGCTGACATTTTTGATATATTGTATAGTTACAGAAGCGTACACTGCGGAATTTTACATCCCATGGTACAGCATAGCGGTAGCTGTGGGCAGCGTTTTTGCGGTGGTGTTTGCCGCAATGCTGTACACCATGAGGATGATACGCGGCGATAACACCATAGATGCGCTTAAAAACGAGAATATTTGATAAAAAACTTGACATCCGAGCGGCGCGATGATATAATAATTTATATTTTTCAATAACAAACGAGGTGATACATCATGCCGCTTGTACTACCGGATGGGTACCGTTCAAGTCTTACTGCAAGACAAACGCAGATTGCAATTAAAAAGGTAAAAGATTTTTTTCAAACCGATCTTGCCAATCAACTGAATCTGCGACGTGTATCCGCCCCTGTGTTTGTTGATTCCGCAACGGGACTTAACGACGATCTTAACGGTATTGAGCGCCCGGTGTCCTTTGACATGAAAAACTGCGAGGGTAGGTTTGAGGTGGTGCATTCGCTTGCCAAGTGGAAGCGCTTTGCGCTGAAAAAATACGGTTTTGCTCCCGGAGAGGGACTGTATACCGACATGAACGCTATACGTCGCGATGAGGAGACGGATAATATTCATTCTGTATTTGTGGATCAGTGGGACTGGGAAAAGGTTATTTTAAGATCCGAGCGCACAAGAGATACATTGCACACCACCGTTAGATATATCTATGACGCCCTGCGTCAAACGGAAAACTATATAGCGGATGATTATAATTTTATAGGGCATCTTCTGCCGCCGGAGATCACATTTGTGTCCACACGAGAACTTGAGGTCAAATATCCCGCGCTTACCCCTAAAGAGCGTGAATATCGCGCGGCGCGTGAGTACGGCGCGGTGTTTTTGGAGGGAATAGGCGGCGCGCTCGCATCGGGAAAGCCTCATGACGGGCGCGCGCCGGACTATGACGATTGGTCGCTTAACGGTGATATAATAGTTTACTATCCGGTGCTTGATATCTCGCTTG
>CAZISZ010000233.1:0-1665 GCA_964542035.1 uncultured Ruminococcus sp. | reverse complement strand
TGCGCGGTAAGTGGCAGTTCCTGCCGCTGCCCGGCTTTGAGCAGGATGACGGCACGATCAACAATGTATCCGTTTCCTCCGTAAACGCCATCGTTATGATCACGGGTGCCGACGAAGAGACAAAGAAGGATGCATGGGAGTTTATGAAGTGGCATACCGGTGCACAGTGCCAGATCGACTACTCCAACGAGATGGTCGCCATCATGGGTGACTCCGCAAAGTACGCCACCGCAAACGTACAGGCACTTGAATCTCTGCCTTGGACGCGCGAGGAATACGAGAACCTGAACGCTCAGTTCACCAATCTCGCGTCTATCCCCAACTACCCCGGCGCATACATTATAGGTCGTTACACCAAGTTCGCGTTCCTTTCCGTTTACAACGATAACGCAGATGCGGTTACCGAGCTTCTCAGATACATTACCACGATCAACAAAGAGATCACGCGTAAGAGATCCGAGTTCGGTCTTCCCACTCTTGAGATCGGTCAAACGTTGGCAAGTCTGAGACGTGATCAGATTACCGAGGCGATTGATGAACTCGGCAGTTCTGCGGATGCATACTCCGAGCAGATAAGCGCTCTGCGCACTGCAATGGAGAATGTACCCACCTACAGCACATATTGCGAGGATGAGTACATTGATGCTCTCAGAGCGGCGGGTCAGGCACTTTCCGATGCGAATGCCGAGCTGTTCGGCGATATCGCAAAGAAAGTGGATGAATGTGCAACGGCGCTTAAGTCCTATCAGTCATCCTACCCCGCAACAACCGGAACGTCGATCTATTAACGGTCGTCTCCGACAAAGACAAAATCAATAGGCGATCGTAAAGATCGTAAAAGACGAAGATCGCAGAGATCGGATCTTTGCCCGAATATCGGCGCCGATATGCGCTTAAAAACGTGCGGCGCCGATAGAATACGATCTTTGATCGACTAACAAAATCTAAGTAAGGAGAAAAAGCACATGTCTCAGCAAACAGCGCAGACTGCAAAAAAAGCACCGAAAAAGGCTGTTGCCCAAAAGGATATCAGCCGTGCGGCATGGACATGGAAAGAAATGAAGCGCAACTGGGCGGCGTATGTAATGATCGCACCCTTTATGATCGTTTTCACCCTGTTCACCGTTGTGCCTGTATTGATCTCGGTAATAGTCAGCTTTACCGACTTTAACATTCTGCAGATGCCCAACTTCGTATTTCTGGATAACTATATCCGGCTTTTCCTTGACGATGATATCTTCCTTATTGCATGTAAGAACACATTCATCTTCGCGGTAATCGTCGGTCCGGCATCCTATCTTATGTCGCTGCTCGTTGCATGGTTCATCAACGAGTTGTCCCCCAAGATCCGTGCTATCGTTACCCTTATATTCTATGCCCCCTCCATTTCCGGTCAGGTTTACCTTATTTGGGGTACCCTCTTCTCCGGCGACTCGTACGGTTGGGCAAACGCGGTACTGCTTGATCTCGGTATCACCACCGAGGCGATCCAGTTCTTCGAAAACAAAAAGTACATCATGCCGCTGTGTATAGTGGTTGCACTTTGGACCTCTCTCGGTACTTCTTTCCTATCATTTATAGCGGGTCTTCAGGGTGTTGACCATTCGCTTTACGAGGCGGCGGCGGTGGACGGTATCCGCAACCGTTGGCAGGAGCTTTGGTATG
>CAZISZ010000232.1:0-1693 GCA_964542035.1 uncultured Ruminococcus sp. | reverse complement strand
CTACTGATACTACTTTTTTCATTTCTTCATAATCCTCTCTTTAATTTTGATTTTGAAGATTTGATCCGAGCAAACCGGCATCTGTCACCTACCCACGAACGTCGGCTTAGCTCGCTCGCAGGTGCCAAAATGCAAATTCGTCAGCCAAATACTATAAGGATGGAGTAATTATATCACCCTTTTACGGCATTGTCAATAGTTTTTTGAATATTTTTTATAAAAAGCGTGCAAAAAAACATCAAAGGTCCATCGGCACCGCCGCATAGTCGGGGCTTTATAACTTCCATTATCATTATACAACACTCAACCCGAAAAGTCAATAGATGTTTCGATTTTTTTTGCACTGTTTTAGTGACAATTGCTACCACGGATCCTTATTATATCCACCGTTTTTGTGAACGAATTATATATACTATAATGAAGTTTTCCGCGTCACTTGTAAAGTCTGAGCGTTTCGTTATAACTGCGCACGATATCGCGCAGAATATCGAATTGCGAAAAATCTGCGGGGTATGCTATATTTATCTCTCGCATCATACTGAGGTTTTCAACCGGCAGCGCCACTATCTTACCTTTTTTAAGCTCGTCAAGGCAAACACTTTTTGCAAGGATGGACACGCCGAAATCTCGCCTGATAAGATCTTTTATCGTAGCTATGTTATCCACTTCAAGGATAACGTTAAAATCCGTAATGCTCATATTGTTACTTTCAAGATGCGCCGCAAAAAGGTTACGCGTACCTGAGTTTGGCAAACGCAGAATCATTCTTTCTTTTTTCAGCTCCGCAAGCGTTACCATGCTCTTTTGGGCAAACGGATGATCGGGAGATACCGCCAAAATAAGATAATCCGTATCCATAAGTAAATATTTTATGCCCGGATCGCTTATTCTGCCCTCCACAATGGCAATATCTATATCGTATGTTTTTAGCATCGTATAAAGATTACTTATGGTATCCGTAATCATTTTAATGTTCACCCTGTCGTTTTGCGAGCAATATTTGGCGAGAGATTCTGCAATCGGATTACTTTCCGCCGTGTGTGTAACTCCCACAGTCAGGTGAGTGGTAAGGCTTTGCCCATCGCTTAGATTTTGCCGCAAACTGTTGTATATGCCTACCATCTTAAGGGCATATTTTACCACTTCAGCGCCCTGTTTGGTTAAAACCGTCTTTCCGTTGGCGCGTTCGAATATGCGCACGCCCAACTCTTCTTCAAGCGCTTTTATATGTTGGCTTACCGCGGGCTGGGTAATGGATAACTGTTTTGCCGCTGCCGCAAAACCGCCGCACTCGTTTACTTTAAGCAGAGAATATACCTTGGTATCAATCATCTTTGCAGCCTCCTATAAATTTTATTTATCGGGATAGATCAAATCATAATTTGACATTATCAAAATCGTGGTTATAATTATAATACAAACAGCCGAGAAAATCAAGGGCTTTGCGGGAAAATACCGTCGAAGCGTTTTTTATTTTAAGGCAACGCCGTGTGCTTCCTTAATTTTCGCGACGATACGAAAAAGGAGAATGCCATGTCATCAAGTGTAAATTCATTTATTCGCTCCCGTTCCTTTGCCATGCAGGCAGCACTGGGGATCTACGCTCCAAGGAACGCCGACGCGGACACGGATGGGAATATATATGAATACGAAGAAGATGACCGCAAGGCGGAAAACGGTTTTGTTACCGGTA
>CAZISZ010000231.1:0-1712 GCA_964542035.1 uncultured Ruminococcus sp. | reverse complement strand
CGATCAAATCCAACTTCCGCGAGGGTATGAAGATATTCGAGTACTTTATGGGTGCTCGAAGCTCTCGTAAGTCGCTTTCCGATACAGCTCTGCGTACAGCAGACTCGGGATACCTTACCAGACGTTTGGTCGATGTCTCGCAGGAGGTCATTATCCGTGAGGAAAAATGCGATACCAAGCACGGCGCATGGATAAAGGCGATAGCCGACGGCTCCGCTGCTAAGCCGCTTGAAAGTCTTGAAGACAGACTTATCGGACGTTACACCATGGGTCCTGTTATCGATCCCAACACCGGTGAGATGATAGCGGACGATGATGTGATGCTTACCGAGGCTATGGTAAAGCGCATTGTAAATGCCGGCATCGAGGCGGTTCAGATCAGAACGGTTATCCACTGCCACGCACGCCACGGTATATGCGCGCACTGTTACGGTGCGGATCTTGCCTCCGGCAGACTCGTCAGCGTCGGTGAAGCGGTCGGTATTATTGCCGCTCAGTCGATCGGTGAGCCGGGTACACAGCTTACGATGCGTACTTTCCACTCCGGCGGCGTTGCGGGATCGGATATTACACAGGGTCTTCCCCGTGTCGAAGAGCTGTTTGAGGCAAGAACGCCCAAAAAGCCCGCAATTATGTCCGAAGTGGACGGTATTGCCGAGATCGTTCCCGATGAAAACCCCAACATTCAGGATATTGTCGTTACTCCCCAAGACGGCGGTGAGGCGGTCAGATATCAGATTCCCTACGGACGCCGCATGACGGTGAAAGACGGAGATCACGTTGCCAAGGGCGATGCGCTGACCGAGGGCTCAAAGAGTCCTGCCGATATCATGAATATACTCGGTCTTGACGCCGTGTATGATTATATTATCAGTGAAACACAGCGTGTTTACCGCGCACAGTCCGTTAATATCAACGATAAGCATATTGAGGTAATAGCACGTCAGATGACGCGCAAAGTTCGTGTAAACGAAGCGGGTGACACCCCCATGCTCACCGGATCCGTTGTTTCTCTGAATGAATTTGAGGATGAAAACGCTAAGATCGATATGCGCGTTGCCGAGGGCGAGCGCGATCTGCGCCGCGCCGAGGGCGAGCAGGTATTGCTCGGTATCTCCAAAGCCGCGTTGCAGACCGAATCCTTCCTTTCCGCCGCTTCTTTCCAGGAGACAACAAAGGTTCTCACCGAAGCCGCGATCAAGGGCAAGGTCGATCATCTGCTCGGTCTTAAAGAAAACGTTATCATCGGTAAACTCATTCCTGCCGGAACAGGTATGCAGTGCTATGCCGATATGGATGTTATGGAGACGGAGTCGGAGTGTGAAGAAAATACCGATGTTGCGTCCGGTCAGTAAGGCACAGATAGAATTCACTGCATGATGATTTTGCGGTCGCACTGTGAGAGTTGTACACAGTGCGACCGTCTGAGACGAGAAGATTTGTGCAAATAGCAGAAAAACATCTTGGTTCTATGCCGTCCTTGACAAAGGGCGGCAAAAATGATATAATATAATGTAATTGTTTGCGGAAAAAATCCCTTTCCGCTATCAATGCTGCCGAAAAAGCGTCAAAAATGCACGCTTTGTAGGTATATAAACATATTTCGGAAGAAGGAGGAAATTAAGTCAGAATGCCAACCTTTAATCAGCTTGTCAGACAGGGACGCAGCGATAAGGTGACAAAGTCGAAGGCACCTGTGCTTCAGCACGGCT
>CAZISZ010000230.1:0-1744 GCA_964542035.1 uncultured Ruminococcus sp. | reverse complement strand
ATCGCCGAGATATGCCGCCGCACCGCAGAATATTTGCGTATCTCCCGTCCATCCGAGACGCTCGTCACGTTGCGGGCAATCGGTTGGAACGGAAAAATAATTTCCACGCATTCCCCATACGATATTTGAGAAAAGTCGGTTCACCTCGGGATTGCTGCACTCAAAGCTTGCGTCCTCTTCGATATCCGAACCTATCACCTCGCCAAGCACGGAGATCTCGATATCACGATCGGCACGTATCTCAAAATAACGGAATCCGAAGAACGCGTGTGTCGGAAAATACACCTCGCGTTCAACTCCCGCCGCCACATAAACGATGCGCGAAAGAGCCGAACGGTAATTTTTTATGTACATACTGCCGCGCGGACCGTCGTTCCCACGTTCCGGATCTCCGCTGTCGTTAAGCATTTCGGCAAAGTAACCGCAGATCTTTGTACCGCGCTCCGCCCTAACGAAAAGAATAGGACGCCCCACCATGTTTTGACCGAAATCCAGTATCAGCGCCTCTCCCGTATGCAGACGCGTGTGTTGACACTCTTCTCCGACGCGTTTAGATATCACATTAATGGCACCGAGAGGCGAGCCGTCATCAACCGTTCCGCTATGTACTACCGCACTGAGCGGCTCACGCACAAGCTCGTGTTTGGCTCGTACGGTGGGTCCCACAACCGGCACTATCTCGCCCGCAAACTCATCAAACGCCACGGCAGGTTGCCAACGGTACACTTCGGGATGTATTGACGGCTCGGGAACCGTGGCATCGTAATATTCGCCGTTCCAAATATCTGCCGTCATCACCGGTCCCGCAATCGCCGTCTCCCAATTGCCGTCGGGAGCGGACGCCACAAGTTCGATATCGCCGTCATCGTATTCTATCTCGATTTCACCGCAAAAGGCGCACGGTCGAAATCCGTAAAAACCAAAGGAGACGCGCCCCGACCACCATCCTGGCGAAACCTCCGCCACAAACACATTATCCTCGCCGCAAAGCTCGGTAACGTCATATTCGTACTCGAAAACACGGCGACGGTAGTCTGTCCAACCGGGCTTGTATTCATCCGGAACAAAATTGCCATCCTTATCATTGCCTATACGCACACCGTTAATAAACATATCGAATATACCGAGCGCGGTGGCACGAACCCTTACGGTAACCATACGCCGTCCCGGATCCGTCATGAAGTTGCGTTTTATTGTAAGAAGGCCATCGCCGCGTGGCAACGACTGATCGTAACTGTTAAATTTCGTATTGCGCCACGGGTGCGAATATTCGGGTAGTTTTAATCCGCCATGTGTAATAAATCTTGCCGATTTCATTTGATATCACAACCTTTCAAGGTATTTCGCGATTTCCCGACAATATCCGCCAAAACAGTAACTTTGTCGGGCAATGACCGTTATTCCCGTTTCATTTTATCACACAACGCACAAAAAATCAATATAACAAAAGTACAAATATACAGACGTTCTCAAAAAAACAACACAGTATTTGTTTTAATCGTTTAACGTGATATCATCCTCGGATTTATAAACAAGAAAAAGCAGCCAAGACGATAACTGTCGGCGCGATAATTTCGTCCACGTTTTACGCGATGTCATTACAGTTTTCTGTATCTTAGCGCAAAGTATTCAACCACACCTGCGAAATTCGACTGTAAAGCAAAAAAGACGGTCGATGACCGTCTTTTATTTGGTGGAGCAAGACCATTCAAATCCGAACACCGAAATGTCTTGGTTTTATTCG
>CAZISZ010000229.1:0-1745 GCA_964542035.1 uncultured Ruminococcus sp. | reverse complement strand
TACCGACGGTAACGGGGTTATCGAACGCCTCTCCGGTACGTCCGTCGTAAAGTACCGTTTTACCGTCAATGACTTGAAGTTTGGTCTCGCCGGTATCGGGATTTGTGACCTCGCGGGTCTCTTTACCGTCAACATTCTCACCGGGGAAGACATCGCGCCACATGCCCGCCATCTTCATGCATTCGAGAATGTCCTTTTCGTTTGCACCGTCGAAGACGGGGGTCATTATCTTCCAACCGAGTTTACGTGCGGCAATTCCAAGGTGAACTTCAAGCACCTGACCGATATTCATTCGGGAAGGAACGCCCAGCGGGTTAAGAACGATATCAAGAGGTGTACCGTCGGGCAGGAAAGGCATATCCTCGGGGGGCAGTATGCGGGATACAACACCCTTGTTACCGTGACGACCTGCCATTTTGTCACCAACGGATATCTTACGCTTTTGTGCGATATAAACGTGGACTACCTTGTTAACGCCGGCTGGAAGCTCGTCGCCCTGCTCGTGCGAGAATGTACGAACATCAACAACTATACCCGATTCGCCGTGCGGCAAACGCAGAGAGGTATCACGTGTTTCGCGAGTCTTTTCGCCGAATATTGCGCGAAGCAATCTTTCCTCCGCGGTAAGGTCTGTCTCACCCTTGGGAGTTATCTTACCTACAAGAATATCGCCCGCATGAACCTCGGTACCTTTCTTTACAACGCCGTTGATATCAAGATTACGCAGGGCGTCGTCGCCGACGTTTTGTATCTCACGCGTGATCTCCTCCGGACCGAGTTTGGTATCTCTCGCCTCATGCGTGTAAACTTCAATATGAAGCGATGTGTAAACATCGTTTCTTACCAATTTTTCGTTAAGCAGAACGGCATCCTCGTAGTTGTAACCCTCCCACGTCATAAATCCGATAAGGGCATTCTTTCCGAGAGCGACCTCGCCCTGTGACGTTGCGGGTCCGTCGGCTATGGGATCGCCCGCCTCCACCACGTCGCCTTCCTTGACTATGGGGCGTTGGTTGCAGCAGGTACCTTGGTTGGTACGTTTGAACTTTATAAGCTCGTACAGGTCGCGGTGACCGTCATCGCAAGCAATAACAATCTTGTCCGCCTCAACATGCGCAACGCGACCGGCGTTCTTGGCAAGCACAACAACACCGGAATCTGTAGCAACCTTGTATTCCATACCGGTACCGACAATAGGCGAATCGGTGACCATAAGCGGCACCGCTTGTTTTTGCATGTTGGAACCCATCAGAGCACGGGAGTTATCATCGTTTTCAAGGAAGGGGATCATCGCCGTGGCGGCGGAAACAACCATCTTTGAAGATACATCCATGAAATCGACCTTGTCGCTTTCGATCTCGATAAACTCGTTGCGGTCGCGCGCCGTTACCTTGCTGTTGATAAAATGTCCCTCATCGTCAAGCGGCTCGCTGGCCTGCGCGATAATGTATCTGTCCTCAACATCGGCGGTCATATAAACTATTTCATCCGTAACGACATGGCGCTCCTTGTCCACTCTGCGGTAGGGAGCCTCGATAAAGCCGTACTCGCTGATGCGAGCGTATGTCGCAAGATAGGAAATAAGACCGATGTTCGGGCCTTCAGGCGTTTCGATAGGACACATACGACCGTAATGAGTATAGTGAACGTCACGAACATCAAAGGATGCACGGTCGCGGGAAAGACCGCCGGGACCGAGCGCCGACAGACGGCGCTTATGGGTAAGCTCGGACAGGGGGTTGGTC
>CAZISZ010000228.1:0-1817 GCA_964542035.1 uncultured Ruminococcus sp. | reverse complement strand
CTCCGAATCAAATAAATGATTTTCAGTAATGTGTGAGTTGAATTTATTTTTTAAGCTTACGCTTTTGTTTTTTGTTTTTGACTTGCGGTATACAGATCATCCGACTTGTCAGTTGGCTACCTTTACCACCGCGTGGCGAATAACTTTATCGCCCTTTTTGTATCCTTTTTGGAAGACCTCGACTATCTCGCCCTCGCCCGATGCTTCATCGTCGATGTGCATAACGGCATTATGAAAGTTGGGATTAAAAGTCTCGCCCGCAGCCTTTATCTCCTCAACGCCCATTTTTGTAAGCGCCTCGGAAAAACTTTTAAGGATCAGCGCCAGTCCTTCGGCAAGTGCCTGCGCATCGGTACATCCCACCGCGCGATCCAGATTATCAAGCACCGGGAGCAGCGCGCTTATCGCATCGGAATATGCATCGGCATATATTCCCTCTCGCTCTTTGGCGGCGCGGCGACGGAAGTTATCGTATTCGGCAAGCATACGCAGATATTTGTCATCACCCGCCGTTTTGGCAGCCTCCGCGGATGCAAGCGCGGCTTCAAGCTCCGCTACCCTCGCCTCAAGTTTTTTCACCTTTTTCTTTTCGGAATGCGAAAGCTTCTCATCTTCCGTTCCGTCCGATTTTGCAGCATTCGCCGCATTTTCCTTTTGATCTTCCGCGCACGAATTACCCGAATCGTTCGGAACTTCGTTTTCCTTTTTTATATTTTCCACATCTGCCATTTAAAAAGTCACCTCTTGGTTTATTGTTCTTATCGTTTTATCGCTTACGTTTATTCGATATACGGGTGCTACATGTCGCTCTCGTGCTCCGCGTTAGTCGCTTTTGAAGCATCGCGCCGTACGACGTCCGCGGCTCCGCCGGTAATGGAATGAGTTTGCGGCGCGTTAGGATCAATCATCTCACCTATCATACCGCAAAGCATCTCTATCGTTTCAAGCACTCGTGCGTAATCCATTCGCAGAGGTCCCAAAACACCTATAACGCCTATCGTTTTGTCGCCGCGTTTTATCGGCTTGAAAACAAGGGATGAGTTATTCATAACTCGCACGGGAGATTCCGAACCTATAACGACCGATATATCTTCATCCTCTTGCTTTGATACCAACTCAAGTATCTCCTCTTTTTGCTCCAGAGTACCCAAAAGGTCTCCAAGCTCATCGGGATTCGAATAATCGGGGTACTGCAAAAGATGATTGATACCCGATAGGCGAAGTTCTCCGCCGTCGAGTTCCGTCATCGTCTCGTAGATGGTCTTAACTATCGGTCCCACAAGCACCGCGTCGGCACCCATTTGCTCTTCAAGCCGCATCATTACCGGCAAATTGATCTCAGCCGCCGCAAGTCCCGCAACATTTTCGTTGAGCGCTGCGGAAAGACGTGCGATCGTTTCCGGTAGGATGGGAGAATTAAGTCTTATATGCTTTGATGTTACCGAGCCCGTGGAGCTTATCATTATAAGTACAAAGCTGCAAGCATCGATATATGCCGTTTCAAAACGGCTTACGGTCACCGCGGCACATTTCGGCTTTGCGGCAATACCGGTGTAGTTTGTCAGCGCCGACGCAAGACGTGATGCTGTGAGAAGTATCTGATCCACCTCGTTGGTCTTGCTTTTAAGTTCCTGCGCCACTCTCGCCACCTCTCCGGTGGTCATTGCATAGCGCTCAATGAGCTGATCAACATAAAACCGATAACCGAGTTGCGAAGGCACCCGTCCCGAAGATGTGTGCGGCTGTTCGAGATACCCCATGCTCTCAAGTTCCGCCATCTCGTTGCGGATGGTAGCAGAGGAACAAGGAATCTGCTT
>CAZISZ010000227.1:0-1831 GCA_964542035.1 uncultured Ruminococcus sp. | reverse complement strand
CAAGGTGCCTGCGGCGGAAAAAATCGATGTTGACGAAAACGGTCGTATTGTAGGTCTGTTTTGATATGATAACACCCCATTTCTGCAAGAGATGGGGTGCGATCTCTGTAAATGGAAGCTTACAAAAGTTCGATTTTAATTGATTTAATCTGAAAAAATAAAGGAAATTGTGAAATGATAAAACTTATTTCGGCAGATCGATCAAAAAATGATGTATTGCGCCATGCCGAAGAAGCGCTCGGCGAATATGTACCTACATTGTCGGAAGATGCGGAATATACCGTGCTTCCGGGATTTTGCGATGTTCACGTGCACTTCAGAGAACCCGGGTATTCGTATAAGGGACGTATATACAACGGGTCACGTGCGGCGGCTCGTGGCGGTTATACCGCGGTCTGTACCATGCCGAACCTATCTCCGGTGCCGGACTCACTTGATCATCTGTGTGCCGAGACTGATATCATACGAAGCGATTCCGTTATCGATATCTACCCCTATGCATCAATAACCGCAGGTGAGGAGGGTAAAGTGCTCTCAGATATGCCGGAACTTGCACCGCATACCGTTGCGTTTTCGGATGACGGCAGGGGGGTGCAAAGTGACGAGGTTATGGAATCGGCAATGCGAACGGCTGTAAAACTCGGAAAACTTATAGTTGCGCATTGCGAGGTGAACGAACTTTTAAACGGAGGGTATATTCATGACGGCGAGTATGCACGCGCACACGGTCACAAAGGCATATCATCCGAGAGCGAATGGCGGCAGATAGAGAGGGATCTTGCTCTTGCCGAAAAGACGGGTTGTGCGTATCATGTTTGCCACATATCAACCGCGGAAAGCGTTGAACTGATACGACGCGCCAAGAGCCGCGGAGTTGATGTTACTTGTGAGACTGCGCCGCATTACCTCACTCTCAGTGACCGAGATCTTAGAGAGGATGGCAGATTTAAAATGAACCCTCCGCTGAGATCGGAGAAGGATAGGCTGGCACTTATCGAAGGTATAAAGGACGGAACCGTAGACATGATAGCTACCGATCATGCGCCACACAGCACGGAGGAAAAATCACGCGGGTTGGCTGGAAGTCCGTTTGGTATAGTAGGTCTTGAAACGGCATTTTCGGTGCTTTATACCAAACTCGTGAGAGAGGGCGTTATATCCATGGAAAGGCTTTTGGAACTTCTTGCCTATGCACCGCGGCAGCGTTTCGGAATTCCGGACGGCGACGGTTTTTCCGTTTGGCGACTTGATGAGGAATTTACCGTTGATCCGAATGAATTTCTATCACTCGGTCGCGCCACTCCGTATGCCGGAGAGCGACTTTTCGGAGTAAATTACCTTACATATATCGGGAAAAAGCGCGTTTATGAAAGATAATTATAAAAGTTTAAAAAATAATATTGATAACTTAAAATCCCGAACTTACAATTAATAGCTGAATATATGTGTTTACGTATATCGATTGGATAAGCATGCACCGCGGGACATACCCGCAAGCGTGTGCGGTTACAACATTAATGGCAAATAATAAAAAGACCGGAGGCGGCTTTTATGGCAAAAAGAACAGATATTAAAAAGATTTTGATCATTGGCTCCGGCCCGATAGTTATCGGGCAGGCGGCGGAATTCGACTACGCGGGTACACAGGCGTGTTTGGCACTTAAAGAAGAGGGGTACGAGGTGGTGCTCGTTAACTCCAATCCCGCAACCATAATGACGGATACAACGATAGCCGACAAGGTCTATATGGAACCGCTGACACTTGAATATATGGCAAAGATACTCCGTCACGAGCGTCCCGACGCTATACTGCCCGGTATCGGCGGTCAGA
>CAZISZ010000226.1:0-1834 GCA_964542035.1 uncultured Ruminococcus sp. | reverse complement strand
TCATCATGGTCTTATCGATATAGTAATATTCTGTAGACGCCAAGCGATAATCGGAAATGCCGATAGGGAGAGGCAGATTCGGCTGGCGAATGGTCGATATAGGCTTAATACGCCCGTCTGCCGGCTTGGCAATATCCATCGGAATCGCCCAACTACGTCCTTTCTTAACAGCTCCGCTGACTTTTCCTTCTCCGCAGAGCTTACTTACCTGTCTATCGCTGATACCCCAAAGGGCGGCTGCTTCTTTTGTGCTCATCATTTTATGCATGGATATTCCTCCAAGTATAATGTTACAAACACAGTATACCATATTGTCGGAACAATGTCAAGAACATTATTCGGAACAATGTAAATGTTTTTTGAATATATAGTTCCGATGGAAATCAATGGTCCATTTTGACCCATTGATTTTGGGGTGGGTCTCCGCGACCCAGCGCACTTTAAGTTGCTGATCAAGTTATCTTTTTGATAACTTGAAATAGACAAGAATGGTGGTGGTCGCCGCGACCACCACCAAAATGAAGAACAACCAAGTTATAGTAATTTTTCTGTATATTTTATAAAATATCATCCTCTTTTCGATTTGTTGTTTATATTACGCTCAATTATTGGTTATTTGTCAATATGTTTGAGAATATTTTAAACATAAAATTTTGACAAAGCATAAGCGCCCCGCTTGTTACAGTAGATTGCTTGATTGGTTTAAATTTGCTTGAGGTCTGGGCACGATGTGCCCAGACCAAAGGGTTATTTCGTTGCATCCTCGCACGTAATGGCAAGCATAACTCCCCCCAATATGTCCTTTCAATGGATGAATTTGATATGAGCCGTGATGGAACTATCCATCTGAACATTCATGATTTTCTTCTCAATTTTTCGACATAATCATAACTTTTCTTTACAAGTGAGCAGTTTTTGCTCACTTGTTTTTATTCACTTGAGTTTTCCTCCTGATTTAGATTTTTTCACAGCTTTCTTTTAAGGCTTCTGTAAATTCCGTATGGTTTATCGTCGTACCGAATTCGGCGTTGACAACGGAGATAAGCTCCGCATCCGTCTGTTCTTCCTCAAAGCAACCGACAAGGCGTTCCACGAATTTTTCCTCATCACTTTTATCGAACAGAGCAAGGAGATATCCCGCCTGTGCTTCTTCGACTCGAAGTTGTGAGTATTCTTCGTCGAGCACGGCTTTCTCGATTGCCAGAAGAGTTGCCTCGCCACTCTTTTCTCGCAATTTCCCAAGGAATTTCCGAAAAGGTGCGAAGAATGGGCTTTTTTCGAGGAAAATTCGGGAGATTCAAAGACGCTTTTATGTGTTTGGGGGATAGGATTTCAAGTTTTTGAAAACCGTTTGAGAGCAATCTCACGTGAGTTCGAATCTCACACCATCCGCCATCGCCTTGGAATTCATATGAATTCCAAGGCTTTTTTCTTGCTTTTTTGATAGGTTACATAAATCTCTGTTGCAAATTTTCGGTAATATCGGCTTCATATCGATCTGCGTGAGCGGAATGCCGCATCGCTTGATATTCGAGAAAAAGCATTTGATCACGCATAGCCAAAGCAGATAAGGATGAGCAGATTGAGCAGGACGTGATTCGAATTGACGACCGGCGTTTAATACATCGAAATCACACTGATAGACAGACGCTGAATCTCAAGATTCATTCCGATCGCCGCATTCGCCAAATCCTTTGCAATGATATTTTGGAGGTTGACAGAAAATCGGAATAATCCAACGAGCACGGCGGCAAACAGATGGATCGCCCAAAGTCCGTATAAAAACGGCAACACCTGCTTTTTGATATTCAATCGTCCCATCGTTTGATACTCG
>CAZISZ010000225.1:0-1893 GCA_964542035.1 uncultured Ruminococcus sp. | reverse complement strand
TCAAACCTGCCAACGCCATATGGCTTTGGAGTGCTGGAAAAAAGCCGGTACTTCCCTCTTTCAGCGGAAAATTCGGTCTTTCAGCCACTGTTGTATCCGCTGTTGATCTTATCAAAGGCATCGGTCTTTGCGCCGGTATGAATGTTGTTGATGTAGATGGCGCGACGGGAAACGTCCACACCAATTACGCCGGTAAGGCACAAGCTGCAATCGATGCGTTTGCGTCAGGTTCAGATCTTGTTTACGTACATGTCGAAGCGCCGGACGAGTGCGGACATCGTGCGGAAATCAAAAACAAAGTATTGGCGATAGAATTGATAGATCAAAAGATACTTACGCCTATCTATAACTATCTTTACGAAAGTGGAGAGGATTTCGGCATAATGGTATTGCCAGACCACCCCACACCGCTCGAAAAGCGCACTCACACCTCGGATCCGGTCCCATATTTTGTCTATTCGAATCGCAGAGAAAACGTCGGTGTTAACAGTTTTACAGAAGAAACCGCACGTGCTGCGAACAGCTTTTTGCCCGACGGATCAAAGTTGATGCAGTTATTTATCGATTACTGTAAACTTTAAAATGTAATGGGTGGGAGAATTACTAATGGCACAGATAAACATCACCGATAAAACAAAAAATCGCAAAGGTTCAGCGCAAAAAGAAGAAAAGCAATCGGCGGTAGCCGAGATATTCGATTACTACGAATTATGCATTCTTTCGCTTTGTACCGTCATAGTTCTGTTTAGCTTTTTCATAAGACTTTGCCGTGTGGATGGTCAATCTATGGAAGATACGCTGAAAAACAATGAAATGTTGCTCGTATCCGATATATTTTACACACCGAGTCGCGGGGATATAATTGTGTTTCATCAAACAGGCAATCAAAATCGTACAGACAGCGAAACATACAGTTTTTCGCTCAACGAGCCGGTTGTTAAGCGCGTAATCGCCACCGAGGGTGAATGGATCGACATTAAGCACACAAACGGGCAACTTACCGTAACCATATACGATAGCAATATGGAAAACCCGCAAGTGCTTGAGGAGAATTACGCAAAATACTTCGGTTCGCCGCTTGCCGACCCTACGGGAGCAACCGTTCACGATTATCCGTTGCAAGTTCCCGAGGGATATGTATTCGTTATGGGCGACAATAGGTGGCATTCATCTGACAGTCGCGCAAGATTTATCGGACTCGTCGATACACGCAGAATACTGGGACACGCACTGATGCGCATAACGCCCTTGGATAAGATGGGCGCAGTGGATTAAAGAAAGCCGAGCGCACGACTCGAAAATATAACAATGATATAACAATTGGAGTAAAAGATACAAATGGGAGTTCAATCCAAGCAGATACAATGGTTCCCTGGTCACATGGCAAAAACCCGCCGAATGATCGGCGAATGTTTGACAGAGGTAGATGCCGTTATAGAAATACTTGATGCTCGCATTCCCGCCGCCTCGCGCAACCCGGAAATCGATCGTATATGCGGCGACAAACCGAGGTTGGTGCTCCTAAACAAGTCAGGACTTGCCGATTCCGAAATTACATCGGCGTGGGTACAAAAATATACCCAAAACGGCATTGTTTGTTTTGCATGCGATTGTCAAAGCGGTGTCGGAATATCGGATATCGCACCCGCTCTGCGCCGACTCTGCGCCGAAAAGCTTCGACGGTACAGTGAGCGCGGCATGAGCGGCAGAAAATTAAAGACAATGGTACTCGGCATTCCCAACGTGGGGAAATCATCATTGATAAATCGGCTGACAGGAGCTAAAAAAGCAAAAGTCGAAAATAGACCGGGAGTCACATTGGACAAACAGTGGGTAACTACGCCGAGCGGTATTGATCTGCTTGATATGCCGGGAGTTCTCTGGCCGAAATTT
>CAZISZ010000224.1:0-1927 GCA_964542035.1 uncultured Ruminococcus sp. | reverse complement strand
AGCCGTAGCCCTTGTAGCCGCCCAGCTCTTCGCCGATACCGCCGTTGGTGCAGAGCGCAGCCTCGCCGCGAGCCATAGCTTTAAGAGCGTCTGCGGCAGAGCCTACAAATGGAGTGCCGTCGGTGGTGATAAGAGTGCCTGTGGGAGCCTCGTGACCTATTCTCTGATAGTACTCAAGCTTACCGTTCTGTGTGATTGAGGTAGCGCAGTCGAAGTTAAAGTCGAATGCCTCATCGGTGGGAACGCCGAGTGTGAAGGGGTTGGTACCGAAAGCACCCTCAACGCCGAAAGTGGGGGCAACGGTGGGGCGTGCGTTTGTACCGGTCATACCGATGCAGCCTGCTTTTGCCGCCATTGTGGTGTAGTAGCCGGCAATGCCGTAGTGGCAGGAGTTGCGAACAACAACCATACCCATACCGTACTTTTTAGCTTTTTCGATTGCCATCTTCATCGACTTGTAGCCTATAACCTGACCCATACCGTCGTGACCGTCGATAACAGCGGTGGTCTCTGTTTCCTTAACGATCTCAAAGTTGGTTACGGGGTTCTGGATTCCCGCCTTGATTCTGTCAAGGTAAACGGGTTTAAAACGGTTAACGCCGTGAGATTCAATACCGCGTCTGTCGGATGCGAGCAGTACGTCGGCGCAGATCTCGGCGTCTTCGCGAGGGATGCCGTAGCCTACAAAGCTATCGATTACAAAATTTGTGATGGTTTCCCAATCGACAATTTTTCTTGCCATTGTTTTATTCCTTCCGGTAAAAAAGATTTTCCTGCGAGCAACGGCGAGTTAACACCATTGTTCATCATACATAGTAATTATACCACAACCAAACGATATTTGCAATACAAAAAAGGAAAATAAAAGGCCATTGTTAAATAAAAAACGATCAAAACATACACGGTGTTATGTGCGTTATGACTATAAAGACCCCCAAAACGGCGATTTTTTTGAAAAAAGCACTTGCAAAAGTGCACGGGATATTGTATTATATATGTGGGAAAACCCACAACCGTTTTTTGAAAGGGCAAACCAAAATGAGTGATATTCTTCGCGTAGGTATTATAGGTTGCGGCGGCATTGCCAACGGTAAGCACATGCCGGCGCTTTCAAAGTTAAAGACTGTAAAAATGGTCGCTTTTTGCGATATAGTCGAATCCAAGGCGCTGAAAGCCCGTGAGAAATTCGGCACACCCGATTGCGCTGTGTATACAGATTACAAGCAGCTGCTTGAGGATGGATCCATTGACGTTGTGCATGTTCTTACCCCCAACCGCAGCCACAGTTTTATCACCGTTGATGCCCTTGAGGCGGGCAAGCACGTAATGTGCGAAAAGCCGATGGCGATCAATTCCGCCGAGGCGCAAAAGATGCTGGAAGCGGCAAAGCGCACCGGCAAAAAGTTGACCATAGGCTATCAGAGCCGCCACAGAGCGGATGCCAGATATATTAAAAACGAGGCGGACGCGGGAACATTCGGCGATATCTACTATGCCAAGGCTACTGCCCTTCGCCGTCGCGCGGTGCCCACATGGGGAGTTTTTCTTAACGAGTACGAACAGGGCGGCGGTCCGCTGATTGACATCGGTACGCACGCGCTTGACCTTACTCTTTGGACCATGAACAACTATACACCCAAATATTGCGTAGGTACCACCTATCACGCACTTAACGATACCAAAGAGCAGGGTAACGCGTGGGGCAATTGGGATCCCGAAAAGTTTACTGTGGAGGATGCGGCGTTCGGCTTTGTCGTTATGGAGAACGGCGCTACCATAAATCTTGAAGCCTCATGGGCTATCAACATGCTCGATACGCGCGAGGCGATAACCACCGTGTGCGGTACCAAAGCGGGAGCCGATATGCTTGACGGCGTTCGCATAAACGGCGTGCGGCAGAATCTGCAATATGTAATGAAGCCGGATA
>CAZISZ010000223.1:0-1972 GCA_964542035.1 uncultured Ruminococcus sp. | reverse complement strand
CCGCCGACTCCAACTCACCTTTGGTGAGACCTCCCGTGCAGGAGACTACCGCAAGATCATCGATACCGTCGCCGTTCACATCGCCGGTTGCAAGGCATACATTAAGTCTCTTGTTAAGATTTCTGGATGATTTTTCACCACTTGTATTATTTACATTTGTGCTATTGTGATAATTGGCATCAAACCACGCCTTATTAAGATACTGCGCAGTTCCGTTGACGGAAATACCGGTTATGTTAATGGAACCGTCATAATCAACCTGAGTAAGACCGATATAAAGATCATTATTGTCTTTGTCCTTCTTTACGGTTACGCTACCATTATAGATTATAAGGCTGTCTTTACCGTCACCGTTATAATCTCCCGCCGTGATCTGAAAGAAGTTGCCGGCATCCACGTTATCCAGATCAAGTTGACCATTGTAGTACATCCACGCATGATCGCTCCGGTTGGAAAGTTGTTCTCCCTTAATATACTGATACTTTGTCGTGTTGCCGTCTTTATATTCTCTGAAAATAAAGAGGTAAGAACCTGCATTCTGACCGTTGTAATATCCGAGTATGGCAACATGATTTCTTCTGCCACAACCCGTGGGGTCAAATGCAACACCTGTAGCATAGCACAGCGACTCAAGCGGGCTCGCCAAAATACCGGGAGAAGTCTCTTGCGATGTTGATACGGATATGGTTTTTTTATCTATGCTGTACTCCGAACCGGATTTATTTGTGGTCTCTTTAAGACTGATATCATCCGCTATGCCGACCGTGATATCACTGCCGTTGGAAAACCAAGTAAACAGTTCGGCTTGCTCAAGTAAATTAAAAGCTTGACCGTACGGCAGCACGCCGTCCGATGACACAGCCGTATCTGTGGCGCTGTTAAAGTTTTCGTAAATAGCCGCGCCGGTCGTAATGCTGTCGTCAAAAGGGATAATAATAAAATTATTGTTATCCTCATATTTCGTAATATATGCGGCGCCTATCGACGCGGACAATACTCCGAATAATGTGATCATAGCAACAAGCATTGAGAAAAGTTTTGTTTTCATTTAGAGTGATCTCCTGTATTATTTTTATTGGCAAGTGATCCGGCAACATGCCGAATCTATCGCCTTATTTTTTCGATTCCGCTCAACTTCTCAATGGCAGCGCGGAATTATATTTCATAATAAAAAGCTCAAGGCTTTCTTTTAAAACCGCTATCTGCGATTTCAGATAAAAATCATCTTCAAACAGCGCATAATGCACACATGCGCGAATTAAGATAAATATAAGCGGCGTCAATTTTTGATATGGGATCCCAAGCTTCGGCTCAAGCAACTTTGCATATTCGGTATAACGCTCATCCACTCCGGCAAAAAATTGCCTACCGTGTTCTCGATATTTCGGATGAGTATATACTTGGTACATCAATCGGTACTTTTTACCGTGTTCCCTTGCGGTCCAGTACGGTATTTCGTTTATAAAAAGCCAAAGATCATCTGTGTTTGTCGGCGCACGTTCCATAAAGTCATCCTCTACCCGCCCCATGCAATAGGCGGTCGATTGCACGATAAGATCGTCAAGATCCTTAAAATATGTATAAAACATCGCCGAATTACAACCGCACCACTCACCGAGCGTGCGTATACCAACGCCGTACAAACCTTTTTCCGCCATACATTCATAACATCGTTCCATCAACTCTACTCTTTTTTGATTATATTGCTCTTCGTTGCGTACTCTCATATCGTCATCCGAACTCCATTAAATCATTTATTGTTCAATCGTTTGATTATATTATACAGCATACCGCGCCCAATTGCAATAGGTTATTGCATTTATTTTTTAAAAAACGAAAACATGACCGCAGCGGCAGCAAAAAAACACATCGAACTATTGACAAAACATCAAAAGTGTGATAAAATAAAGACCGTAAATACGGAGGGTTATCGAAGCGGTCATAACGAGGCGGTCTTGAAAACCGTTTGAGA
>CAZISZ010000222.1:0-1986 GCA_964542035.1 uncultured Ruminococcus sp. | reverse complement strand
CATACCTCTACACCTCCCTGATAAATGTCTTGTAATTGCTTTCCATTTAGTTTTCGTCGCCGTCGTCATTACTCAGCATTTCTTTCAGCTTATCCCATCTTGGATCGGTCTGCGGTTTTTGACAGCCGCACACTTCCCCGGGACTCAGCCTTTTTCCGCATCGGGGACACAGCCCCGGACAATCCTCGGAGCAAAGCAGACGGTATGGAAATTCAAGATATATGGTCTCTCTCAATGCTTCGTCCATATCAAGCTTGCCATGCTTTATAATGAGGTAATCCTCCTCATCTTCAAGTTCAGAGAGCCTGCGCTCACTTTCCGTCCCCTCGGGGATAAGTGTGCGTTCAAAACTCACGGTAAGCTCGCGGCTGATTGGCTCAAGACAGCGAGCACACTCGCCGCAATAAGGGACGCGAGCCTCGGAAACAAGCCTTATATACCCGCCATTGTCGGTGACCTTGCCACTGACCTCAGCCGGCGCCGTATACTCAATGCCTATCGGCGCATCGGTAAGCGTTATACTGTATTCAAACAATACTTCACGCGTCTCGCCACGCAAAAGTGCTGAAAGATCTATAAGCATATTGCCTCCAAAACAACGATAATAAGACGGCACAAAAAGCGACAATACATATTATAATACACTCGGGCGATTATGTCAAGGTTTTTTGCGAAAATAATTGTCCGAAATCGCTTTTTGTGCCGTTATAGAGCTGTTTTTACCGTTTTCAGATCAAATCATCACAGTATAACTGCCCGCACCGAGTTCAAACACAGCGCGGTCGCCAACCATACTGCCGCCAAGCTCCGCAACGGTATAATCAAGTCCGTTTACGGTAAGACGCTCTCCGTCTTTCGCCGGCAACTCAACGCGAGCGGAACCGCGGGGGATGGTAAATTTATATTCATATCTGCCGCAAACGAGCGACCAAGCAGATGAGATATCGCGATATCTCGCCGCTGCGTGCTCTATGCGATTCTGACCTGCGGGAATTTCGCCATCCTCTCTCATATCAGGCGTGGGGCGAAGCACAAAGTGCTCTTCAAACCCCGGGGCTTCCTCATCCGGGCAGATACCGCACATACCGGAGAAAAACCACTCTGCCACCGCACCGTATGCATAGTGATTAAATGAGTTCATTCCCACATCGCCGAAACCGCGGCTGAGGGTATAGGAATTCCATCTTTCCCATATTGTGGTCGCCCCCTGACGAACGGAATACAGCCATGACGGGTCATCGGTTTGAAGCAGGAGCGAGTAGGCAAGCCCGTCAAGTCCGACTTTAGCCAGCGTTTGATTAAGTATCCCCGTACCGACAAAACCGGTAGAAAGCGTATAATTGTTTGAGATTATCGCATCGTGCAATCTGTCGATAAACTTATCGCGCAGATCACCCTCAACGAGATCGAACGCAAGAGCCAACAGGTAAGCGGTCTGCGTTTTTACCGTCAGTTCCCCTCCCGATATATATTTTTCGCGCCAATGAGCGATTATACGATCGCGAAGCAACCGATAGTATTCCGCCTCGTTATCCTTACCGAGTATACGGCTGAACTTGACCATAAGCTCGGCATTATAAGCGTAATACGCCACGGCGATGTATCTCTTATCGGTAACGTCATAGTTTAGCCAATCGCCATACGCAGTATTCGGTCCCTCAAGACCGTATTGCTCCAAAAAGTGCATGTAATACTGCATCGACTCATAATGCTCTGCTACGATTTCCCTATCGTTGTACATCAACCACAAACGGTACGGCACCACAATGCCCGCATCACCCCATGCGGCATTCCCACCATCCGCGGGAAACACGCGTGGTATCACATCGGCGTAAGCACCATTATGATCGATTTGGGAATCTCTCGCATCGCCAAGCCATTTGTGCATAAATCCGCGAATATCGCCGAGATATGCCGCCGCACCGCAGAATCTTTGCGTATCTCCCGTCCATCCGAGACGCTCGTCACGTTGCGGGCAATCGGTTG
>CAZISZ010000221.1:0-1996 GCA_964542035.1 uncultured Ruminococcus sp. | reverse complement strand
TAGTGCGCAGATAGCGTACCGTCCGCGGTCTTTACCGTCCAACCGTCGCTGAGTTCGCGCACTTCATAACGTCCCATGTTTACCATAGGCTCGATAGCAAGCGTCATGCCGGTGCAAAGCCGCACGCCGCGCCCGGCAACACCGAAGTTCGGTACTTCCGGATCCTCATGCAGCTCATGCCCTACGCCGTGACCGATGTATCTCCGTACAACGGAAAAACCGACCTCTTCAACGCAACTTTGGATGGCGTGACCGATGTCGCCTATGCGGTTACCTTCACGAAATTGTTCAACTCCGCAATAAAAACTCCGCTCGGTAATATCGATCAGCCTTTGCACATCCTCGCTTACCCGACCGACGGGTATCGTGCGCGCCATATCGCCGGTAAAACCGTGATAAAACGCACCGACATCTATCTTCACGATATCCCCCTCAAAAAGAATCTTCTTTTTGGACGGGATGCCGTGAATGACCTCATCGTTTAGGCTTATGCATGCGCTTCCGGGGAATCCACCATACCCGAGAAATGTCGGCTTTGCGCCTCTACTCTCTATATAACGCCGGATTACCCGGTCGATCTCCCATGTGCTGACGCCTTCGCGTATCACCTCTATGGCTTTGACCATCGCCTCGGCGGTGATGCGACAGGCGTCGCTCATTTCGGCTATCTGTTCTTTACTCTTTAACGGGATCATTTCACTTGCCCACCGAAGCCAATGCTTTATCTACAAGAGCGGTAGTATCCTCTACGCGCTCCTGTCCCTCTACGCGGATCAATTTTCCGCGGCGATTGTAGAACTCAAGCAGCGGCTCGGTCTGTGCGTGATAGGTTTCAAGGCGTTTCGCGACAGTCTCCGAGGCATCGTCACTGCGTATTACGAGTTCCTTACCGCATTTGTCGCACTTGCCTTCTTCCTTCGGGGGAAGATACTCGGTGTGATAGGACATTCCGCATTCGCAAACACGGCGTCCGCTCATACGTTTGATGATCTTCTCGTCTCCGACCTCTATTGAGAGGACGGCGTCGATGCGCACACCCATATTTTCAAGTGCCTCAGCCTGAGCCAATGTGCGCGGGAAACCGTCAAGTATAAAGCCGCGGCGGCATTCATCGGAGAGCAGATACTCTCTGATGATACCGTTAACGACCTCATCGGGAACAAGTCCGCCTGCGTCCATAAAGGATTTCGCCTTCATGCCAAGCTCGGTCCCCGCCTTGATTGCGCCGCGAAGGATCTGACCCGTGGATATCGCGGGGATCCCCTCTTTTTTCGAGATAAGTTCAGACTGTGTGCCCTTGCCTGCGCCGGGGGCTCCCATTATAATCAGATTCATAACGTTCCTCCGTATGCCTTTGGGGTACACTCATCAACCGAAGATTCCTCTTGACTTTGAGCCGCCGTAGTTGCGAAGTGCAACCTGCGCCTCAAGGTCATGGACAGTCTCAATGGCAACGCCGGCAATGATCAAAAGCGAGTTACCGCCGAATGCGAGGTTTGAGATCGGGAAAGCCGATGTAACACCCGCATCGCTGAGGAGGCTGTTAATTATTGTGACGAGCATGGGAAGTCCCGCAACGATGCAAAGGAATATAGCACCGATGATGGTTACTCTGTTGAGTATTTTGCTGATATAGTTTACGGTAGGTCTGCCCGAACGAATGCCGGGGATAGAGCCGCCGTTTTGCTGAATGTTGTTTGCAACTTCAACCACATTAAAGGAAATCATAATGTAGAAGAAGGAGAAAGCAACCGTGAGTACGAGATAGATGAGCAGGTAGAGCCAGGTATCATAGCTGAATATCTCCGAGACCTTTGAGAGAAACTTGCTGTTGGGAAAGAATCCCGCAAGTGTCGCAGGGATAGACGCGATGGAGCTGGCGAAGATAACAGGCATAACGCCCGCCATGTTCATCTTGAGAGGAAGGCTTGAGGACTGTCCGCCGTACATCTTGCGTCCAACAACACGCTTTGCATATTGAACCGGTATTCTTCTT
>CAZISZ010000220.1:0-2000 GCA_964542035.1 uncultured Ruminococcus sp. | reverse complement strand
AATCAAAATCGCGCGGATCGTGAGCGGGCACTGCCATAATAGCGCCGGTACCGTAGCCCATCATAACGTAATCGGCAATATAGATAGGTATCTCCTTACCTGTCAAAGGGTTGACGGCAACCAATCCATCAAGTCGCACGCCGGTTTTATCCTTTACAAGCTGGGTACGTTCAAATTCCGTCTTTTTGGCACATTCCGAACGATAATCCTTCACTTCATCCATATTAGATATCTCATCGGCATATTTATCTATCATGGGATGCTCGGGTGCCATAACCATAAACGTTACGCCAAACAGCGTATCGGGACGTGTGGTATATATTCTAAGGCGCTCGCCAGGCTTACCCGCCACCGCAAAATCAACAAACGCGCCCTCGCTCTTGCCTATCCAGTTTACCTGTTGCTGTTTTATATTGGGCAGATAATCCACGCCGTCAAGACCGGTAAGCAAACGGTCGGCATACTTGGTAATACGCAAATACCAAACATCCTTGGATTTTTGCACAACATCGCTGTGGCAAATATCGCACTTGCCGCCTTGGCTGTCCTCGTTTGAAAGAACGACCTTGCAATGCGGGCAATAATTGACGAGAGCCGTATCACGGAAAGCGAGTCCCGCCTCAAACATTTTCAAGAATATCCACTGCGTCCAGCGGTAATAATCTTCATCTGTAGTATCTATAACGCGATCCCAATCAAAACCGAATCCCACACGTTTGAGTTGTTGAGTGAATTTTTCGATATTTTTATCGGTCACAACGCGCGGGTGCATACCTGTTTTTATCGCATAGTTTTCGGTTGGCAGACCGAACGCATCAAATCCCATCGGGAACAGTACATTATACCCTTGCATGCGGCGCATGCGCGATACGACCTCAAGACCCGAATATGCCTTTATGTGTCCGACATGCATTCCCGCTCCGCTGGGATATGGGAACTCAACAAGACCGTAAAACTTTGGTTTCCCACCGGCATCCTTTTCATCAAGTGCGTGAAAGACTCCTGTTTTTTGCCATCTTTCCTGCCACTTTTTTTCTACCGCCAAATAATCGTATTTCATAGTAGTCTCCGTTTTGCCGCCGCAGGCAGCACAATTTGTATTTAATCGATAATTTTTATTACTTACTCCGCGTTATCCGACTCCAAACGCGGTTCTATTTTTATATTTTCGGTGTCCGAATAGAGTTTATCGAGATTATAAAATTCGCGGGCGTCCTTGGTAAAGACATGCACAATAACCGTTCCGTAATCAAGAACCATCCAAGAATTTTTATCGCCTCGCCCCTCGCTCGCAAACGGCTTCACTCCCGCCTCGCCGAGTTTAAATTCCACCTCGTCGATAAGTGAACGCACATGAGTGGTAGCGTGTGCGGTACACAATACAAAATATTCTGTAATATCGATCTTATCTCCGACCTTCAATACCGTTATATTCTCGCCGCGATGCGCGTCGAGCTGGTGGTATATTTCTTCAGCCAGCGATATGGGTTCGGGCGTACCGTCCGATGCAAATTTAAGTTCTACATTCATTATTTTATTCTCCTTTCATTTAACCTACCGCGGCATCTCCCGCCGCCGTCAATTCGCATATCAAATAATTTCTTGCTTCAGTTGTTTCAGCGCTGATAAGACTTCCCCGCTTCACAAGCTCGCCTATCGTCATATCAAACGACATCACCATCAATCGGTCAAGGTGTTGCACGCGTGCCTCTGCGCTCATTTGCTCCGGATGTGCATCAAAAAAAGCATTTCGCAATCTTACGCAATCCGGATAGGTGCGTGTGTCATCGATATAATCGGCAAAATATATTATTTTCTCCGCCATTGACATTTCGGCTCTGCCTGTTGTATGGTAACGCACAGCATCGATAATAAGCCGATCCGAAAAGTGAGGATATCTTCGGGGAATTTCGAGAGCCGCAGTACGCGCATGAAGAGTCTTGGGGGACATTGCATCAACGGGAGACGGTGTGACACCGTACTTTTGCAGTATGCCGAAA
>CAZISZ010000219.1:0-2003 GCA_964542035.1 uncultured Ruminococcus sp. | reverse complement strand
CCATGGAGACGATCATCTGGAGCTGTGTGATATCGTTGGTGGTACGGGTGATCAGACTGGGAATGGAAAATTGGTCGGTTTCCGCTTTGCCCAATGCCATCACATGGGTAAACAGCTTATCACGAACCGCAAAGCTGTATCCGGAAGCTATTTTGGAAGTCAAAAAGCCACAGGCTATGGCAAGAACGGCACTGGCAAGAGTGCAACCCAGCATTTTTCCGCCGATATTGAGAATATCCGACATTTGCCCCTCGGTGTTGATGAGCAAGGTCAGTTCGCTCATATAATCAGGCATCGTCAGTTCAAAATACACCTGACCGACGATAAGCACAATTGCAATGAGAACCATGATTCGCTCTCTTTTTTGCATATTTTTCAGTAATTTTATCATTTGGTGTTTCCTCCTTTTTCTGTCAACAGGATTTAAGCAATTTATCGATGTTTCCGTTCATGACCTTAAAACAATGTTCCATTACGGTAAATTCTTCTTCGGTCAATCCGTAGATGATCGATTTTGTAAATTTCTCCTGCGCTTTTCTTCCTGCGTCGATCAGCGATTGTGCTTTTTCGGTGCATACCAGAATATCTTTGCGTCTATCACCTGGATACGCCTTGCGTGCCAACAATCCCTCATTGACCAAGCGTTCCACATGAGCAGATACGTTTGCCCGTTTCAGACCTCTGAATTCACACACGTCTCTTGCTGTTGTCAAATCCGGATTATTGGCAAAAAACAAAAGAATGCCGATTGCTGTATGCGGAATTCCGGTTTCACGGCTCAATGGCAGTAATGCTTGCTCATAAGCCAGCCCAAGTTTTTTGGCGTATCCATTCATTTCCTGAATTGTAATCATTGGTTCGAGCCTCCTTGTTGTTCGTTTTTCAACTGTTTATTATTGTACAATCTTGGGGTGAACAAATAAAGCACCCTAAAATGAATAATATGTGAAAAAATGCGAAAATAAAAACGCAAGATAAAAGCGATATCTGCTGCGGATGCTTTGCAACGGTTAATGTGATGTCATCACAAAAAGCAACTTCGGGAAATGCTATAATACGATGGTGCTGTTCAAGCCGAGAAGCTGGCGCGTTTATCGCCGCCTGCCGAAATCAAAGATTTTGGCGGCTCCCTTGGTGCGCGGGCTCGCCTTTGCTGTGTTTTTTCGGCAGCAAAGCTGCCGAAAAAACGAATTCGATTTTAAATTGTCGACTTATACAATCGGCTAAAAGGATAAAAAGAGCGAATAAAAATAATTGCCGGATGAAAGCCGAGGCGGTTTGCAATGATCTCGGGTGGTGATTTTTATTTCGCTTGTTATCTCTATGAAGATTCCCAAAGCAGAAAGGCGGCTGCTCGTTTATCGAGACTTTTCCGCATGATCTGTTTGATCAGCCGCATCACATCGGAAAAACGGCTTGCCATCACTTCATAGGCGTAGTTTGCCACGGGTGCGGATTCTTCCATAATGTTCTTTTCGGGCATATGTCCGTAATGTTATTGACATATGCCCATAAAAGGTGTATAATATATATAAAAGATTGCGTGGGGAGGAGCCATATGCCAAGACCTGTGAAATGCCGGAGAGTATGTCACTATCCGAATACCGTACTGTTTGCACCGACAGATTCTGCCGCAGACAAAGAACCGATCATTCTGACTGTGGATGAATATGAAGCTCTGCGCTTGATCGACAAAGAAGGCTGCGGACAGGAAAAATGTGCGGCATTCATGCAGATTGCCAGAAAAACCGTTCAGCGCATTTACGAAAGCGCAAGAAAAAAGGTTGCGGATTGTATTGTGGACGGTCGACCGCTTCGCATTGAAGGCGGCGATTTTTGGCTCTGCAATGGTCAAAGTACCGATTGCGGATTCGACTGCTGTAAGCAGACCTACTATGAACAATATAAAACCCAAAAAGGAGATAAAATTATGAGAATTGCAGTTACCTATGAAAACGGAGAGATCTTCCAACACTTCGGTCATACCGAACAGTTCAAAATCT
>CAZISZ010000218.1:0-2026 GCA_964542035.1 uncultured Ruminococcus sp. | reverse complement strand
TAAATTGCAGCAGATCTGACGATGCAGCATCGGATAATGTCGGCGGCGTGGGCGATGTCGGTCGTAATGCCGCAGAAAATAGCGGTCATCCAATCAACGGTATCGATTACAGGATAGTCGGAGAATTGTTCAATTCATATGTATTGGTTGAAAAGGGTGATACATGCCTTATCGTCGATAAGCATGCTGCGCACGAAAGACAAAATTTTGAATTATTCAAGGATCGCATGTACTCTGTCGAGCGTGCTTCCGTTTTGCTGGCGGTACCGAGAAAACTTACTCTGTTGGCTGCCGAGTTATCCGCACTTGAGGAATATCGTGCGGAGATCGAAAATATAGGATTCGAATTTGTTACAGGTCTGAATGAAATCAGCATTACCGCTATACCGGATGGCGTGGAGCTTGACGATGCGGTGGCTATGATAGAAACATTTGCCGGAGAGCTTTTGGAAAGCGATGCTGACATCGAACTTACAAAAAATGCGATATTCGAGCGTGCGCTCTATCAGGCGTCATGCAAAGCGTCCATAAAGGCAGGTAGGGTGTACAGTAACGAGTGTATCGAGCGAGTTATATTCGAACTTGAGCAAAACCCAGATATTACATATTGTCCTCACGGCAGACCCGTGGCTTTTGAAATTAAAAAATCAATGCTTGATCACCGCTTTAAGCGGTCGTAAAGTCGCTTGATGCGAAAGGAAAGAACTTAAATGTTTGAGCTTAAATGTACGGAAGGGCGTGCGCGTCGCGGCGTTCTACACACCGTTCACGGTGATATTGAAACACCCGTGTTTATGAATGTAGGCACCTGTGCAGCTATAAAGGGAGGCGTTGCCGCCTATGAACTCAAAGAAATAGATTGTCAGGTTGAGCTTTCTAATACCTATCATCTTCACATTCGTCCGGGCGATAAACTGATACACGACATGGGCGGAATAAGAAAGTTTATGAATTGGGATGGTCCTGTACTGACCGACAGTGGCGGATTTCAGGTTTTTTCACTGGCTCAGTTGCGCAAAATAACCGAGGAGGGTGTGCGGTTCGCTTCGCATATTGACGGCAAGCGCATATTCATGGGACCTGAAGAAAGCATGCAAATACAATCAAATCTTGCTTCCACAATCGCTATGGCGTTTGATGAATGTATTGAAAATCCCGCGCCGTATGAATACGTTAAGGCATCCATCGAGCGCACATATCGTTGGCTTATAAGATGTCGTGATGAAATGGCACGCCTAAACTCGCTTCCCGATACCATAAACCCACATCAGATGCTTTTCGGCATCAATCAGGGGAGCACATATGAAGATCTTCGTATTGAGCATATGAAAAAGATAGCCGAATTGGATCTTGACGGTTACGCTATAGGAGGACTTGCCGTTGGCGAAGATACCGAGGATATGTATCGCATTATTGATGTTGTAGAGCCGTTTATGCCGCAAAATAAGCCGCGATACCTTATGGGCGTGGGGACTCCTGTAAATATACTTGAAGCAGTACACCGCGGTGTTGACTTTTTCGATTGTGTAATGCCGAGTCGTAATGCACGTCACGGAAATGTATTTACATGGAAAGGAAAAATCAACATTCTCAACGAAAAATATGCAAGAGATCCTCGTCCGATTGACGAGGGGTGCGGTTGTCCTGCATGCACGCGCTACAGTCGTGCATATATACGACACCTTATCAAAGCAAAAGAATCGCTTGGTATGAGACTTGCGGTTGTGCATAACCTCTATTTCTACAATGAACTTACCAAAAAAGTACGCGAGGCACTGGACGAGGGATATTTTGATAGCTTTTATCAAAAGTATCGTGTTACGCTTGCCGAACGCGTTAACGATTGATAAATGGTTGCTTGCGTAATTTTATACCGTAACAGCAAAGGAGAGGAGGGAAAGCTTTGCTTTCGGCAGTAAAAAATTTTGCACTTACATTTGTTATATCGCTGTTGGTATTTGCGATATGTGCATACTTTGTTGTCGGGTACGTGCTTACCAATCTCTCCGGCATTACAGGAAATGTT
>CAZISZ010000217.1:0-2095 GCA_964542035.1 uncultured Ruminococcus sp. | reverse complement strand
AAGCGCTCGTACGCTCCGGCGCCATCGATATAGTCGTTATCGACTCTGTTGCCGCACTCGTGCCGAGGCAGGAGATAGAAGGAGACATGGGCGCTTCCTCCGTCGGCGTACAAGCGCGACTTATGTCGCAGGCAATGAGAAAGCTTTCCGCCGTTATAGCAAAAAGCAATTGCATAGTAATATTTATCAACCAGTTGCGCGAAAAGGTAGGCGTTATATACGGAAACCCCGAGGTAACCACAGGAGGTCGCGCACTGAAATTCTACGCGTCGGTAAGAATCGATGTTCGACGTTCCGAGCAACTCAAAAACGGCAACGATATCTACGGCAACCGCGTAAAATGCAAAGTGGTAAAAAACAAGGTGGCACCGCCTTTCCGCACCTGCGAATTCGATATTCTTTACGGCAAGGGGATATCTCGTTCCGGAGAGATACTCGATATGGGCATAAACCTCGGCATAGTGCAAAAAAGCGGTTCTTGGCTCTCATACGGCGGCGAAAGGCTGGGGCAAGGACGCGACAACGCCCGTGCAACGCTCGAAGCCAACCCCGAACTGTTTGATGAGATAGAGCAAAAGATTCGTTCTATGGGCGACGAATTGGCGGATAACGAGGCAGAATTTGAACTTGAAGAGGACGATGACGAGCTTGACATCGATCTTGCCGACAACGAATGAGTCGTGCCCCGTTAAAATCTGCAATATAAAAACGAAACGGTCTCTCGCCCATACGGACGCGGAGACCGTTTTTACATTTTAATTAATAAAGAAGGGCTGGAAACTTATGACCATTAAGGTATTGTCGGTGCGCGAGGCTGACGGTGGCGGCGGCGTACTCATAACATTTGAAATTTCCGACGACCCCGGTGAAACCGCGTCTCCGAGAATAATCCCCGGTCGCTCCGCTTCTGCGGCTCGCTCGCATAGCGAGCGGCGCACACTGTTGCTGACGCTTGCGGATTTTCGGTTGCACCGCGTGTCGCGCGGAGACACGGTGAAGGAATTTGAATTCGATGAAATGTCAAGGCTTTCCGATATTGCACGCGCCACACGGCGTGGGGCGGGCATACTGGCATACGGTGCAAACTCAGAACAAAATCTGCGACGCAAGCTTATTGCCCGAGGTCATTCAAAGGAGTCTGCCTGCGCGGCGGTAGACGAACTGGCGGCAGGCGGTCTTATAAACGAACCCGCGGCAGCGCGACGTCTTGCGGAGCGATGTGTGCAAGATTTGCGCGGAAAAACTTACATAAGATCAAAATTGCGCTCGCTCGGATACAGAAACGAGGCTATATCGGCGGCAAACGAATATCTTGACAGCGTGGATTTTTCGCGACTCTGCGCCGAAGCGATAGAAAAAAAGTACGGCGGCAGGTTACCCGACGATCGCAACGAACGCAGTCGCGCCATTGCTTCGCTTGTACGGCGCGGCTTTACCTCCGGAGAGGTGTACGCCGCTATGAAGAAAACATCCGGAAGAGCCGCGGCTCTCCCGGACATCGAGCAAATACCGCCCGATTTTGATATATAAATGATGCCTAAAACAAAGCTCGAAATTTAAAAATGAAATTCCTTTACCCACTTAACTGCGTGTTCAATCCAACCTTGGGCATACGGAACTATATTTGATTCCTTTTGCGATGCCGTAAACTCATTACAAAGAGAAAGCCCGTGCTTGCCCTCGGGATATATGTGAAGTTCAAACGGAATCTTTTTTGCGGACAGCGCAGCGGCATACATAAGAGAATTTTCAACCGGTACGGTTCCGTCGGTAGCCGTATGCCAAATAAACGCGGGAGCGGTGGTTTCGTCAACATGCAGTTCAAGCGAAAAACGCTCGATATCCTCGGGTGTCAACTCGTCGTGACCGGAAAAGTTTTTAACCGAGCCCTTGTGCGCGCGATCGCCGCCGGTGATTACGGGGTAGCAGAGCACGGTACCGTTCGGGCGGTTTATGCCCTCGGGGCATTCTCCCGAATTGATACCGAGCGCATCACGCACGGGTTGAATATTCCACAGCGTGCCCGCAGACGCGGCAACATGACCGCCCGCGGAAAAGCCCATAATAAAAACCCGGTCGGGATCGGTACCATACT
>CAZISZ010000216.1:0-2102 GCA_964542035.1 uncultured Ruminococcus sp. | reverse complement strand
ATCCTGCCGTTTAAATTTTTTCGGCAACCCTCAGTTTGGCGCTGTGAGAGCGTGAATTTTTTTTCAGTTCCTCGCGCCCGGCAACTATCGGCTTTTTGCTTACAAGCTTTATCTCGGGAGTATGACCGCAAACGCAAACGGGAAAATCGGGCGGGCAGATACATCCGCGAGCCAGGTCATTATATGTACCCTTGACGCGCCTATCCTCAAGCGAGTGGAAAGTTATGACGGCTATGCGCCCACCGGGAGCAAGCAACGATACGGCCCGCCTTATGGTTGGATCGATAACATCCAGTTCACCGTTGACCTCAATGCGTATCGCCTGAAAAGTACGCATGGCAGGGTGATGTTCACTGCTCCTTACAGCCGTCGCGGGCATCGACGACTTTATTATCGCAACCAACTGTCCCGTTGTTGCGATGGGAGCGTTTTGTCTTGCTTCGCAAATACCTCGTGCTATCCTTGGCGCAAAACGTTCCTCGCCATACTCATATATTATCCGCTCAAGCCGCTCGCGCGGATACTCGTTTACTACAGTTGCGGCAGAAAATGCGGCGTCTCTATCCATACGCATATCGAGCGGTGCATCCGAAATATAGGAAAAACCGCGTTCGGGCGTGTCGAGTTGATATGATGACACTCCGAGATCTAACAAGACCCCATCAAGTGCTGTTATTCCCTCGTCACGGCAAACATTATCGATTTCGGAAAAATTGGCGTGTATCACCTTGGCTTTCTCGCCAAATCGGGCAAGCCTTGCTCCCGCAGCCTTAACAGCCTCCGGGTCTCTGTCCAAAGATATAAGGCGACCGCTCGTCAGCCGCTCGGCGATTGCGGAGGAGTGACCGCCGCCGCCCACCGTGCCGTCAAGATATATTCCGTCGGGCTTTACATCCAACCCATCTATCACCTCGCCGAGCAAAACGGGCTCGTGTGAGAAATTTATTGTTTTGTCTTTATTTTCATTATTATTGCCGCCTGTATCCACAGCGCGGTACCCCATATTATCGGAGGAGTTTTTCAATTCGCCATCATGATATTTCACAGCACGCCTCCCGTCAGAGTCCCTGAGCTTCGATAACGGACAGAAGATCATCCATATCGACCGCTTCCTGCGTGGCGCGATAGCTCGCCTCCGACCATATTTCGTCATAATCACCGCAACCTACTATCACCGCACCATCGCCGCGCAGACCCGCAAATTCAACAAGCTCGGGCGTGAGTATCACCCTCCCCTGCGAATCCGGAGTAAGCACCGCCGCATTGCTGTTGTAAAAGCGCTTAAGCTTTTCTTGATATTTGCGGTCGAGCTTGTCTATCGGCGCGATATACCTGTTCCACTCGGAAAGAGAGTAGACCTTTAGCGATCTGTCGCGTATGCTCGGACAAACAACAAAGCTGGTGCCGAGTATCTCACGATGCTTGGCTGGTATGAACAAACGATTTTTGGCATCAACGTTATGATGAAACAACCCCATCAACGGAACACCGTAAGCAGGCGTTGCCTTGCCGTTTGCCGCGTCGGGCGTACAGCCATTTATAATATCGTCAGACATATCAACTCCGAGCCTCCTTTCCGAATCAATGGCTAATCAAAAGCCGGTCGCATTTTGTCGCCGCATCGCTCAACAAAGCGCGATTGAGTTATTCGCGGCAGATCAACCGTAATTGCGATGTAAAATAATATGTGCAAAAATGGTTACATGACCTATCCGGCGCCCCGAAACTATGGGCAAACGCTCCTTTTTGCGCCTTTTTTAAACACCTTGCTGTTATTATACAATATAACCGACCTAAAAAGCAATAGGAAAATGAAAAAGAATAAAATTTTTTTACTCTCTCGGCGCGAAAAAGCAAGCTCACCGCGTATCGCGTAGCTCTGCGCAACTTATTAATTACATCAAATACTTTTTATTTTATTAATTACTTATTATTCCATTTGGCTGCGTCGGAGTATCTGTTACGCACTTTTGGAAAATGCGGCAACGACCCGCATAAAATATACATCGGCAGGTGATAATACAAAAAAAGATCCTCCGCAGCGGAGGGTAGGCGGTATAAAATGCTTGTTATATTAATACGAACCATAGTCATCTACATCA
>CAZISZ010000215.1:0-2114 GCA_964542035.1 uncultured Ruminococcus sp. | reverse complement strand
CCCTTCCCAACGAACGTATTTTTATTTTCGTGTGTCTTTTAATAAATTATTTTTGCTCCGTGTTATAATATTTGTCAAAATATCGGACAAAGCAATCGACATGCTCCTGTAATTTGTATTTATCCGGCGCATTGTGTGTCCGGGATCGGTAAATTCGATATACCTGTATGCAACACCGCAATAGTCAGACTCTTCCATCGGGAAACACTTTACACCGACGGAAACGGTTTTGTTTTTGTGTCCGTATGCAATGATCTTAGTAACGGTAATTTCGTTTACAAATGCAGCCGGAGATATGATATTTACGATCTCATTGTACGCTCCGCATTTGATCATTTCGGCAGTAACGGTTTTACCACTCATAAACGCAACAAATGATTCCTCATTCTTTGGCGAAACGTTTTATAACCTTTTTAGCTTTTTCGGTAGTTTTATTCAACATCCCAATGATTTTGCGATAAAAGGCATTAACATCATCGTCATTGAGCAGATACCGAACGGGATGACGATTCAATGCTATTTCAAGCAGCATATCGATTTCTTCTTCGGACCAATTATCGACAGCCGATAATTTAGGCATAATTGCATGAGTAGTTTCAAAATTTCGACTTTCATCCAAAGATATAATCATTTTCATATGTTCTTCGGAATACTTAACCGCATCAAATTTTTTTGCAGCGTCACGTTCTTTTTTACACTCAAAACATTTTTCTTCCAGCACCTCATTGGATGCCGTTCTGATAACGATCGCCTTTACTAATTTGTCCAAATCGGAACCGTTTGTATAGTCTGCGGGAGCAAAATACTTAATACGTTTGTCGGTTAACATCTGATAAGCTTTAGTTTTGTCCAACGTATTGTTGTCATATACCGCTATTGAATGTCCGCCGTTGACATTTACGAGTTTCATACAAGGAATATCCGTCATGCTATCGCCTATATATACGATATTTCTGAATGGAACGCGAATTTTTTCCGGTTCAAAGTGGTCGTTTACTCCAGAATCGTTGACATCCAAAATGCCTTTTTCAATTCTGAATAAAAATTGTGTCTTGTTGGTATAATTGATAGCTTGCGCCGGCCAAATGGGTACACCCTTTTCATCAAACAAAAAGGAACTGGCATAGATCTGTTCGAATTCTTTTGCAATAACTGTTCCTTCTATCATTTCCTTGAGTCCGGATGATATGATATAATGCTCGACAATTACATTGTGTTGTCTGCCAAATTCTCTGATTCGGCCAAACCATTCCTCTACGCCGGGAAACAACTCCACTTTAGAACCGTATTCTCGTAACGTTTTTCTTGTAAGCAAAATACGCCCCTGGGCATACTCTACCATTTTGCGCATATAAGCCAAATTGGAATCCATCTCATTAGCTTCTGCCAGCTCTTTGCATTCATCCCAAAACGCCTTGACTCCACTATCATATACTTCTTGGATATATCCCTGTGCTTGCATATCATCGGGAGAAAGAGTTTTGTCAAAATCATAGCAAATTGCCAAAACAGGCTTATCTTCTTTCGTGCGCCTTTCCGGCATTATTCTCACCTCAACCAAAGTATTTTGCCATTTGTTTTTGATTACGCATGCAGACATCGCATTACGTTATTATTATCTACGGTATAGTATATCAGTGATTTTGCCGTTCGTCAAGTCCATTTTGCTCATTTTCGCAAAATGCGCAAATTGAATATTTCATTACGTATATCTTTATCTCGTGTCATCCGACCGCATGGCACCATCGAACTCAAGTGATACTTAAAAAATTACTGCCGAGAAGTTGTTAGTCTGTCGCTTGATTTTTAGCCTTCTTTAACAACGGTCAATAACATCTTGAACGGAGTAATTGCTTTTACTGCATGAGGAATACCGGCAGGCATGATAATTGCATCTCCAGCTGTGACCTGATGCGCAACACCGTCAATGGTAATCTGCGCAGTTCTTTCCGGAACACAAGCCATAGCATCACCGGGAACTGCATGGGTGCCGACACTTTCTCCGGCATCAAAAGCAAACAATATCATACCGACACCAGGACGTTGTGCCAAAGTCAGACTGACAACTTTACCTTCTTCATAGGAAACCTGTTCTGCTAAAGTCATAGGCTGTG
>CAZISZ010000214.1:0-2136 GCA_964542035.1 uncultured Ruminococcus sp. | reverse complement strand
AATCGGCTTTTAAACGGCGTTATTATAGCACAAAAAAGAATTTTAGTCAATACAAAATTGCAAAAAAATCAGGTTTGAATGATGTTAAAAATCAAACTGTCGTCAACTGTATTTAAGGATACATCTATCCTTGACGCCGGGGTGGTGCCGCACAACGCCGCTTTTATTATAAGATCTGCCACCTTATCCTCTATCTCTCTCCTTATTATGCCTCGCAGAGGGCGTGCGCCGAGATGCTTTGCCATGCCGAGACGGCATATATGGTCTACTGCGAGATCATCAACTGTCAGGTGTACGGCATGCGTACCCGTCAGACAACGTTTTGCAAGCTGGTCAAGCATAATCCTGCATATTCGCTTCATTGCCTCCCGATCTAACTCATCGAATACGATTACTTCATCCAAACGGTTTAGAAGTTCCGGACGAAACGCTGCGCCTATTGCATTAACAATCCGTTTTTTTTCCGTTTTCTCAACCGCCTTGGAACGGTCAGGAACATTGAGCGGGGCGGTAATATCGTTGTCGGATACATAATCGAAACCTATTTTATTAGAACGACGTTCCGAGGATCCGATGTTTGTCGTCATTATGATGACGGTGTTTTTAAAATCCGTAACATTCCCTTCGCTGTCGGTAAGTCTGCCGTCTTCAAAAATCTGAAGCATGAGATCGAATATATCCGGGTGTGCTTTTTCTATTTCATCGAAAAGTACAACACTGTACGGTCTGCGCTTGACACGCTCGGTAAGTTGCCCACCGTCGCCGTATCCGACATATCCCGGCGGAGAGCCTATAAGACGAGATACGCTGTGCTTTTCCATGTATTCCGACATATCCAATTTGATAAGGGCATCCGAAGAACCGAAAAGTTCTTCTGCAAGTACCGCGCAGAGTTTGGTCTTTCCCACGCCCGTGGTTCCCGCAAAAATAAACGAACCTGTAGGTCTGGAAGGATCGGAAATACCAAGGCGACCGCGTTTTATTGCAGCTGTAACCGCCGCCACGGCTTTCCGTTGACCTATCACTCGCTTGCAGATTGTTTCTTCAAGCATTGATAGACGTGTAGCCTCATCTGAATTTATACAACTCAATGGGACTCCGCTGATTTTCGTTACGACAGCCGCAACATCATCTTCGGTAATGCATTCCGTGTTTTGCTTTTTCCTTGCGGCGGCGGACAAAGCTGTATCTCTTATGCCGAGTTCACGGTCGCGCAAAGATGCTGCAAGTTCAAAGTTCTGCTCACGTATGGCACGCTCCTTGGCGCGCCGCAATTCTCGAAGCTCGCGTTCGAGGCTTTCCGTGCTGTCGGGAGATGATGCCACAGATATTCGTTTGCCTGCCGCAGCTTCATCAATGAGATCTATCGCTTTATCCGGCAAACGACGATCTGTGATATAGCGTACCGAAAGTTCCACTGCCGCAGATATCGCCCGATCTGTTATACGAAGTCCGTGGTGCGCTTCGTATTTCGGACGCAAGCCCTCAAGTATCCTCTGTGCCTCGGCTGAAGTCGGTTCATTTATCAATATCGGCTGAAAACGTCTGGCAAGCGCCGAATCGCGCTCTATGTGCCTGTGGTATTCCACAGTTGTGGTTGAGCCTATTACGCGTATCTCGCCTCGCGCTAATGCCGGCTTGAGGATATTGGCAGCATCTATTGCCCCCTCTGCCGCTCCGGCACCCGTAATCACGTGTATTTCATCTATAAACATAATAATATCGGGTGCATGCGCCGCTTCCTCTATGACTTTTTTTACTCTATCCTCAAATTCACCCCTATATTTTGCGCCCGCTATCATGGAGGGCAGATCAATTGTTACTATCCTTTGACTCGCAAGCAGATTCGGTACCTCACCCGCCGCCACACGCGCGGCAAGTCCTTCGACTACAGCTGTTTTTCCCACTCCCGGTTCGCCGATAAGACAGGGATTGTTTTTTCGTCTGCGACACAGCACCTGTATTATGCGATCCGTTTCCGAGTCTCTTCCGATGGCAGGATCGAGTTTGCCTTCCTCTGCGGCTCTTGTGAGATCTCGCCCGTATTTTGAGATCACCGGAGCACCCTCGATCGTTTCTGTGCGTCCCTCCACTCTCGGGATGTCGTCGGATGATTTTTTTCTGCTTTCAACATAT
>CAZISZ010000213.1:0-2169 GCA_964542035.1 uncultured Ruminococcus sp. | reverse complement strand
TCAATCAGGAAAAATTGCTTGCCGATATACTTGCGGCAGTTAAAAAGTGATCGTATATTTATAAAAACAATGCCGTTGCCCCTCTCATCCGCACAGAGTGAGAGGGGCAACGGCATTTTATCAACACGACACGTGTTTTAAATAAACCAGCATAGCGCCGATATTCGGCGCTATCTGGGCAACTTCGGCAGGCACCGTGACTGTTGGAATACCGTATATTTCAAACATCTCCAAGAACAGCTCTCTCAACGGCGATGAGCCACCTACATAAAACGGCGCATCGCCGCGCAGTGCCGATACCAAGCGCATATCACCTTCAAGTATCGCTCCCATCATAAAATTTGCTGCATCATCGGAGTCATGTGAAAGACGCGGCATAATCCAAACTTTCGAGAGTGCCGGAGAAAGTCCCCATTTTGCTGCAAACTCAGCCCCCCATTTAAGCATATCGGGACGTATTTCGCGAATGGCGGGGTGTGGAACAACCCGACGAAGCAACGTGTTTTCGGACACCGCGGCAGTAAGCTCCCCGCACATAGAGGAGTATATTCCGTTTATTCTGTGTTCTTCGTCCACGGTGATTATTTTATTATACGATCCGGGAAGTAACAGCGTAAAAGCGCCGCGGATACCGCAAAGTGCGGAAATACCGTAAAGTTCGCACTCCTCACCGCTCATGACCTCGGTACGCATGATATCTCCCGCTCCCTTGATTCCGGGTATAAAAAGTATCGGGATATCTGATACATCCGGCATTACAACAAGCTCCGATGCAGCGGAGGTATCGCTAACCGACGCCGGAATTACCACATGGTGTATATGATGTATACCTATATGAGATGAAAGAGTACCCGAACATATTACGGCATCCACATCGGCAGAGGTGATTTCGGCACCGCAACAGAGCTCGCGAATCCCTTGGGCGAGAGCCCGCGATAGTATCTCCGCCGAACTTTCGCGCACCCCGTCGCGCGCACCCGTTTGGTATTTGACCTCATCAAGCGGACAGAGAGTTATCGCCTCACTTATATTTTTCGGAGTTTCATATAAACGCAACCGCATGTTGGTCGTTCCGCAATCGACAAGAATAAGCATATTTATCACCCTTGATATTTTTAGCAATCGTTTTGTATCTCGCACATTCCGCATTGCAATGACAATTATACATCAAATTATGTCGATTGTCCATATATGAACGTCTTTTTTGTTGACTTTTTTTAATTCGGCTGATATAATAACATCAATATTGTTTAAACGTTCAGCGCAAATGTTGATACACGATATAAAATAAAATGCAAAAATGCATTTTCATAAGATCGCAGCAACAGAGCTGCGCAATATCGCCTCGGAGGTTTATTTGATATGCTAAAAGATGGAAAGATACTTATAGGTATAGGCGATGAGCCTGCCGCAATACTCCCGACAATGGCAAACAGGCATGGTCTTATAGCCGGCGCCACAGGCACCGGTAAAACCATAACTCTAAAGGTCATGGCCGAATCCTTTTCAGATCTCGGCGTTCCCGTATTTTTAGCAGATATAAAGGGAGACCTCGGTGGTTGCGTTAAAGCGGGAGCGACAAATACGGCGATAGAAAAACGCTTATCAAGCATTGGAATTGATACCGACGATTTTAAATACAAAAGCTACCCCGTGCGATTTTGGGATGTTTACGGTGAGTGTGGTCACCCTGTCAGGACAACCGTCAGTGAAATGGGCGCCTCACTGCTTTCCCGCATTTTGGGGCTTACAGACATACAGGCAGGCGTTCTCTCAATTGTATTCCGTGTGGCGGACGATAAGGGTTGGCTGCTTATCGACCTTAAGGATCTGCGTTCCATGGTCGCATATGTTGCAGATCACGCTTCCGAACTTCTTAACAGATACGGTAACGTCTCACGCCAATCGGCGGGCGCAATACAGCGCGCACTGCTTAGGCTTGAGGACGAAGGCGGAGAATCGTTCTTCGGTGAACCGAACATAAATCTCTCGGATTGGATGCAAACCGATGGCTCCGGACGAGGATTCATAAACATTTTACACTGCACAAAGCTCTCATCCTCTCCTCTCCTTTATTCCACGTTCATGCTGTGGTTGCTCGCCGAACTTTTTGAGAAACTTCCGGAGGCGGGAGATCTTGAAAAACCCAAACTCGTATTCTTTTTTGAC
>CAZISZ010000212.1:0-2192 GCA_964542035.1 uncultured Ruminococcus sp. | reverse complement strand
CGAAGCACACATGCTCTTTAATGATGCATCCAAAGCGTTGCGCGACAAAGTGGAGCAGGTAGTAAAACTGATAAGATCCAAGGGGATAGGCGTATATTTCATTACCCAACAACCATCGGATATTCCCGACCCGATACTCGCGCAGCTCGGCAACCGCGTTCAACACGCATTGCGCGCCTACACCCCCGCAGAGCAAAAAGCTATACGCGCCGCGGCGGATTCTTTCAGAACCAACCCTAAATTCGATACAAAAACGATACTGACAGAACTCGGCACCGGCGAGGCACTTGTAAGTTTTCTCGATGAACAGGGGCGACCGTCAATTGTTGAACGCGCAACTATACTGCCGCCTCAATCATCGATGGGGGCGATAGAAAATGATCGCCGCCATGCCGAAATACACGCGGATGATTTGTTCGGCAAGTATGAGATAGCGGTAGATAACGAATCGGCCTATGAGATCATAGAAGCCGAACGACAAGCCGATGAGAATGCGACACGTTCATCGGAGCAAAAGAAAAAAGCAAAAAAAGTTCCGGCACAAAAAAGTCAGCGCTGTCAAAAGCGGCAAATTCCGCACTTAACAGCGTTGGTCGCGAGTTGGGGCGCCAGATAGGACGCGGTCTATTCGGCACGATAAAAAAACTTTTTTAACAAGAATCTTTTTCTGCAATACATTATCGGCTCTATCCGTTTGCTTCAAGCGGGTAGAGCCGATGTTTACATTGATATTATTGTTAACATTTTCTCTTTACAATCTACGACAGATTGTGATATAATAGTGCTAAGATCATCTTTTTCGGCAGTATGCAGGATATACTCTGCCGAATACACATACAGATCGAAAAAGCACCGGGCACATCGCCGACTTTCGAAAGGATATCCATATGAATTCAAAGAAAAAGGAACCCACAAATGATGGGAAGTCAGTTCCTGTTTCCTTTGTGAAAAAGAAGGACAAAAAAAGCACAAGTGAGCAAGAGCGCGCCAAGCGATACGCACCCACCCCGGATATGGGACTCACTCCCGAAGAAGTGGAAGAACGAACCGCGGCAGGGCTGTGCAACATAGCGGTAGACAAAACCGGTAAATCCACGACACAAATAATTCTTTCCAACGTTTTTACCTACTTTAATATGATCTTTTTTATTTTGGCGGCGATACTGCTGATAGAGGGATCGTACAACAACCTGACATTTCTTTGTGTGGTATTTGTAAACACCGTTATAGGAACCATACAGGAGATAAAAGCCAAGCGCACTCTTGAGCGTCTATCATTGATCTCGGCACCCGTAACGAAAGCGGTAAGAGGCGGCAAAATAGAAGAACTAAGCAGTGACGCCTTGGTGCTTGACGACATCGTTATATTCGAGGCGGGCAATCAGATATGCGCCGACGCGATAGTTTGCGACGGTGCATTGACCGTTAACGAATCGCTTGTTACCGGTGAATCGGATGAGATAAAAAAGACGGTTGGCGATACACTGCTATCCGGCAGTTTTGTGGTATCCGGGCAATGTCGCGCCCGGCTTGACCGAGTAGGTCACGAATCTTTTGCGGCAAAACTGACGCTTGACGCCAAAAAGATCAAAAAAAGACAGCAGCCTGGCATGATGCGCTCGCTGACGATACTCATAAAAGTAATAGGCGTTATAATAATTCCCGTTGCTATCCTTATGTTTATAAATCAAAAGAACGTACTCGGTATGAACACAAAAGAAAACATAGAGAGTACGGCGGCATCGATAATAGGTATGATACCGGAGGGGCTGTATCTTTTAACAAGCGTTGCGTTGGCTGTAAGTGTTATGCGCCTCGCCAAAAAGAAGACCCTTGTGCATGATATGAAATGCATAGAAACGCTGGCGCGTGTTGATGTTATATGCGTAGACAAAACAGGCACCGTAACGGAACCGCAGATGCATGTAAAACAAATAATTCCACTTGAAGACGATAGTCGAAGCGCAGCGGCAAGATGCAACTCGCTTATTCGAGATCTTGTTTTAAATCAAGCCCCCGATAATGCAACGATGCGTGCGATGCAGGAATACTTTGATGATAAAAAAGAATTCAGGCGCGCAGTTAATGTAAAAAGTTTTTCATCCGAGACCAAATACAGCGCCGTGGCATTCAGAGATACCGCATATTTGCTCGGTGCGCCCGAGTTTATCCTGCGAGGCGAATACGACGAG
>CAZISZ010000211.1:0-2210 GCA_964542035.1 uncultured Ruminococcus sp. | reverse complement strand
TCTTGATTACGGTCTGTATTCGCTTTCGGCAGAGGCACGGGCAAGACAAGCCGATATTTGTCTTTACGGGCATACGCATATTCCCGATATTACAACGGGCTACGGAATTTGGTTTGTCAATCCCGGCAGTATATCAAGACCGCGAGGTATGTCGGGCAAAACCTATGCGATAATAGAAATCGAAAAAAACGGAGCGATAGTGCCGGATATAATGACATTGGACTGAAATAATGTTTTACTTTACAAAAACCTGCATATAATGATGTAAAGGCAGGTGTTTGACGTGAAGCGATGGCGCTTTTTTGCCGGTAAGGTATCCGAGAAGCTCGGAATAGCTCCGGAGATTGTTTCGGATATACCGAAGCTCACAATGCTCGGCAACAATGAGCTTCTGATAGAAAATCACAAGGGGATAATAGAATATTCACAGGAAAAAATACGGATAAGCATAGATACGGGCATATTGCACATAGAGGGCACCGCTCTGTTTATTGATGTAGTGGATCGCGATAGAGTTTCTATATCGGGAAGAATACATAATATAATGAAAACGGACGGTGGTGCACGGTGATAAACAACTACATAAAGGGTATGCTTGAGATAAGTGTTGAGGGTGTAAATCTGGAGCGTTTTATAAACAAGTGCAATGCCGACGGAATAACTCTTTACGGCGTCAGCCGTGAAAAATACGAGCGTATGCGTTGCACGGTGGAGCTGGCTGATTTTAAGAGGCTTTCCGTGATAAACCGTGAGCTTAGGTGCAGGATAAGAGTAAAGAAACGCTACGGTGCAAAATTTTTGTTTAACCGCATAAGACGGCGTAAAGCATTTGTAATAGGTGCGGCGATGTTCGTTATTTTTCTTGTTGTTTTGTGCTCATCGGTATGGAGAATAGATATATCCGGCATTGACAGAGTGACGGCAACACAGGTGCTTGAGGTCGTAAACAATATGAATGTCGGAGTGGGAATATTTAAACCGAAGTGCGATACAAAGGCTCTGGAATTGGAAATACGCAGAGTATTGCCCGACGTGGATTGGGTGATCGTGGATATAAAGGGCGTTGTAATGCGTATACAGATAGTGGAGACCGTTGAGGGCGTGCCGAGGGAAGATACAACACCGTCGAGTATAGTATCCGAGGTAGACGGAGAGATAGTGTATATAAGCACGCTTAAGGGTGCTCAGGCGGTAAAGGTTAACGATAAAATAACCGTAGGACAGACTCTTATAGACGGAATTTTGGATATGCGTCAGGATGAGGGCTATTATCTGATACAAAACGCAGTGGGTACGGTTAAGGCGAGAGTGGTCTATGAGGGCGACGCAAGCATACGTCTTGACGAGGTGGAAAAACGGGTATATACGGGAAATACGGAAACGGAAGCGTATATAAGCATATTCGGCTTGCGGCTCGGCTCAAAAAAACAGCCGCAATATGACGCTTACGATGAGGAAACGGTTGAGTACAGTATGTTCTCTTACGGCAGGCTTTTTCCGATATATGCGGTAAAACGCACGTACAGAGAATATGTAGAGCTTACGGACGGGCAGCTTGAGGGCAGTGCTCGCGAGCTTTTGTCGAAGCGTGTGCTTGCGGCTGCTTGGCGGCGTATTCCGATAGGTGCGAAAACCGAAGCCGAAAATATAGAATACAGCTTTGACGCGGAGAACGGAATATATTATGCTCATGCCGAGATTACGGCGGTTCACGAAATAGGAGTAAAAAAGACGCTGAGTCAAAGCGAAATAGAAGAGCTTACAGGCTCAAAAGGAGAACAGAACGGCAATGAATGAAGAACAGACGCTTACCGGTGCGGTCAGAAAAATAGAGGCGGCACCACAGATAATAAAGGAGCTTTTCGGAGGTCTTGACGAAAACGTAAAAACGATAGAAGCACTTACCGGAGCTCGCGTGCTTCAAAAAGAGGACTCCGTACAGCTTACGGGAAGCGAAAAGAGCGTCGAAACGGCGTATGCCGTTGTGGAAAATCTTATAGGAATGATAGAAAAAGGCGAATTTGTGGATCGGGGCAGAGTGAATTATGTTTATCATCTGCTTGAGGGTGACAGCTCTCAAAGCATGAACAGTATTTTGTCCGATGTTATATTTGTAAATTTTAAGGGGCAGCCGATACGCTGTAAAACCGCGGGGCAAAAGCGTTATGTCGACGCAATGAAGAAAAACGACGTTGTGTTCGGCATCGGAC
>CAZISZ010000210.1:0-2254 GCA_964542035.1 uncultured Ruminococcus sp. | reverse complement strand
GACGGGACTCAACCTTGCCATGCAGCTTGAAAAGAAAGGCGTTTTGCGCGAATGCCATGTTGAATTGCTCGGCACATCAAGCGAGAGCATAGAGCGCGCCGAGGACCGTGAGTTGTTTAAGGAGCTTTGCCAGTCGATAGGCGAGCCCACGATTCCCTCCGAGATAACTTATGATCTTGAAGAAGCAAAAGCGGCAGCCGCTCGCATAGGCTACCCCGTAGTGCTTCGTCCCGCATTCACCCTCGGCGGAACCGGCGGAGGTTTTGCCAATAACGAGGAAGAACTGGTGGAGATAGGCATGAACGGCTTTAAACTTTCTCCGGTACATCAGGTGCTTATAGAAAAAAGCGTTCGCGGTTATAAAGAGATAGAATTTGAGGTTATGCGCGACTCGCGTGATAATGCCATAACCATATGCGGTATGGAAAACATAGATCCCGTGGGCGTTCATACCGGTGATTCTATCGTGGTCGCGCCAATACTTACCCTCAACGATCACGATCTTAAGATGCTCAATGACAGCGCGATAAGACTTATACGCGAGCTGAAGATAGAGGGAGGGTGTAACGTTCAGTTTGCGCTTAACCCCGAAAGCAGCGAGTATTATCTTATCGAGGTAAACCCGCGCGTGTCACGTTCTTCGGCATTGGCGTCAAAGGCCAGCGGTTATCCGATTGCGCGTGTTACGGCAAAAATAGCCGTCGGTATGTCGCTTGAAGAGATTGCTGTTGCCGGCGGTCTCGCATCCACAGAACCGTCGCTTGATTACATAGTGGCAAAATTCCCGCGTTTCCCATTTGATAAATTTGCCGCTGCTCCCAACATTCTCGGTACGCAGATGAAAGCTACCGGTGAAGTTATGGGGATAGGTTCAAATCTTGAGGAGTGCCTGCTTAAATCGGTGCGATCGCTTGAGATAGGTGTTGATCACCTTTATCTTTCAAAATTTGATAACATGACGGAGGATGAACTTTGTCGCTATCTTGCGGAATTCCATTCGGACGGAATATTTGCCATAGCTCAGCTTTTGCGTATGGGAGTGTCTGTGGATAAGATACATGATGTGACCAAGATCACCGATTATTTTCTGCAATCGTTTGCCCGCATCGTTGAAACGGAGCGAAAATTGTCCGCTAATGTATGGGATGTCTCCGCGCTTCGCGAGGCTAAGGTCATGGGCTTTTCCGACCCATATATAGCAAAGCTTTGGAAAACGGATGAGTTGTCTGTTGCCGCCATGCGTCGTCGTGAGGGTATAATTCCGGTATTTCGCATGGTGGACACTCTCCACACCGGTGTGTACCTGCCATATCTATATTCTTCCTATACAGGTGAAAATGATTCCCGACTTACCGATAAACGCAAGATGGTTGTGCTCGGTGCGGGTCCAATACGTATAGGGCAGGGTGTTGAGTTTGACTATTCCACGGTTCACGCTGTGACCACTATTCGCAAACTCGGATACGAATCGATAATAATCAATAACAACCCGGAAACGGTTTCAACGGATTATACCACCGGAGACAAGCTTTATTTTGAACCGCTTACCCCCGAAGATGTTATGAACATTATTGATTTTGAAAAGCCGGAGGGAGTTATAGCTTCGCTTGGAGGACAAACCGCCATAAACCTCGCCGATCCGCTAATGCGCCGCGGCGTAAAGATTGTAGGTACCGATTGCGCTGCCATCGACCGTGCCGAAAACCGCGATATGTTTGAGCGTCTGCTTGAAGAGCTTAACATTCCGCAACCTCAGGGACGTGCCGTAACAAAAATAGAGGACGGCATTGACGCCGCCGCGAATATCGGTTATCCCGTGCTTGTTCGTCCGTCTTTTGTGCTTGGCGGTCGTGCCATGCAGATCGTAGCAAACGAAGAACAGCTTCGCCATTATCTTAAGACCGCCGTTGAAATAGACGAGGATAAGCCGGTGCTTGTCGATAAATACATCAGCGGCAAAGAGGTTGAGGTTGATGCCATATGCGACGGACGCGATGTGTTTGTTCCCGGTATCATGGAACTTGTCGAACGCACCGGTATCCACTCGGGAGATTCCATCAGCGTATATCCGTCTTTCAGTATCTCCGATAAGGTAAAGGGGACGATACTCGGTTACACAAAAAAACTGGGGCTCGGTATTGGAATCGTGGGGCTTTACAACATACAGTTTATCGTTGACGAATCAGATAATGTTTATATTATCGAGGTTAACCCGCGTTCCTCGCGCACGGTGCCGTTCCTTTCCAAAGCCACC
>CAZISZ010000209.1:0-2273 GCA_964542035.1 uncultured Ruminococcus sp. | reverse complement strand
CAGTTTCCGCCCCCGCCGCGTACACCCGTGATGGGCAATTAATCGATATGTGTATATGTTTGTATCAACCAAGGGGATATATATCGGGAAGCAATGAGTGCCTCAGCAAATAAATTGCATCATCCTCATCTTCCATTCCATCCTTATTAAAATCGCATGGTTGATTGACCGAATAAATTTCCGGGAGTAATATGTGACGAAGCAGACATATTGCATCATCCTCGTCCACGACCAAGTCTCCGTTAACGTCACCAAACATGTACTTTAAATACGAACAAACATCGCAAGTACCGTTTACAAAGTTATGCTCCGCCACGCCTGTTGTGGAATCGCAAAGTTTGCATTTATGCCAATGGTGTTCGGAATCGCTCGTCCACTCCTCGGAATAATCGTGCGGAGCGGTGCGCGTCTCGCCGCAAACGTTGCAGCTATCATCGCAAACATTGTCATACACATGGGCAACACGGCTGTCTGCGATCTCAACGCCGCAGCCCTCAACCGAACATATCTTCCAGTGGCTGTCGGCGTCGGTGCTCCATTTTTCGGCTGCCACGTGAGGTGTGGGAACTATAGCCTCGCCGTTTGCGATAATTTTTCCGCAACCGAGGCATTGTGTATCGCCGGTATATCCCGCGGTTTGCGTTTTGTGTACAGCCGCGATGTAGTTGACGGTTTTGGTACCGCCCGCGTGATTTTGCGAATCCTTTTCACCATTAAAGGTGTGTGAATCGTTACCTGCCTCGACCTTACCGCAAACCGCGCAGGAATAACGGTAAACCGCTTCATCTTTGCAGGTGCCCGCACTCTTAAGCGCTTCGTCCTTTACCGTCTCGGCGGTATAAACATGATCGGCAAACTCTCCGTAAGGCTCGGTGCAAACGGTACAAACGGCTTTTGCAATGCAGGTTGCGGTGCCGCCCTTGTGTCCGTTAGCCTCACCTACCGTAAAGGTGTCCGTGCCTGCGGCACCGCAGATGCTGCAACTCTTATAATAGAGCTTGGGCACGGTGCAGGTGGCATCTTTGGCAAAGTATTTTTCATCAACCGTTGATAGACTGAAATCGTGATTGCACACCACCGAAACCTTTGCCTTAGTGTACTCGGTGGTCAAATTATTGCTGTTTCCACTGTCTTTTCTCAACACAGTTGGCTTTATATCCACTTCGGTCGTAGCAAACGGTGCATCACTTTTCACTGTAAATGTTGCGGTAAAAAGCACGCCGCTTTGCTCTGTAGGCATTTCAAATACAAATGCAGCAGCATTATCAGATTGTTCAAATACATTTATGGTCGGGCTGCCAATCAAAACGAATTCGGCACTTTTCAGTGTCAAAACATTTGCATCGTATGTAAGATCAACCAATCCGGATTTAAGTGTAACCGGTTTATCAAGCGACAACGTTACGGTAACCTCACTGTCACGATACACCGTAACCTCACTTCCGGTCAAATGTACATCCACTTCGGCAGCGGCAACCACTCCTATCGCAAGAGCTGCAATAATTAAAACAGATATAATAGAAATTATTTTTTTCATTGTTCACCTCAACATGCTCAGCGGAGAGTATATCTCTCGGGCAACAACACATACTTAAGAAGATATATTGCATCATCTTCATTAACAACACCGTCGCCGTTAACATCTCCGGATTGTGTTATCGGATATGTGTTTTCAAACAACGTATGCTTTAAAAGATATATCGCATCATCCTCATCAACAACCTTATCGTTATTGAAATCACCGCGCGGTGCTTCGATAACCGTTATCGCGGCAACTTCCGAAATGCAATATATTCCCGACTCGCCGTCATAATCGCTGTTTCTGATGCTTACATTGCACCAAACCTCTGTTTCACCCGGTTCAACATCTGTCAGCGCTTTCAATGTAAATTTAAACACATCACCGTTTACATCAGTATCGTTTTCTGCCGCCCAAACTCCATCGCCGAGTTCGGTCGAAAAGTCGCGCATAGTCCCGTTTATCAAAAACTCGCCGTTTACAAGCTCAAACTTGGTTTGATCGTATATCGGTTCAACCATTATGGCAGTAACGGGATCGCAATTTTGCAGACTGACCGTAAATTCTTCGGTAAATCCGGCGCAAACAGTTGTGTGCTCGGATGTGGTCTTGGAAATCGCTTGGTTTATGCTGAGCGTTGCAGAAACGGAATAACTTTGCAGGCTGCTACTGGCTCCGGCTTTTACTGTCATTTCAATTTTACCATTGCACACCTCAGCATCTTCTTTGACCTTTACTGAAAATCTAAAGATAT
>CAZISZ010000208.1:0-2332 GCA_964542035.1 uncultured Ruminococcus sp. | reverse complement strand
AAGACATGCTTCTTCGCCGCCCGCTCCCGCACGGATCTCAACCACAACGTTCCTATCGTCGTTCGGGTCTCGTGACAGCAACATTGCGGTCATCTCATCTTCAAGCGCCGCACATGTCCGGCGAAGCGATGCCGCTTCATCGGTAGCCAGGGCACGCATCTCGCAATCATCCGAAATACGTGCAAGTTCCGTAGCCTCGCGGAGAGCCGAAAGCCTACACTCATATTCTCTGTACTTGGCAACAACGGCTGTCAACGAGCGAAACTCTTTCATCGTTTCGGTGTAAAGGGGAATATTCGCAAACGTTTCGGGGCGTTCAAGCAGATCTTCAAGTTCGCTATATCTTTTTTCCGTATCGCGCAGCCTACCGATCATGGCGTTTGAATCGGACATGGATCAATATTTGTTAAACGCGGCAAATGCGCGATGGGCTTCGTAAAGATCTACTTTTGATATGATCTCGTAGGGAGCGTGCATGGAAATAACCGGAACGCCGAGGTCAACAACCTCTATGTTGTGCTTGGCAATGAACTTGGCAACGGTTCCTCCACCGCCCGCGTCCACTTTGCCGAGTTCGCCGGCCTGCCAAACAACAGAGTCACGCTCCATTATGCCGCGAAGCCATCCGATATATTCGGCAGAGGCGTCGCTTGTGCCGCTCTTTCCGCGCGCACCGGTATATTTGGTCAGAACAACGCCGCAGGAAAGAAGCGAAGAATTGCGCTTTTCAAATACATCGCCGAAGTTGGGATCAAATGCGGCGGAAACATCGGCAGAGAGGCACTTGGAATTCATTCTGATCACGGCGGGGGATACACCTGCCGACGCCGCTATTGCATCGATAAGATCAAGCATAAGCTCGCACTGCATGCCCGTGTTGCCGTCACTGCCCACTTCTTCCTTGTCGGCAAGTATGCAAAGCATGGAGTTTTTGCCGCCTACAGCATCAAACATAGCTGTCAGCGCGGGATATGAGCAGACTCTGTCATCGTGTCCGTAGCCGCAGATCATGGAGCGATCGAGACCGGCGTCACGCGCCTTGCCGAGGGGAACCGCGCAAAGCTCGGCAGAGAGCAGATCCGATTCCGCAATGCCGAATTTTTCGTTGAGTATGCGCAAAACGTTCAGTTTTATTCCATCGGATACATCGGCTATCGGACGACTTCCGACGAGAAGATTGAGCTTTTCTCCGGGAATGGCGGAGCCGAGAGGTTTGGCGTCGTCTCCGTGACCGAGATGGGGAAGAAGATCGTTGATATAAAGAACGGGATCATTGTCATCTTCACCGATCGTTATGTTTATCACACTGCCGTCCTTTTTTACAACGACGCCGTGGAGTGCCAACGGCGTTGCCACCCATTGATATTTACGAATGCCTCCGTAATAGTGGGTCTTAAGAAAACTCATACCGGAATCTTCGTAAAGCGGCACTTGCTTAAGGTCGATACGCGGTGAGTCGATATGCGCAGCGGATATTCTTAGACCGTTTTTCAGATCATCGGTGCCGATGTAGAAGAGAAACAGGTTCTTTCCGCGGTTGTTGTAATAATATTTGCCGCCCACCTCGATTTTATCACCGAATTCGTAAGGAATAAACCCCTGCGCACGCGCAAGATCAATGCCCGCCGTTACGGCTTCTCGCTCTGTTTTAGCGTTGTCAAGAAATTTCATGTATCCGAGCGCGTAGTCGTATGCCGAGTCTATATCGACATCGTCTTTCAGCTGGTATACGGTCTTTTTTGTGTAAGCGAGCTCTTGCGCTTGTTCGACAGCGCTTTTTTCAACGACCTCGGTCACTTCTTTTTCGTTGTTGTTCATCATAATAATTTTGTCCTTTCTGTATTCGTGTATTGATTATCTTTGTAAATTCGCAGATGTTGTTATCATTCATTATCCGTAAAGTTTGTTGTATTCCGCTACCGTTTCCTCTATTGCAGCAACATATTCGTCGACAGAGGCATCCGGTATGATTTGGAGCTTGCCTGTTGTATCGTTTGTCAACGACGGATCCTCAAGCCACTCATCCACAGTGTCCTCTCCGGCGCGCATGGCGGAAAAAACGCACTTCCAATCGGTATATTTGCGGTAAAGAACGGAAATGCGATAACAGCCTATCCGCAGGTTTGTTTCCGGTTCATACAAAAGTCCCGAGTCTGTGTTTATTCCGAGCTTTTCGCCATAAAGTTCATAATCGTCCGTGCTTAATTGCATAAGACCGATTCTCACTGTTCCGTCCGTATCGGTTTTTAGGTCGGATCTGAAATTGCTTTCTACCTTGATAACGGCATATATGGTATTTGCGGGAATTCCGAGGTTCGTCGAATATCGCATT
>CAZISZ010000207.1:0-2354 GCA_964542035.1 uncultured Ruminococcus sp. | reverse complement strand
AAGATAATCTGCACCCTTTTCCTTAATTAATGTAAATAGACCGGAAAGGCGAATTGCTTCGTTAATCTGTTCTTCGGGAAAATCACGGAACATTGTGATATTGTCTTTGATTGTGGCATTGAAAACGAATACATTCTGCTGAATGATACTGTCAATCTCATAAAGGTTACTGCTACCGATCTCGCGCAAATCGGTGTCATCATAATATATCGCACCGTCATAATTCCGGTATGATGCCATGAGCAGGTTCAGTAATGTAGACTTGCCGCTACCCGATGCACCGACGATGGCGTACTTTTTACCAAGTTCAAAAGTGCAGTTGACATTTTTAAGCACCTGCTTTTCGGGCTCATAGCCGAAAGAAAGGTCTTTTACTGTTATACTCTTCCCCAGCTCCTTATGTTCGGCCTTGCTTTCCTCTCGGACATTGGCATTTAGGGCATTGGCGACTTTTGTAATCAATGCTTTTGCCGCTTTTCGCTCTGCAATACAAGTAGGGATTATACCGATGGGACTAATGACATAGTTCATGAGCTGGACAAATATTATAGTAGTACCTGCGGTAACACCTTTACCTGACAATGCAAAATACGCTCCGAAAATAAATACGCCGAGCTGTGCTGTAATTCCCGCAATGGACCCTAACATCTGAACAAGAATACGCATTTTGTGTTTTCTACATTGTGCCTTTGCAAGCTCTTGTACATTTTCGTTGAAAATGCGAATCATTTGGGGTTCAGCTTTAAAGGATTTGATAACAGAGAAGCCACCCAAGCTGTCTCTTAATGTAGAAGTGTATGCTTCGTTTTTGTCCGAGACTTTCTTTTCTTCAGCTGCCACCATGTTGCCCGTCAGAACAGATACGCTCAATGGAAGCAGAGCAAGACCTATTGCTATCAATGTAAGCAACGGGCTATACCATATCATCAGAACCATCGCGCCGATGAAAGTAAGTAAACTTTCAAGCATCGAAAACGTATTCGACAGATAACCTTGTTCAATGGTCTGAATATCGTTTGTAAGCGCAGATATATAGGTTGAGGAATTTTCACCTGAAAAGGCGGATATATTTTTCTTTGTGAGTTCACCGAAGACATATTCTTTATACCCCGAAATTCCTCTTGTAATAAATTTCGGCTTAAAATGGTAAGAGATTATATTTGCAAATGCGATTTCTCCGATCAACACCAAAGTTATAATGGTGAGTTGAAGCAGATTAAATGCGCTCTCATGTCCGCCAATCAGGTCAATTAACTGTTGCATCACCCACGAAATAAGCAATGCCCCGATAGCTCCGAGCAGGGTTTCGCACAATGCGAAGATAAACCATACAATGTTCCCTTTATAAAACGATTTTGTGTACGAACGAATATCCGGATTTTTATTTTTCATTTCCACCTCCGCAGGATCCTTCTTGGGTGATCTTTTCCCAAATGCTGAATAACTGTGCGTCTCTATTTTCTTGTGTGATCTGTTCGACCACCGCAGAAATAGCGGATTCACCAAGATCATCGTATGCAGTAGCTTTTTCAAATTCTCCAACGCAAAACTTTATATTTCCTATTTTATAAGTAGGTTCTGCATCAAAAGCTGTAGCAACCTCATAAGCACTGCGCAGATATGGTTCAACTTTTTCCATCTCTCCGAGAAGAAGAGAAAGGTTTGCACACTCGGAATAACATGGAGCTATCACTTTATCAACATAAGCGACCGTATTCTTATCAATCTTAATTCCCTGAAGCAAATCTACAAGCCAAATCAGCGCATCACGACTTGATGAATAGTCCTCTTTTTTGAAATAATAATTGGCATAAGCCATCATTGTACGAACCGCCGACATCAGAATATTGCCGAACGCACCCATCATATACGGCTCGGCTTGTTTGGGGTCGCAATCCCGCTTGGTCGTATAGGTCGTTGCGATCAAAGCATCGTGAATGCCGCCGACATTATACCGCTTCAGAATTTCGAGTCCTTTTTCGTATTTATCGAGAGAGAGATAGCACTGGGCGATCTCGTTTTGAATGGATATTTCGCTGATTTTGGGATCGTCGTTCTGTGACAAAAGCAAAATTGCGTGCTCCAAAAGTTCAATACAGCGATACATGTCTTTTTCGCTTCTCCGCTCCAAGCTCGCAACGGCGTAGAGCTCGCCTGCGCGGTAGACGATCCTAAAATCGTTCGGATAGCGAAGCAACGCTTTTTCCGCTTCCGCGAAGGCGTCGTCATAGCGTTTCTGCCGTTGTAGATCGAGTATTTTTTCGGCAAGCGCAACCGCGCTGCTATTCTGCACCTCATAGCCGACAAGAGCGTCGAAGGATACGCCAAACAGATCCGCCATTTGTGCGATCAGA
>CAZISZ010000206.1:0-2360 GCA_964542035.1 uncultured Ruminococcus sp. | reverse complement strand
CAAAATGCCGAAATGGCTTTGGCTATTGCCGACCGTGCATATGTTTGCGAATCCGGACGGATAGTTCTTTCGGGGACGGGAGCCGAGCTTGCCGCCAGCGACAGCATAAAGCGTGCATATCTCGGAGGGTAAACATCACCGCTACAGCGCGGCGATAAAACGGAAAACACTTCAAAAAAGTTTATCCGCTCAAAGCGGCGTGGCTGAGTGCCATGCCGCTTTTTTCACAACCATTTGCGGGACATATTGATTTTCGGGCATCTATATGATAAAATAGATGTAAATAAAACACAAAAAAAAGGAGCAGACCACATGGAAGCATATGAAAATCTCAAACAACGCCGCAGTATTCGTCGATACAAAGATACGCCGATAAAACGAGAACTTATAGAACGAGTGGTAGAGGCCGGGCTCTACGCGCCATCGGGTCTTAACAAACAATCAACGATAATAATAGCCGTCACTGACAAGACTCTTAGAGACAAAATATCAAAACTCAACGCAGCGGTGATGGGCAGAGATGATATTGATCCGTTTTACGGCGCACCTGTTGTGCTTATTGTGCTTGCGGACAAAAATATTCCTACTTATATTTACGACGGCAGCCTAACAATGGGCAATCTTATGTTGGCTGCGCATGAATGCGGACTCGGCAGTTGTTGGATCCACCGCGCCCGCGAAGTGTTTAACAGTATCGAGGGACGCGAAATACTTGAATCACTCGGCATCGGCGATAATTACGAGGGGATAGGCAACTGTATTATCGGATATGCGGACACCGAACTTCCCGCCCCCATCGCGCGACACGACGAACGAGTTTTTTGGGCGGAATAAAAAGCCGTGAAAGCCACAGATAAATACGCAATAGATCCCGCGCTGCGTAAATACGCCGTAAATATACCTTTTTCAGCAGCAATACTGCGCGTGGCACGCCCTGTCATGCAAATAATGTATGCCATGACATCAATCAATCAACGCGTTGTTTGCAGACATGTAAAGATTGACAATATGCGTGTAGATATATTTGAAATGCGCGAATGTACCGATACCACTCCCTGCTTTTTGTATTTGCACGGCGGCGGGTTCGGTTATATGGCGGCTCCGTATCACAAACGATTGGCAGCGGATTATGCCATCGGCGCGGGGTGCCGCGTCATCTGTCCCGATTACAGACTATTGCCACGCCATCCATACCCCGCCGCTCGTGACGATTGTATCAACGCGCTGAGATGGATAAAAGCAAGATATCCCGCCGCGCCGATCGGAATCGGCGGAGACAGTGCCGGCGCGGCACTTGCTGTCACCACGCTTTCGGAAAGCGATTTTACAGTTCGTTGTTTAATGCTTATCTACCCGGTGTGCGATGACTCACAATCTACACTTTCAATATCGGAATTTGATGACACGCCGCTATGGAATTCAAAAAACAATGCCGTAATGTGGCAAATGTATCTCGGCGTCAAACCGGACGACACCGCGTTTTCACATGCGGTTCCCCAACGATGCGAAATAACTTGCACACCACCGCCGACTTATATCGAGCTTTGTGAATTTGACTGCTTACACGACGAGGGTGCCGACTTTGCCGAAAAACTTACAAAACTCGGCGGCACAGTCGAACTCAACGATACACGCGGCACCTATCACGGTTACGATATAGCCCGTAGCGCGGCAATAACTCAAAACAGCATTGCAAGACGGACAGATTTTATAAAACGTTACTTGAATTAATTAAACAAAGCAAAATGATGGGTCGAGTCAACAAGGACTCGACCCATCCGGTTATTATTTAAGCTTTCCGTCTCCGCCCATCATGGCGGTCATTTCTTCAATGCGATCAAGCGGAAACGGCGGCATCCCCAAAGGTCTCATGGCAATGCTCATAAGCTTTATCGGATTATCGTCTGCCGCTATTCTGTTTGATGCAAGAGCTCCGCATATCCTACAACGATGAATAATTGCCCACTCGCCCCTGCCGCGCACCCAAACTGCTATCGGCTCCATAATGCCTCCGCATTCCGAGGCGCGATCGCCCGGCTCAATATCGAGATGTACACTGCAAAGGCAGTTGGAACAATGGTTGCGATGGTCGCTCCCTGCCCCACCGGGAGTTACAAGCCTGCCGCACACACGGCAGGTAAACGATTCATTGCATGGGTGTGTTTTATAATAACCTTTTTCAAATTGTTTCCGTTTATTTTCACGGTTCATTTTCCCCTCCGAGACTTTACAATGTATCCGAGAGGAACGGCTACGGTTTTAATTATTGTATTTGCCGACCTCTCGGTCGCACACCGTCTCCGAATTTTGAGTCTTAAATTTCAAAAAAACTCCTTTTCCGGCATTTGCCGTTTTATTGA
>CAZISZ010000205.1:0-2375 GCA_964542035.1 uncultured Ruminococcus sp. | reverse complement strand
TGTCGCGGTTAATTCAATTTCGCTATGAGGTTTTGTGCGAGGTTGGAAAAGGCGAGAAACAGCCTTTGGAAAGTCAAAATGGCTTCTTGATTGCTTATTTTGACCCAATCTGATAAGCGCACAAAATTTGATAAGGAGGTTGAATTAGCCGAGGATGGAAAACATCACTCGGCTATTCGTCGTGTTACAAAGGATATAGAGTTACATGATATGACTACATAAACCAGATTGTCAGATAGATGCAATGCTATCAAGGTTTTGGAAAGTTTGTGCCACGAGAGTATCGGGATTATTTATATGAATTGGAAAGGTGGAATTAGAGATGAACAAAAACTTATTGATTTTATGTGATAATGCTTACGGAACTGTTGCAAAGGAGATTGCTTTGTCAATGGAATGCTTTGAAAAAGTCGATGTACTGAATCAATACTTTGGTGTGCCGAAAACTGAGACAGAGTACCACGAAATCAGTGTTGGCAAATTAGAAGATTACGAAAAATTTGCAGGTACATATAGTTATGCCGTCGCTGCATTTGAGGATTCGCATACAAGATTGGCATGGTCTGACAAATTGATAGAAGCCGGATTTGCAATTGTTTCTCTGATTTCTCCTAAAGCATATGTATCTCCTTCTGCACAGATCAATCAAGGATGTATCATTGAACCACTTGCAGGAGTTAATTTCAATGTTTTAGTGGGTGCTTGTTCCATCATCAAAATGGGGGCGTTGATCAATCATAATAGTATTGTTGCGGAAGGTTGCTGTTGTGAAAACTATAGCATTATAAATACGGGTGCTTATGTTGAACCGCATCGTATTGTGGAAATGTGGCGCACCGTTGAAAGCTATGAAGAAACACAGAAAATTTGCGAAGCATGTAACTGATAAGTTTGAGGTTTTGATATATGGAAAAGTTTGAGAAAAAAGTATGGCTCGCCACGCCGACCATGCACGGCGAGGAGTTGAAATATGTAACCGAGGCATACGAAACCAACTGGATGAGTACGGTCGGCGAGAACATCAATGAAGTTGAAAGAATTGCCGCCGAAAAAGCAGAAGTGAAGTATGCCGTTGGACTTTCGTCCTGTACGGCGGCTCTTCATTTGGCTATCAAGCACGCGGGGGAAACACTTTACGGTAAGCCGGCAATCAGTCACGGTGCGCTGGAGGGACGGCGTGTGTTCTGTTCCGATATGACCTTTGACGCGACGCTCAATCCTGTCGTATATGAGGGCGGAATTCCCGTATTTATCGACACGGAAGTGGATTCGTGGAATATGGATCCTGTGGCGTTGGAAAAAGCATTTGAAATGTATCCAGATGTAAAATTGGTGGTTTCCGCTGAACTGTACGGTTTCCCCGGACGTATGGATCAAATTAAAAAGATCTGTGAGAAACACGGCGCATTGCTTGTCGAGGATGCGGCAGAAGCAATGGGAGCGACGATAAACGGCAAACAGTGCGGCTCGTTTGGCGACTACTCTGCAATCAGCTACAACGGCAACAAAATCATCACAGGTTCGGCGGGTGGTTGCTTATTAACAAATGATATTGAAGTGGCAAACAAGGCTCGCAAGTGGTCAACACAAGCAAGAGAAAATGCACCTTGGTATCAGCACGAAGAAGTCGGCTACAACTACCGCATGAGCAATGTGATCGCGGGTGTTATTCGCGGTCAGTACCTGCATTTGGAGGAGCATATCGCACAGAAAAAAGCGATATATGAGCGTTACAGAGAAGGCTTCAAAGACTTGCCTGTGCATATGAATCCGATTACCGACGGCACCGAACCGAACTATTGGTTGTCTGCCATGATCATCGACAAGGATTATATGTGCAAGCAAGTCAGAGACGATTCAAAGGCATTATACATATCTGAAAATGGCAAGACCTGTCCGACGGAAATTCTCGAAACACTTGCAAGCTATAACGCCGAGGGCAGACCGATTTGGAAGCCAATGCATATGCAGCCGATGTACCGTATGCACGAGTTTGTGACCAGTGAAGGTAGCGGACGGTGCAAAACCAATGCTTATATCGCAGGCGGCTGCGTAGATGTTGGTGCGGATATTTTTGAACGTGGTCTGTGCTTGCCGAGCGATATTAAGATGACACCGGAACAGCAGGAGATTGTGATTGAGATTATTAAGCATTGCTTTGATTGATCATTGAGGGTTGAGTATGTATGAGAAATGTTTTAAGAGAGTAATTGATTTCGCGCTTTCCGTGATCGCGTTGATCGTTCTTTCCCCTGTTCTCTTGATACTGATTATTGTTGGCGCTATTGCGATGAAAGGAAATCCATTCTTCCTGCAACCGAGACCCGGCAAAAAAGGTAAAGACGGAAAAGAAAAGATTTTCAAGTTAATCAAAT
>CAZISZ010000204.1:0-2380 GCA_964542035.1 uncultured Ruminococcus sp. | reverse complement strand
CGCGGTAATATTCCGCAATGGTGATGCCGGTGTATATAGATGCCTCGCGTGCTGCCACCGGCATATCGGATGTGTTTGCGATAAGAATCGTGCGTTCCATCAGCGAACGCCCCGTGCGCGGATCTCGCAGTTCCGGAAATTCGCGCAAAACGTCTGTCATTTCGTTTCCGCGCTCGCCGCAACCGATGTAAACAACTATATCTACATTGCTCCATTTTGCCAGCTGGTGCTGAACGACTGTTTTGCCCGAGCCGAACGGACCGGGTACGCATGCCGTACCGCCGCGTGCAATGGGGAAGAGCGCGTCTATCGAGCGCTGACCGGTTATCATGGGTTCGGTGGGTGGAAGCTTGCCGGCGTGCGGACGTGCTACGCGCACCGGCCATTTTTGCATGAGCGTCAGTTCATATGTTGAGCCGCCTGCGCATTCTATAACGCCGATCTTGTCACTGACGTGATAATCGCCGGATCGGATAGAGATCAGCGTGCCGCTGATATTCGGGGGAACCATCACCTTGTGTTGCAGAGATTCGGTCTCCGCAACGATGCCTACTATATCGCCGCCCGAAACTTTGGCGTTGCGCTGTGCGGTGGCTTCAAAATGCCAAACGCGGTCGCGGTCGAGTGCCGGGGCAACTATGCCGCGAGTGAGGTTTGAGCCTGCCATCTCCCGCAGCTTTTCAAGCGGGCGTTGAATGCCGTCGTATATGTTTCCGATAAGTCCGGGTCCGAGTTCAACCGAAAGCGGCGCGCCGGTGGATACCACCTCATCTCCGCGACCAAGTCCCGCGGTTTCCTCATATACCTGTACCGAGGCACGGTCGCCGTGCATTTCTATTATTTCGCCGGTAAGCTTATCACGACCGACATGAACGACATCGAACATATCGGCGCGTCTCATACCTTCGGCGATAACCAGAGGACCGGATACCTTTAAGATCTTTCCTTCGATCAATTCCATTTTAATTCAAATCATGCCTTTCTCGGCTATTTGCGCCGATATTTGCACGGGCGGCGCTCCCGCAGAATTTTATATTGTAGGATAATGCAATTATTGCAAATAAAAGTCGATTCGATGTTTCGGCGTTATCAAAGAACATCGCTGCCTACGGCGCGTTTTACGCGTTCGTGCAGGGCGCGAATTCCAAAACCGCCGTCCTTTGCGGCTGATGGTATTGGCAATATGGCGGGTGTGGGGAGATCATCAAAGTGCGAGATCTCCTCCGCCAGGTCGGAGGCGTATGCCTCGGTGATGAATATCACGGCGTAGCCGCCGTCCGTACTTCCCGTGCCTGTGCCTACTCCCTTGGTTGCTTTTTTCAGCGCGTCGCGCGCCTCGTCAACGTTACCTGCTTCAAGCAGTTTAAATCCGAGCGCGGAAAAACCAAGTATGTCCTGTCTTTGACCGATAACGGCTATTCTGTACATTACAATACCTCCCTGTGCGCCTTTGCGGTACGCAATCTGCTCTCTATCAGTGCCCGATCCTCCCCGGCTTTGATTCCGGAGGTGATGATGCGAAGATTTTTCGTTTCGAGTTCAAGCTCCGCAATGTAGGCGATTATGGGATATGCACCGAGCAATTTCATGGATGTTATATGAGCAAGCTCCGTAAACAAGTCGTTATCAAATGCCAACGAGAGCGTTTCAAGCCCCGCGGCGGTTCCGTCTGTTTTGGCAATTGCTACAGCCGAATCATGATAGCCCGCCTCCTCGGCAAGAAGGCAAAGCTTTTCTGTATCCTCGGCGTTTCGCAATGCCTCCGTGCTTATTCTGCCGCCCGATAGCACCGAATCGTCAAAAACGGCGCGGCGAAGCTCGGCGCTGCGCAGACGCATAACGCGTGCTACGGTCAAAAGATTGATTTGATCGGTTCGGCGTTCTATAATTTCGTATACTTCGCGTATACCGGAGGCAACTGCGGCTTCGCGCATATCGGCAAAACAAGCGCGGTCAAGCAGTGAATCAACCGTACGGGAAGCACCGCTTCGGTCAAGAGACTCGGCTGCCATTGCCGCACCGCGGGACATATTGGGAATGATTGCCGCAAATTTTGAAAAATCGCGTTTCATTACCGCGTTTATCACATCGTCGGTGGGAATACAGCCGCACTCTATCATTAATGGACGCGGGTCTCTTTTGCCGTAATCGCATTTTATTGCCGATTTCAAGTTTGAACAATCGTATTTCAGCCTGCACATACGCGCAAGAGGAGTGGACGGGCAAAACGAGATCAGAGTATTGTACCTTTCGGAAAGGTAGCGCGTTATCGCGGTCTCGGTGTCAACGGAAGCATCAAACCCATATTCGGCAAGTCGCGCTTCTATATCGGAGGCGTTAAGCGTGCGTAATAACTCGCGCTGCCCCTGCTCGGATATCA
>CAZISZ010000203.1:0-2396 GCA_964542035.1 uncultured Ruminococcus sp. | reverse complement strand
TTTGCTGGGATTTCGGTCACGCTAACAGAATGGCACTTAAACCGCAAAGCCGCGAACTGGTACGGCTTGGTTCAAGACTGCGTGCTACTCATGTGGATGATAATGTGGGGCAGGGGGATCTGCATACTATCCCGCTTTTCGGAACGGTGAATTGGGAGGATGCCATAAACGGTTTGGTGGCGATAGGCTATGACGGTTCGTTTAATTTTGAACTCGCCGTGTGTCGCCGCCTGCCGGAGGAACTGCGAGTTTCCGCCGTGAAGTATATTTACGATACCGGGCGTTGGCTTCTGGACAGATATGCGGAATGAATATATAAAAGTCGATCAATAACAAATCGCCCTCGCAACCAAGATAAGCCTCGGTTGCGAGGGCGATCACTTTGTTTTGATTTATTAGGTGAAATTGCGCTTGTAGTAGATGATAAGAACAAGCAATAGCAGTGCGATGACGGCGATGATGGCTATCCAAACTACCATTATGGTGCTTGATGATGTCGTTATTGACATATTTCCTCCGCGAGTTGTGGTCTCATCATCACCGGTGGCGGGCTGCTCGCTTGTGACATCGGGAGAGATGGGCTCAGTGGTATCGGCGGCATCTGTATCCGAAGTGACAGGCGTGGCATTTCTTACCGTGATCGGAATATCTAACGTGAGTCCACGGTAACCGAGAGTTACTGTTTTGCTGTCAATCGTAAGGCTGTCGACCGGGGAGAGCACTATCTCATCTTGTGCGGCTTCGTATTCTGTAAGTTTTGATGTACCGTCCGCGTAATTTATTTTGAGTATAAGACCGCTGGGGTCAAAACTGTCGCCGACATTGTATTCGAGTTTTGCGGGATTTTCCGCAACCTCAATGCCGCTTACCTCGCGCCGCTTTACCGTAACATTTTGCGTTGCCGTGCAGTCAACATAGGATATCGTAATACCCACGGTCGCTTCGGCGAGTCCCGCGGGGATGGTAAGCTCATCGGAAGGGGCGCAGGTGTAGGTGGTTATCTTGGCACTGGTGCCGTCGTTGTATACTGCAAGTATTTCCATGCCCGTGGTATCAAACTTCTCGCCCTCGTTGTACGTTAATTTTGAAGGGGCGGTGAGAACGGAAAGACTTATGACTTTTTTGGGAGAAACGGTAATTGTTTGTCTTGTCGTGTAAACAAGATTATCGCTGAGCTTATAGGTTATTTTTATGCTTGTGTCTGTAACCTTAACGGAACTGCCGATGGCGGGGGTGAATTGCAGCTTATCGGTGGGAATAGTCTCTCGTGTACCATCCTCGTATACGGCAACAACAACGAGCCCCGTGATATCGATAATCTGATTGGAGATGTACTCTGTAACCGCGGGGCGCTCCTTTATTTCTATCTTGCTTATAGCTTTGGCGGGCTGTACAGTTATGCCTACCGATGCCATAAGACCGAGGTAGCTTATCGTCATCGTTGAGTCATTTACGGTCAGAGGGGCGGAGGGGGAGATGGTGTAATCGGCGGAGGAGAGCGGGACTTCCGTGCCATCGTCATATTCGCCTGTGATCAGCATGTCCGGGAGTTTGTCGGTTGTGAGCGTGTCGCCCTCCTTGAACGTAAGTGTGGAGGGGAGAGTTTTAAAGTGCAGGTAACGTATCTCGTGAACAGTTACAAGCGTCTCCTCGTAAGCGAGAAACTTTATTCTTACCTCCGAACCTGCTTGCATTAACGCGGGCGCGTCTATGGTCACTTCATTTGTTATGTCCCGCTCATCGCCGTTAACGTATTGTGCTTTGATTGTCAGTCCTTCGGCGGAAAACACATCGCCGTAATAATAATCGGTTTTGTACGGGCGTGTGATCTTAAAGGATTCAAAGCCGATGACCGTTATTTCTATGTCAACGGATATCTCTCCTATCGCCAATGTCAGTGTGGCGTGACGACGGTCGGCAGATGTGGGAACAAGACTTTCAGGCGAGCCGGAGATGGTATATTCGGCGGGATCAAGCATTCTCCCCTGAATGCTGTTTTCGAATGTACCTATTACTTGCATGCCGGTGGGATCGAATGCCTCGCCCTCGTAGTAAACGGTTTTTGTGGGGGCGCTGAGTATCTGCATAGATACCATTTTGATAACGGTGATACCGGTAATCGTTGTTTTGACACCATAGCAATCTATCTCTGCGCTTGTTATGCCGGGGGTGAGGGCCGCGGGGAGATCTATCGTATATTCGTCGTTCTCGGGAATACGGACCGTGCCGTCTGCGTATGTGAGTTCAAGTATTATGCCCGAACGGTCAAATGACGCGCCTTCGTTGTATTTGAGTTTAACCGGGAAAGATATCATACGCACAGATATGGGGCGTTGAACTGTAACATATGTTCTTTTTACCTTTCCACCGCAGGAAAATTCAACGGTAACATCCTC
>CAZISZ010000202.1:0-2414 GCA_964542035.1 uncultured Ruminococcus sp. | reverse complement strand
ATATTTCAAGATAACGCTCAAGATCCTCGCGCGATTTTAAGTATCTGCCGTCAACGTTGTCGCCGCCCCATATAACAAGATCCGGGCGCACTTCATCCATCATCAGTTCAAGCCCCGACAGCGTGCGGGGGTCATAATCAAGCGTTTCCTGAATATCCGATATCATCAGCACACGAAATCTTCCGGATTCGTTAAAACGCAGTGTTTTTTTGCTTTGCGGTATCATCACGATTTTTCCTTTGATTTTATATTATAAATTTCGGGAGCTGCTACCGAAGCTCGGTAACAGCTCCATGGGACTCAGTCCTCTTTTTTGATTATTTCGGTCTCCGCGTCCGCGGCGTTCTTTTTTACCGAAGCGATGCCGTTTTCGCAGCTCGCTTTGGCTTTATATCCTTCGGATACCGCTATTATCTCGCCGTTTTTGGCTTTAAGTCTAAAGCGATATTCGCCGGCTTTGTCAGTGTATATTTCAAATTTCGGGTGTTTTTCCGTTGCGTAACCCTCTACCGTCCGGTCCTCAACCGCTGCGATGGGAGCGTTGTTTTTTACCGATGCAACGCCGTTTTGCGCCGATTTGAGTGCTGTGTAGACTTCGGAGGTTGCTATTACCTCACCGTTGCCGGCTTTAAGATCGAATTTAAAGCCCGTCTTTGTCTCTTTGATAACAAATTTTCCCATTGTGATTCCCCTTTCGGATCTGAATGTCATTGCAATTTTGCATTATCATTATAACACAGCGCAGTTCGATTTTCAAGATAAAAATAAAGAAAAAATGAGTTTTTTGTGGATTTTTTAACGAATTTGCGGGCGCCGCGTTTTTGCATTACGCATCGCCGACGTTGCGGAATTCGTTTGCGTCCTTTATTGCGATCACTGCGGCGGACGCGTCGTCGCGACTGCCCGCAATACGCGCCATGCGCAGGGCGCGGCGCGCGGTGTCTTCAAGCGGGCGGGAATCGGCTGACGCCAAAAGGTCAAGCAGCCAAACATAACTGCCTCCCTCGTCCTCGTCGGTACCGGAGAGTATGCCGTCGGATACCATAAATATCACGTCTCCCGGTTCCACGGCGAATTCCGTTTTGCCCGCGTCAAGCTCGCCGATTATCCCCAACGGTACGCTTGGGGTGGAGAGAGAATATATTTTGTCCCCGCGGCGAAGATACGAAGGCGCCGCACCGCCCTTGTATAGCGCGGCTCGCCCGGTGATGAGATCCACCTCCAAAATATCCACACCGGCAGAGCATTCGTCGCCGCCCTTGCCGCGAATTATACTGTTTAGTAGGCGCATGGAGACCTCAACGCCGTTACCCGCCGCAAGCATTCGCCGCAAAAACACGCCGCAAACGGCGGCGGTAAATGCCGCCTCGCTCCCGCGCCCCATTCCGTCGCAAATGCAAACGTAAAAAAGACCGCTGTCGTTTTCGGTTTTTATAACCGCGTCGCCGCATATCTCACGGTCGGGAGCGCCGCGTGCCGCGGAAAATTCGGCAGATATCCTGCGCCGCGAGCGCATTCGCATTACCATGCCGTCTCCGGTCGGCTCAATGGCAGGGGGAGTCAGTGGCGCGCCTGTCGTCGATTCAAGCGCGCGGTGTAATTCGGATATTTTCATGCGACAGCGGGAAAGATCCACCCCCGCCGCGTCTATGCGCAACCGCCGCTCTCCGAAGACGTCCACGCGCGCGGCGCGTATACCGAGTTCGGCAAACTTTCGGCTTACTCTTGCGGTCAAATCATCGTTTTTTCGGTTTTCACGTTCGTCCTCCTTCGCCGCGTCGGCAAGTATCGACGCAATCGCGCGATAGTCGCAGGCAAAAAGCGACAGGCGTTCGTCACATAGCGTGCGGCGTAGACTTTCCGAGGCAACTTCGGCGGCGCGCAGGCGCAACAGCTCTCCGCGCTCGCATCCCGCGGGTAGGTCGCGGGGCGCTTTGAAGACGTTTTTCGATCCGTTTGCCGCCGCGGCGGCAAGACGGCAAAAGGCATTAAGCGTGGAGTCGTATTCAAGCTCCCAGCACCGCCGCCGCTCGGGGCAGGAGGCGCATATTTCATCGCTTACTTTATCGGCTATTCGCCGAAGTTCCGTTCCTCCGGGATTTCGGCGGCGTTCGGAAAGTTCAAAAAACGCGCCCGCCAGCTCCCCGAATGCATCCGAAAGTTCGCGTATCCGTTCTCGCGCGGAGGGAGAGTCGCTTTCCGCAATATCTTCGTCCGAAAATTTCGTGTTTTCAGCCGTCCGCTTTCGCGGACGGGCTTTTGCTTTTATGTAAGCCGAAACGGCAAAGTGAACGGTCATGGCGCAAAGCCCTGCGGGCAGAATGATCAAAAGCGAAGAAAAACCGCCCGCGGCGGCACCGCAAAGCGCGGCGGCAACAATACCCAGCGCGGCGCTGCCCGTCTCTGAGATTTCT
>CAZISZ010000201.1:0-2436 GCA_964542035.1 uncultured Ruminococcus sp. | reverse complement strand
TAGGCGATATCGGTGAATACAAGAGATGTTAGGCTTGCGGCAATTGTAATGCATGTCAGTATGGTCAGCGCAACAAAGATCGCGGCAGCGGCAAGGGAAGTGCCGTAAAGTATCCCGCCCGCACCGTCCGCGGCAACGGATAACAGCAAAAAGATCACCGAGCACGCAACAAGGCAAAGCGCGGATGCCGCAAATACGATAAAACTCCAAAATGTTATGTTCGAAAAACGGCGTGCCGAGGGGCTTTCCTTTATTGCCGCTGTATCGGCTGTGTTTGCGAACACACGGTGTCTGTAAAACGGTGCATACGCGCCTCCCGCATTGGAAACATCGAGAGAAGTTGCGATTTTTTTGATTCCATAGCCAAACAAAACGTACAATACCACATCAACAAGCAGCACTATGGCAAAATATATGACCAAATATACAAACAGAACAATGAACAGCACAAATGCCGCGGCGGTAATTCCATCGCCGACAATATCGTGAGCGGCAAATGCGGATAAATAATTTGTCATTTTTATTCCTCCATCTCGGGTATTGTCGGCTTAAAAACAGTTTGACCGTCTTGGCAATATACGGTTATCTCGGTATCGATCACATAATATTGCCCGGATGTGAGCGCTTCCCATTCGGTAATCGTGCCGCCGTAATGTATTTCCGTCAGCGACCTTGTTCCGGATAATGCGGAATTATGTAATTTTGTCACGTTTTCGGATAAGGTGACGGATCTCAGTGAGGTGCATCCCGAAAACGCGTCGTAATGCACGGATGTGATCTGCCGCGGTAACTCAACGGAGCCGAGAGATGTGCATTCCCCAAACATGGACTCTCCTATGTAAGTCAGCCCACTTCCTATTTCCACCGAGGTAATACTTACACATCCGGTGAACAGGTGAGTGCCGATACCGGTGAGGCTGTCGGGCAATGTAATGCTCTTAAGAGACGGGCAATTTGCAAACGCGCCCATACCGATAGATGTAAGACCGTTCGGAAAATTTATCGATTCAAGTGCCGAGCATCCGAAAAAGGAGTGATTGCCGATCTCGATAATACCTTCGGGGAGCGTTACTGTACGTATGTTTTGATTGTTTTTAAATGCCGCATCTCCGATTCCCATAACGGGCAAACCGTTGTGCGTGGCGGGGACGGTTATATCAGCGGTGCCTATGCTGCCTATACCTATCACTGTATATCCCGAGGAATCACCGTTTAATTGAAAATCCAATACACCGAATGCGGAATCCGCCATACCGCATTTTTTGCACTTGCCGTTATCAAATGTGTGACCGAGCGGTGCTGTCTCGCGCCGTACCGTTTTGCCGCAACGCAAGCAGGCGGCGCGATCCTCTCCGCAAGTTTCACAGCCTGCGGCAATATATGTTTGCCACTCGCCGCATGTATGCCCTCCGAGCGAGGAGCCGAGAACAGCCCCGCATCGGCGACAGAATGCGCCTGCGGTACAGGTGGCGGGATCGATGTCGTGACCTAACGCATCGGCAATCACTTCGACCCGCGTTTCGCCGCACGAACAGATGTAAGTGCCTACACCGATCTCGGTGCAGGTCGGTTCGGTCGTTTGTGACAGCACAAGTTCGTGTACATGAACGGTTTCCGCATCGGTTTGCGGAAGTGCCGCCGACGTTTCATTCGTTTTCTCGCCCTCGGTCGTGGCAGGAGTAATATCATCGATCGTGGTGCAGACGGTTGTGTCGGAGGGTATGCGAATATCATCGCCGTTTATGCAGGAAGCGGATGTCAATGCAAGAGCCGTGAGCGATATTAATACGGTAATGCGTGTAGTAATGCCGCGTAAGCAACGGTGCTGTTTTGCTGTTTGTTTCATTTTGTCTTCAACCTCCGGTGATACCGATAAAGTCGGTGTGCGTTGTTTGACTCACCTAACTCCGAAAAGCAGTTCGCCGTATGTGGGATACGGCCAACGATCTGCGGCGGTAAGCGATTCGGTTTCATCCACCGCCGCGCGCAATTCCTGCATCGCAATGAACACGCGGTCGCGATAGCCGCATGCGCGATTGTAGGCACCGTCTGTGGTTTTTACTTCGTAAAGAGCGCTTTCAAGGCTTTCGCACCTTGAGTCTATCATGCCGATAAGCGTTGAAAGTTTGGCGGTAAGCCCGGCTTCGTATCCGACGCCTATCTCGGTACCGATATCGGCGCTCAGCTGTCTCTTTTTTATTGCCGTTGCCGCAACGTCTCCCGAGTAAGAACTTACTGCCGGCAGTATTTCACGGCGTACCATGTCTATCATTGTCATTGCTTCGATGTTAAGCAATTTGCAGTAGTTATCAAGCAGTATCTCATAGCGCGAATGTGCCTCCTCGGCGGTATAGATCTTATGGCGCGCAAACAGTTCAAGATTTTTGGGATCTATGAGATACGGCAGACAATCGGGAGTGGTGCGCAAATTGAGCA
>CAZISZ010000200.1:0-2457 GCA_964542035.1 uncultured Ruminococcus sp. | reverse complement strand
CGTCGGTGGTGCTTTCGTCGGCAAAAAATTCGGTGTTTTCAACATCCGACCAGTAAAGCACTCCTATAGTTACTCCGAGGTTCGTGACCTCCGGCAGTGCGTCTTTGAGATATCCGTTTTCATCGTATTTGCCGGCGTCAGGATCCACAGTGGTCTCTGCCTGTGGCTGAGCGGTCGTTTCCTCGTTGTTATTGGGGCTTTCCGTGCAAGCCGTAAGCGTGCAGGTAAACATTGCAAGCGTCAATATCAGGGCCGATATAGATCTTATCGATCTTTTTTTGTTCAGTCTGATCATAACAGTTCTTCCTTTCGCAAGATTTATTGTGCATTTATTTTACCATCTTACAACGCGACCTGTAAATAAGGATGATATTTTTTTTTTAGAAATCTTATTTATATTTTTGCGGTTCGGATCAATATTTTATAGCGTTTTCTTATGAAAAAACGAGAAAATCGTGATTTTTGACGCTTTCAAACGAAAAAATGTGTAAAAAAAGCTTGACCCGCGCGGCGTTCATTGCTATAATAATATAAAAAATAACAAACGGCTTCAGACACGGCGAAAAAAGCGTGAAAAAATCTTATTTTCATTTAAAAATATTGCAAAATATAAAGCTCCGCCGACGCGGAGAGAAAGGCAGATAAAAATGTCACAGCTTGACGGAAAAACAATAGTTGCTCTCGGGGATTCGCTGATACACGGCAACAAACTCGGACCCGATGCCACATGGGTGGCGCTGCTTGCGAAAAAACATAATATGACGGCATATAACTACGGTATCAACGGCAATACCGTTGCTTATCGTCCGGATACGAGCGAGAAGATCCCAATGTGCGAACGCTATAAAAATATGGCTGACGGTGCTGATTATGTCGTTTTGCTCGGCGGTGCAAACGATAAACGCGTTCATGTGCCTCTGGGTGACGAATCGCGCCGTTTCGACCGCACTTATCGCGATACCCAAACATTTTGCGGGGCGCTTCACGAATTGATAGCGGGGCTTACCGAAAAATATCCCAAGGCAAAATTGCTGCTTATGACCAACTATGATCGTTGGCCGAGCAAAAACGATTTGGGTCTCAGCGATATAGATTATGTCAATGCCATGCTCGGCGTTGCCGCCGCATGGTCGATCCCGTGTTTTGATAACTATCGTGCGTCCGGAATATCCTTTCAAAATCCCGCGCAACTTCAGTGGATAGATGAAGGAATCGAACTCGGAATAGGAGAAAATCACCACTTTTCTCATGAGGCGTACGAGTGGTTGACCAATAAATACGAGCATATACTTGAATCTCTGTAATAAAAAAGCGGCGCCGTTATCATTCGGCGCCGCTTTGGCTTTTTGTATTAATAAAGAATTTTGCGGGCATTCGTATCGGTTGCAATGCGAGTTTGGCACGTCTCAGACCCTCCTCGCCGCAATCCTCTTCGCGGTTGACGGTATCGATCCTGCCTCGCATGCGCAAGCACAACTCGTGGAATATCATGGGATATGCTCCGGGGAGATCGCGCGTTGCTTTTTCTATATGCACGTCAAGCATTTCTCCCACTATCTCTCCGAAAGTCAGTGCCGCGACGCGTGCTCCCGCGTACAGCAAAATACCCTTTTGACGATACTCCGTCCAAAAGGACAGTACCTCGCGCACCGCCTCTCGCTCCGCGAGCAGAGCTTTTTCGAGTTTACCGGACTCCTCAAGCCGACGGTAATACTCCTCGGTAAACATGACCGCGTCGCCGAGGTTGGCAATGCATATATCCTCAACATGCCAATCTCCGACCGTAGCTTTAAATTTATTTATATGATTGCGTTGACCCGCCAAATGTCGCCCGCCGAGGGTCGTCATCATTTTGGCATCGTAGATATAGTCGTTCCAATTGCGGTCGTGCCAGACTTGTGCCTCGGGCAAAAAAGGTGAAATGATTTCGCACTCAGTTTCGGAGAGACAGCAAAAAGCGCGCGCGCCGTCGGATATCAACCTGCCGACTGCCGCCGATATTGTGCCCGGATGCAACAAAACACCGCGCCGGGCAATATTTTCGTCCCCATGGCGGTAAGCGTGAGGACAGGCGTAGGAAAGAATGCGCGGCGCGCCTTTCTCGGGCGTTTCGTCGGGGTCTGATGCGTAGCGCAGATAAAGCAGTTCGGTACCGTCCGCCGTTTCTTCAAATGCCAACTCAGTGCCGTAGTAATGGCGCCACATGACTATATTCGCCGGGGTGAGATCGCATATTTCGCCGCGATAAGATGATAATAAACGCGCAAGGCGCGGGATGTCATTGACCGTCGGGTTTCTGAAATCTATCATGATTATATTTTATGCGTAATTTAAAACGGGATTGCCGCGTGGCGGCAATCCCGTTATTGATTAATTAGCCAAGCTTTGCCTGGTTGATCTTAATGCCGGGGCCCATCGTGGATGCGATAACGCAGCTCTTGATGTACTGACCCTTGG
>CAZISZ010000199.1:0-2537 GCA_964542035.1 uncultured Ruminococcus sp. | reverse complement strand
GATACCTATAACAAAGTGCTCGACGTTATGTTTAAGGACAACTTCTTCTACACAGGTTGTTCCCAAAACACCGCGGCAACAGACTTCTTTGTAAACGGTCACTCGCTGTTCCTGCTTACGACCATAGTCAGTTCCAACACCATGCGTTCCAGCATGAGCGCAGACTTCGGTTTTCTCCCGCTGCCCAAGTACAACGAAGATCAAAGCAAATACATTTGCAACGCGCCTAACCCCTATGCAATATGCATCCCCGCAACCTCGCAGGATCCCGAACGCACAGGCTTTGTTATAGAGGCAATGTCCTACCTTTCAACCGACACCGTACGCACCGCGTACTTTGAGGTTAGACTTTACGGCAGAACCAGCCGCGACGCTCTTTCGTGGCAGACGCTTGACTTGATCTATTCAAACATTGCCTACAACATTCCCGTTCAGTCCTCGGTCAACTACTCGGCAACCATTAACAAAATGATGGTTGCCAACGACCGTTCGATCTCTTCCTATGTCCAATCGGTAAAGGCAACGGTTGAAAACGAAATTGCCAACTTCATCGATGAGGTATCTAAATGAAGCGGCGATATTTCGCCCTATTTACACTTGCGGCGCTCATGCTCGGCATGAGCGCCTGCTCTCAAGATAGGGGCAATAACGACGAAACAAGTACCGATACCACGCTTTCGGAGGAAATAAGCGACACCGCGCCGATAACTTCAGTACCCGAGACAACGACGGGAAATACAATCGAGCTGACCCCCGTCACTACCGATGACATTCCCGCGTTTTCCGGCGGCACGAAAAAACAGGATTACAACTGCGGAGACGGTGTGTACATGCGCCGGATTGAGATGGTGCTCGGCAGCGAGCTCAGCTCATTTATAAAAGGTCTCCCCGCCCTCGGATACACTCAAACCTCCGAACGGGAGACAAACGGGAACCTCTTTTACAGCTTTAAAAAAGACGGCACCGCGCTTTTGGTATCGTTTTTCAAGTACGATAAAATCGTAAACCTGACGGTCTTGCCCTACGATCCATATGACGCTTACGCCGATATCTACTCAGATGGCGGCGCAAGCGGCACCATGGAACCGATGATTACCATGGTGGGGCTTGCCGATCAAGAAAAAAACGGCATGTCCTTTATAATACGCACGACTACGGGCAGCTTTATATTGATAGATGGCGGCTGGTCGGGTGTAGGCGAGGGCAAAAATATTTTGTCGATACTGAAAGAACAAAATACAAGCGACGGATTGCCCGTTGTGGCGGCATGGATACTCACCCACCCGCACTCCGATCACATAGGCGGCATGTCTGATATCGCCGCGGCATACTACGATGAGATAGACCTGCGCCGCGTTATCTTTAATTTTACCGATGACGAGCTTTTGGCTCAATCGGATTCAAAATCCATGCTGGAAAGCGGCTCATCCGCGCTTAACGTTATTCGCAACACGCTGAACAATCAAAAAAAGTGGGGCAACGCACAGGTAATAAAGCCTCACACCGGGGATGTTTTGTATATCGACGGCGTAAAGGTGGAAATACTGCAAACGCATGAAGATGTATTCCCCGATACCGACGCGCTGCTTTATAACAACGCAGCGTCGATGGCGTTTAAAGTGACGACGGACGAGCACAGCGTTCTGTTTACCGGAGACCTCTCCGCAAAATATATGCTCTCCCTCGCAAACAGATACGGCAGCACACTTAAGAGCGATATACTGCAAGCCAATCACCACGGCCGTACACACGGTAAAACAGAGGTGTACAGCCTTGTATCTCCGAATGTCGTTTTGTGGCCTACCACCGCAGCAAGCTTTGAAGAATACCGCGACAAGGATTACAACCAATACCTGCTTAATAATGTGTCTCGGCACTACATCAGCGCCGATGGCACGGTAACGTTGTCGCTCAAAACTCTCGAAAAAATAAAATAACACAACCCCCATCGTCCGAGCCCGTCTCAGGCGATGGGGTTATTTTTCATCCGTCGGCACCCGGCAGATCCGATATCGCCGCGGCGGTGTTGGGACGCTCGGCACCCGACTCCGCGCCGCCGAGTCCAAATGACACGGAAATTGCGGAATTTACTTTTGCCATCACCGCATCGTCAAGATGCCCCAACCGCTCTTTCAGTCTGCGTTTATCAATTGTACGTATCTGTTCCAGCAGTATTACCGAATCACGCGCAAGACCCGCGCGCTCGGCGTATATGTCTATATGTGTGGGCAATCTTGTTTTTCCCATGCGTGAGGTTATTGCCGCAGCTATTACCGTGGGACTGTACCTGTTTCCCACATCGTTTTGTATTATAAGCACAGGGCGTAGCCCTCCCTGCTCCGATCCCACCACAGGCGAAAGATCGGCATAAAAAATATCCCCCCTGCGTACTCCACCGTGAAGAGCGCCGTCGCTTTTTAAATCCATCATACACCATCACCATCTTTTTTATTGAGAATCCGAGTTGAGGCGAGCCGCCGCTTGCCCGCGTCATTATTTTTACCCTCCACGCAGCGTATTAATCATACGTCGCGATT
>CAZISZ010000198.1:0-2544 GCA_964542035.1 uncultured Ruminococcus sp. | reverse complement strand
GCCGTTCGGCGGTGCCGCTACCTGTATCGGCGGGGCGATACGCGACCCGCTTTCCGGGCGTTCGTATGTTTACGCAGCCATGCGCGTAACAGGTGCTGCCGACCCCACGCGACCGGTTTCCGAGACCATAAAAGGCAAACTGCCACAGCGCAAAATAGTACAAACTGCGGCTGCGGGCTATTCTTCCTACGGTAACCAGATAGGGCTTGCTACCGGAATGGTAAACGAACTTTATCACGACGGATATGCCGCCAAGCGTATGGAAATAGGTGCGGTAATAGCCGCCACTCCCGCAGCGAATGTCAGACGCGAGCGTCCGACGGACGGAGATGTTGTTATTCTCCTCGGCGGCAAAACGGGACGAGACGGTTGCGGCGGCGCTACCGGATCTTCAAAAAAGCATACGCTTTCCTCATTGGAGACCTGTGGCGCGGAAGTTCAAAAAGGTAACGCGCCCGAGGAACGCAAACTTCAACGTCTTTTCCGCAATCCCGAGGCTTGTCGCATGATAAAGCGCTGTAACGATTTCGGCGCGGGCGGCGTATCCGTAGCCGTGGGAGAGCTGGCGGATGGACTTGATATAGATCTTAATGCCGTTCCAAAAAAATACGAGGGACTTGACGGTACCGAACTTGCCATCAGCGAATCTCAGGAACGCATGGCGGTGGTGGTTGAAAGCGCGGATGTTGAGCGCTTTTTGGCGCTTGCCGAGTCGGAGAACCTTGAGGCATGCGTTGTGGCGCATGTTACCGAAGAACCGCGCCTGCGTATGCATTGGAACGGTAACACGATAGTTGACGTATCGCGCGAATTTTTAAATTCCAACGGTGCCGAAAAGCACATAAATATAGTTCCCGCATCGGCACTGAGCTTTCAAAAGACGACTCCGACCTCTTTCGGCGAAGGTTATCGAGGCATTATGAGCGATCTTAACGTAAGTTCCGGGCGCGGACTGTCCGAAAGATTCGATTCGACTATAGGCGCAGGTACGGTGCTTATGCCATATGGTGGTAAGTATCAAAAAACTCCGATACAGGCGATGGTGCATAAGATATCCACCGAGCATGGGCATACCGATAACTGTTCCTATATGGCATGGGGATATAATCCCATGATTGCGGAACGAAGCCCATATCACGGCGCATATCTTGCAGTGGTGGAAAGCGTATCAAAACTAATTGCAACCGGCGCATCTTTTGAGGATGTGTATCTTACATTCCAAGAGTATTTTGAAAAGCCGGGACGAGATGCCGCGCGTTGGGGCAAGCCGCTTGCGGCATTGTTGGGTGGCTTTTGCGCACAGCTTGATCTCGGTATTGCCGCAATAGGCGGTAAGGACTCCATGAGCGGTTCATTTGAAGATTTTGATGTCCCGCCTACTCTTGTATCTTTTGCCGTAACGACAGGCAAAACTTCGGATGTCGTGAGTGATGAGTTTAAACGCGCGGGCGACGGCGTTGTGATTATGCGTCCCGAAATGCAAGAGGATGGTCTGCCTAATCCCGATTCACTTATCAAACTGTTTGGACGTGTGACGTCTCTTATGCGCTCCGGTAAGGTGTCGGCGGCATACACGCCTACCTATGGAGGCGTCGCCGAGGCGGTTTACAAAATGTCGATAGGCAACGGATTCGGCTTTAAATTTGACGAAAACATAAGCCTTGACGATCTTTTTTGTTATAATTACGGTTCATTTATACTTGAACTTACGGACAATGCTATTCCGAGTGACGCGGAGCTTTTGGGATACATCAGCGACAACGGTCGTTTTGAATATTGCGGCGAGGTAATAGACCGCGCCGAATTTGACAGAATATATGAGGGTAGACTTGAGGCCATATATCCATGTGCCGAAAGCAGTGATATCTGCAAATGCGAGACATTTTCTTCGAATAAATCACGCACTGCCGCGCCAACGGTGAGATCTGCTCGCCCGAGAGTGCTTATTCCGGTATTCCCCGGTACCAACTGCGAGTATGATTCTGCCAAAGTCATGGACGACGCGGGAGCAGAGACGAAGATATTTGTAGTGAACAATCTTACACCCGGCAGTATAGCACGTAGTGTGGATGATTTTGCGGCAGAACTTCGTCGTTCGCAGATGGTGTTCATCCCCGGCGGATTTTCCGGCGGTGACGAGCCGGATGGTTCCGGCAAGTTCATAATGGCGTTTTTCCGCAACGAAGCGGTCAAAAATGAAGTTCATGCGTTGCTGGACGATCGCGGCGGACTTATGTGCGGTATATGCAACGGATTTCAAGCGCTGATCAAACTCGGTCTTGTTCCTTACGGTCATATAATCGACACGGATGAAAATTGCCCCACACTTACATACAACACCATAGCGCGTCACCAATCAAAACTTGTGCGTGTGAGAGTTTCGTCCGTCATGTCGCCTTGGCTTTCCGCCGCAAAAGTCGGGGATGTCTACACGGTGCCGATCTCGCACGGCGAGGGACGTTTCTTGGCGTCGGATGAGATTGTCGGACGTTTGGCGGCAAACGGTCAGATAGCCACACAGTATGTGGATCTCGACGGTAATGC
>CAZISZ010000197.1:0-2560 GCA_964542035.1 uncultured Ruminococcus sp. | reverse complement strand
GTCGAGGTTTTCTATCTTTCTTATAAACGTCACCACATCACCGCCGGCACCGCAACCGAAACAGTAAAAATGCGGAGACTGGTCGTTTGGGAACACGGTAAAAGAGGGTGATTTTTCGTTATGAAACGGGCATATGCCCACCAAATTCGAGCCCGCGCGCTTAAGCGTGACATAACTGCCTATTATCTGCTCTATATCACTTCGTGCAACTATCTCGTCTATGACCTCACGCGGTATCAACGTCATCCCCTCCGTTTCTTTGTTGGCAAAGCAACCGCCGCACTCGCTACTTATTATAATATACGCCCGAAAATGCCGAAATACTTTTTTTCGGCATTTTTTATTTTTTCTTTTTTCTTTTTTCGACTTTTTAAATCAAAAACGTTTCGATACACGCCGCGCACGCAATGCGCGACCGCCCAAACTACGTGATCGACTCACGACCGAACTCGGTACCGTCGCGAACCGGGGTTATCCTACCCGCCGTCATTTCGACTATCCTGTTTGCAAGTTCATCGGCGAGTTCGTAAAGTATTAAAAGCGTGATCGTTACCTCCGCGCCGAAATCGGTACCGACAATCTCGGAGCCGAAGCGTTCAAGTTCAAAGACAATGCGGCGATGATCGGAATATCCGCAGGCAATACGCATACGCGCCATGGGAATCATCCTAACTATTCCGGCATTTTCCACCGCCTGTTTCGCCGCCGCGGAATATGCCCGCAAGAGACCGCCGGTACCCAAAAGTATACCGCCAAAATAACGCGTGGTTACAACAACGGCATCGGATATTCCAAGGCGTCGCATAACCTCAAGCGTCGGCACTCCGGCGCTTCCCTGCGGTTCGCCGTCATCAGAGTATCGCTCGGCTCCCGATCGCAATATATATGCCCAAACATTGTGTCGCGCCGCGGGATGTTCCTTTTTTATGCCTTTTATAAATTCCGCCGCTTCGCACTCATTCTTCACAGGCGCGCAGACGCCTATGAACTCGGAACGACGATCTTCATACAGACTTTCTCCGCGGCCGCAGACCGTTTTGTATACATCAAATTCCATTGGTTGATCTCCCGGCTGTTAACACTAAAACTTTACAATCAGTTACACTCCGGCATCGACCGCCGTTCCGCTGATATACTTTGCAAGCACTCCGCGGGTCTTTGCGTCGGCAACGGCTATCGCCGTGATATATTCATCGCCGTATTCCACATACTCCACTGCCGTCAAGCGATAAAGTGCGTTAAGTTGTCCCGCCTCGCTGTTGGGAAAATGAAACACCGTACGTATCTTGCCCTCCCGCACTATCGCTTCAAGACAGGCGGTAAGCTCGCCCATACCTCTACCCGTAAGCGCGGAAATACACACCGCGCGATTTTGCGCGCCCGGCAGAACCGTGGGCGCGGAAATTTCATACGCCTCGCAGTCGCACTTATTGTAAACAATAAGAGTCGGCTTGTCTCCTGCCCCGAGTTCGGAAAGCAGATCATCGGTCACGCGCATCTCGTTGAGATATTCCGGATCCGAGGCATCCACGATATGCAAAAGAATATCCGCCAGTGCCGCCTCCTCCAATGTTGAGCGAAAAGCTTTTACCAAATGATGCGGCAGTTTTCTGATAAATCCTACCGTATCGGTAAGCAAAATGCTTTCGCCGCCCGGCAGAGTGAATTTTCGCGTTGTAGGATCAAGCGTGGCAAAAAGCTTATCTTCGGCGAGTATACCCGCGTCAGTCAGCCTATTGAGCAAAGTCGATTTTCCGGCATTTGTGTAGCCTACTATCGCTACACGCGGCATACCGCTGCGATCACGCGCCGCACGCGTCACGCGGCGATTGTTCTCAACGGTTTCAAGTTCCGCTTCAAGCGCGGCAATACGCCTTGCCAAATGTCGTTTGTCAGACTCAAGTTTGGATTCGCCGGGTCCGCGGGTTCCTATACCTCCGCCGAGACGGGAAAGCTGTTTGCCCTTACCGATAAGCCTCGGTGCAGTATATTTCAGCTGTGCCAGTTCAACCTGCAATTTCCCTTCCGCAGTCGCGGCATGGAGCGCAAATATATCAAGTATGAGCATCGATCGGTCTATTACGCGCACATTTCCCAGCTCATCCTCTACATTGCGTATCTGCGACGGTGTCATCTCGCAATCAAAAACGCAAAGTTCCGCTCCGCATTCGTCGCATATGGTTTTCAGCTCGCTTATCTTTCCGCTTCCGATAACCGTTCGCACATCCGGATGTTCTCGCGCCTGAATAACCCTCGCCGCAACCTCGGCACCCGCAGTTTCGACAAGGCGTGTAAGTTCGTCAAGCGATGTGTCGCATTCGCCGGGTTTCATTTGCGGCAACTCAACACCGACTATCACCACCGTGCTGTTTTTATTTTCTTCTGTTTCGTGCATCGTTACCATTTTTCCGTTTCCTTTCATTGTTGTAAAAGTCAAAAAACGGAGAAAATGAAAGCGAGGACAAGCCGCCACATCTCTGCGCGCAACTTGTCCCCGCATTCGTTACAAAGCTTATTTGCTGCTTGCCTCGAGTCTTTTTTTGAATTTATCAACTCTACC
>CAZISZ010000196.1:0-2624 GCA_964542035.1 uncultured Ruminococcus sp. | reverse complement strand
GCTCCACGCCGAGAAAGACACACAAAATATATTGAAGATATGCTTCAAGTATCGTGTTTACCTCGGCAGGGTGGCTTACGCTTTTACGGGAACCTGCTGTCTTAAGTTAACAGATGATATTATACACGTATTTTGGTGCTTTGTCAATAGCTTTTTGAAAAAAACTCGCTTTTTTTGCGTTTTTTCGCATATGCGAGTCGTTGCAGGTGAATTAATGGCGCTGCGTACACAATGAATTCATAATTTTGTATTATAATAGAATTTGTAATGGGCGGTATATCCGCCCGGAAAGGATCCCGGTGACTCTCCGGTGAAATGATGAATACCAATAATAATCCAAAAACGAATAAATATAAAACGAGTGGCAAAAAAACGCCTTGTGCAAACGCCCGAGTTTGGACGGTGGCGGTTCTTATTATCGCACTTGCCGCTGCCGTGCTGCGCACTGTTGCGATATTTGTGGCATATGATGCAGAGATAGGATATTTTTCACGTGGTGCGATTTCACCCTTGCTTGCAAATATTGCCTGTATCGCCGGTGTGGTTATGGCGTTCGGTTTGATTTTATTTTGCCGTCCGCGTGGTCGAGTGTATAATCCCGGTGCGCGTGATTCCGCTCCCGTTTATTTTGCAACGGCATATGCCGCGTTTGTCATGCTCGGAACATTTTTGTACGAGCTTTGGCGTTGCGTCGGAGAACGAACTGCGGCATCATATTTTGAAAAGGCTGCCACCGTGGATAATGCCTATACCGCACGTAGTTTGCGTATCCAGGGGATGCTTATTATAATAGGCATAGTCGCATCGGCGGTCTCCGCGATATATTTTTTTTGCAGGCTCGGCAATAAAGGTGGGCGAGAGTGGTATGTCATTTTGGGATTCGCTCCCGGTCTTCGCGGCGTTTCCGGTATGGCGACTATCTATTTTGACATGACAGTTGAGATGAACAGCCCCAATAAGATGTTGCTTCAGTTTGCGCTTATTTCGGTTATGATCTATTTTTTGCTTGAGTTGCGCATGCTGCTCGGTGATAAAAAAGCTCGTCCGCGCGCCTATGCCGCTGTGGGGCTTGCCGCTACGGTTCTTACCGCCGCCGCGTCTGTATCGCTTATTGCGGCGTATTTCGGAGGGCAGGTATCAAATGCCTATTTCTTTACCGAATCGTTTTTCTGTTTTAATATGATGATATACATTATGGTGCGAACTGTTTCGTTTATTGCGGGATCGTATTCGGCACCGGTTGCTGCGGATGTCGAATGCAATAATGATGTCTGTGCAGATAATTTAAAAAATGTGATAACAATGAAGACGGAGAAACTGCACGCAGGTGATGATAACCCGCGGCAATCGATTGATTGACGGTTCGGGTCGCTTATACACAACCCGATGACTAATTGAAAGTTCCTACCTATTTTAAATAACAATACATCGGATGATGGACGGTAAGACTGTCCTTTGCGATGGAGCGGAGGCGAGGATATGGGTGGCGTAACGGCAAGTGCAAACGAGCGGATAAGGTGGTTGCATAAAAAGATAGCGGACGGTTCATACCCCAATGCCGTTCGTCTTTCCGAGCGTTTCGGAGTTTCTCGCAGGCAGGCTACGCGCGATGTTGAATATATGCGTCGCGAACTTTCCGCACCCATTGAATACGATAAGAGCAGACGCGGGTTTTACTATTCCGCGGATTTTGCGCTTCCTGCAACAATAAGCGTGGCGCAACCTGATGATTACGTTGAATGCATAGCTGCTATGGGTGATATCTCGGCGGTCGGGATTTCTTCCGCTTTCATTGGCGATGGGGAACTGACGCAGATGAGTATTCCATACACCGCGATACTCGAAATACCGGATAAGCTTACGGTGCTGAAACTCGGCAGGCTTATAACCGGTCGTTTGCCCGCGCGCCGCGGCGATAAAAAGAACAAATATATCTGCGAATTCGGCAGCGTTGAGGCGTTTTTGGGGGCGATAATGGCGCTGGGTGTGCCCGTGAAGATAGTGAGTCCCGAATGGTTGAGAATGAGATTGCTTAAAAATGCCGAGTTGCTTATAAACGCCAATGACCATGTGTGAAATATGCACAAAAACTTTCATGAAAAAGCATAAAAAATCTACATGCGATCCTATTGCATAATTGCGCGATTTATAGTATAATATCAGAGCTTGATGTGCGAAGTGTGCGTTGAAGCGAAAGGTTGCCGCCTCGGTCTACCGCCGCGACGGGTAATTTTCGTGGAGTATGTCCGTAGAAACGGGCGAGATTGCCGATGAATTTTCTATCGGCGATGATGGGTAATGTCAAGCACCAACCCAGCGTATACCGGAGTTTGCCGGTTGCTTTGTTACAACTGACAAGGCGGCAGATTTCGGGTTTTTGTATGACGCAAAAAGAAACGCGCGGGGCGGTGCAAAAGCAAAACAATCCCCCGAAAGGAACGCAGTAACGCGCAAAAGCTACATTATCAATATACGCAGCGCGTAAATCCAAAAGGAGGAAAAACAATGGCAGTAAAAGAGAAGATCAGAGTCCGTCTTAAGAGCTACGACCACACACTGGTCGATGCGGCGGCGGCAAAGATCGTCGAGGTTGCAAAGCGCAACGGCGCCGAGGTTTCCGGACC
>CAZISZ010000195.1:0-2639 GCA_964542035.1 uncultured Ruminococcus sp. | reverse complement strand
ACCCCGCGCTTGTTATTCCGGAACTTATGCGTATATTGATGGACGATTATTTCCTTTCGTGGGACGATGCGTGGAATATCACCGTTCGCACGGTGTCCTATACCAACCACACCGTAATGCCTGAGGCGCTTGAAAAGTGGAGCGAAGATCTTTTCGGTCTCAAACTGCCGCGCATACACATGATCGTAAAGGAGATAAACGAACGTTTCAGTCGCTGTGCATGGGACGCATATCCCGGAAATTGGAACAGAATAGCGGAAATGAGCGTGCTCAGCTATGGGCAGGTGAACATGGCCAACCTCGCGGTTATAGGTTCGCATTCGGTAAACGGTGTTTCAAAGTTGCATTCGGAGATCCTCACCGAATCTATATTCAAAAACTTTTACCGCATTTACCCGGAGCGCTTTACAAACGTTACAAACGGTGTGGCTCACAGGCGATGGCTTTGCTATTCCAACCCGCGGCTTGCCGCATTGCTTGACGAATGCATAGGCAGCGATTACCGCCACGATCCCGAGCAGCTTGCCGAGTTTGTCAAATATACGGATGATCATGGTGTGCTGGAGGAGCTGCGCTCTATAAAACACAAAAACAAAAAAGATTTCGCCGCTTTTATGCAACGCCGCGCGGGCGTATCAATCGATACGCACTCGGTGTTTGATGTGCAGATAAAGCGGTTGCATGAATACAAGCGCCAGCTGCTTAATGTTTTGAATATTATAGGCATCTACCTCGATCTTTGCGATGATCCCACTCTCGATGTTCGCCCGCGCACATATATTTTCGGCGCAAAAGCGGCTCCTGGATATCAAATGGCAAAGCGGATAATCGAGCTTATATGCATGCTGTCACGCGAGATAGATCGTACCCCACGCGTTCGTGATAAGCTTAAAGTCATATTTCTTGAAAATTATGATGTTACCACAGCCGAAGCACTTGTTCCCGCCGCCGAGATCAGCGAGCAGCTATCCCTCGCGGGAAAAGAGGCGTCGGGCACCGGATGCATGAAGCTTATGCTCAACGGTGCGCTCACTATAGGTACTCTTGACGGAGCAAATATCGAAATGCTCGGTGCCGTGGGGCGGGAGAATATATTTATTTTCGGTCTTACGAGTTCGGAGGTTGCGGATCTTTGGCTTTCGGGTTACAATTCCGCGCTTTACTACGCGCAAAACGATCGTCTGCACCGTATAGTTGACAGACTGAACACGGGTTTTTTCGGCATCTCATTTTCGGATATAGCACAATATCTTATATCCGGACACGGCATTGCCGACCCGTATATGTGTCTTGCTGATTATGAATCTTATCGTCAAGCGCAGGAACGCGCATTTACCGCGTTTGCCGACCGCGAGGGGTGGAGTCGTCGTTCGCTTATGAATATAGCAGGCGGCGGTCATTTTGCCGCAGATCGTGCGGTGCGAGAGTATGCCGAAAGAATTTGGAACATCAATAGCCTTAACCGTCACGACGATAAAAACGTAAAATAATTATCCGACGTTCGTCTGCCGCCGGTGGCGGCAGACGAACAAAATATTTTGATACGAAATGATCGAAAGATGCAATCGAATGTGGTTGTACGTAAACCGCAAAAACGAGCAATTACATTAACCGAGGAAATCGCTTATGCTGCCTAAATTGAGCAATGAAATTAAAAATCCCAAATTCAGTCTTATATGCCGTACCGAGGATGGCGGTACACGTGACCATATAGGCGCTTTGCGCCGAGAAGAGCATGTGCACCTCACCGTCAAACTTCCTCGCACTGTCGGCGCGGCAGGGGTGGTTTTGCGCATAAGAGCTGACGGAGACGAGGAATATATCGACCTTCCGTTTGAATATGCGGGTGATCCGCGAGAGATCTTGCATGATATTTACGGTTTGTCCCTCGCACCGGATAATTTTATGGCAGATGATGTCGATCACGGTCTGTTTTATTACGAGTTTTTGCTATTGCGCGGAATTGATACTCTTTTTTCAAACACCGAAAACAATGTTGATATCACGTTCGGGCGTGAGAGCGGCGCTCGCTTTCGCATGCTTGTTTACGGCAACGATTTTAAAACTCCCTCATGGCTCGGCGGCAGTGTGATGTATCACATTTTTGTGGATCGCTTTTGTCGCGGCAGTGAGCCTTGCGAGCCGCCGCGTGTAGGCAGCATCAACGACGACTGGAGAGACGGCATTCCGCAATATGCCGAATATCCCGGCGGGGAAGTTGCAAACAACGTTTTTTTCGGTGGCAACCTTTACGGAGTTATTGAAAAATTGCCGTATCTGACCTCGCTCGGCGTGGGAGTCATATATCTTTCGCCTATCTTTTCCGCTGCATCAAACCATAAATACGATACCGCCGATTATCTCGGTGTTGCCGCTGAGTTTGGCGGAGAGCGTGCATTATTGCTTTTGCTTGAACGCGCGCATGATGCGGGCATTCGCGTGATCCTTGACGGCGTTTTTAACCATACTGGAGATGACAGCGTTTATTTTGACAAATACCATCGTTACGGGGACGGTGCGTGGGATGACCCCGAGTCTCCATATCGCAATTGGTATCACTTTAAAGAGAATGCCGCGGACGGCGAACTTCCGTATGCCGCGTGGTGGGGGATATCCATTTTGCCTAAACTCAATCTTAC
>CAZISZ010000194.1:0-2759 GCA_964542035.1 uncultured Ruminococcus sp. | reverse complement strand
CAGGTTTGAGACCGCGAGCACGGCGAGCTTCATTTATCGGATGATGCTCAAGCAAAGCCGTCCCATCAGCCATGAGACGACGGTATTCACCCGCTTTTTGAGTATCCGGCAGATAGTCTCCTATCTTTTGACCGATTATGTTGTGCGGGCGCGCAAAGTCATAGCCATCTTCAACTCCGTTCCAAATAAGGCAGTGACGATAGCTTACTCCGGTATAAAAACGGCGGCTGTCGTTTGAAAAATGTTCGTTGAGCGTACGCATAAGCTCATTTGCCTCAACTGTGGTTATCTCATCGGCAGAGTGATCAAGCATTACGCGTTCCTCGTACGGTTGTCCTTCAACGGCATCGGATAACGTTACGGTATTGCAACGGATGGCTACGTCACCCGGCCGCATATTTATGCCCATACTAACAGCCTCCAGCGGAGAACGCCCTTTGGAATACACTTTGGGGTCAAAAGAAAGTATTGCCATGTTTGCGGTGTCGGATTCAGGCACCATCCCATTAGGTACATTAAGTACCGTGCCGACTCGCGACACGGACGCCAACTTGTCCATCATCGGTTTATTCGCGACCTGCATGGGTGTGCGATTTCCCAATGCACCTGTAGGTTCATCTGCCATCCCATCCGGGATCAATACAAGATATTTCATATTAAAATGTTCACCTCTCTGTTCACGGTATTTCTTATATTCCAAAAGGGATACTATTTATTCATCTTATTATATCACAAAAAAGCATAGCATGCAAGAAAAAAAAAGCAAATCCACCGTAAAATTTACCCCCCTGTCACTTGAAATGCAACTCTGCATGTGATAAAATATATATTGAAACGTAAAATTAAGGAGAATATATTTTGAAAAAAAACGGCAAAAAAAAGAAGAATATATCGGCAAAACGCGGAATTTTGATAACATTGGCAGCAATACTGTTGACCATGGCAGTACTTTATGTAATACTTTTAATTATTGAAAAAAGCGAATCGAAAATTGATTCACAAACCAATAAATATACATTTTCCATTGCGAATTATGATGAGAATATATTTGAAGATAAGGTCTATGTAAGTTATGATCGCAGTATATATTATACCGATTTAAACAGCGGTATGACAGTAACCGTTTCAAAAGATGATACTACAGATGTCTCCGAGACCTATCGAGATGCAGTATTATTTTTGCTTGATTATATTGATGCAATGATAAACGGTGATGTGGATAGCTACAACGATTGCTATGCTCCTGAATTTTACGATACGAATCGTTCACCAAAAACTTCCTTTACGATGCAAAAGCTTTACAGGATGAACCTGACATCCGTTGATTGGAAATATGTCGACGATGGTGATGAGGCATTGAGATACTACAATATATCTATAGAATATATGATAAAAAACAACAACGGGACGCTGCGCAGTGATATGGGCAGTGATGCTATCAGAAAGATATATTTAACCATTAAAGAAGACGGCGCCGGCAATATGCTGATCACGGATGAATCTTATGCGCCATGGACGGAATAATGAAAAAACATTTCGTATTCGCGCTTTGAGTACTCGAATGCAATGGTAAATGAATCAGAGTGGGGTTTTAAAAGGGTCAAGCGCTCCCCTCAACTTCGCAAAACTTTGATTTTGCGAAGTTGAGTGTCTGGGGAATGTCGCGAGTTAATTCATCAGACTTCTCTGCCGCCCGCTGCGACGATCACATAATCTGTGTGCTGTTGATATCTTATATAGCTCTCGGAATATTATTATTTCTCCATACGGTTGGTTAGGCAAATTAATCGCAAAGGAATGTTTTCGGTGGTAGTGCGATGCTTCACTGAGAATTCGGTATTTTTTCATGCGTCACGGTATCTATACGGATTTTTATTGCAAAGCTCTGCCCATGCCGGACGAAGGAGCGTCCGACATTGCAGCGGCTGCGGATCTTTTATTCGGCGCTTACGAATACAATATCGGGCGCATGATATTTGCACCGTCATATCATATTGGTTTGCCGCGACATCTGAGATCAATGGACGCTTTTTTACTGCTTCGCGGTCGTACTTATCGCGCGCTGCGCCCTCAACTTCCGTCGTGGGTGAATTATTGCCAAGCGACAGATGTCGTATGGCATCCCGGATGTTTTGACTATCCCGAACTATACAGATTTTGCGTAGGAAGTTCGGATTACATTTTGGTAACGCTCCCCTTTCCGTCATTTGAGAATGCCGCGTGGTTTGATATAAACAAGTTGATCCACCACACACGCTACAAGCCTATATTTACCAATTATGACAACTGCCTTATTACATACTCGGCAACCGACCTTAAGAATCTCGAACGTATTCCCGGCGCCGTATTTCAGTTTAATGTAAGATCACTTTCAAGCAGGGATCTTAGGCGTTATGTCTTGCAACTTTACAAATCCAGTGTGCGCGTGGTGTTTGGCACCGGTAACCACAGGCGAGAGTGCCCCGGAATAGAAATGGATACGTATTTTAAGCCGTTACTCAAAACTATGGGAGATGATGATTTCTTTGCGTTGATGCATTCTATCAGGAGTTTTTGCCGTCCGATTCGTTACAAGCCGCGTTCGTCTGCTCGTCGTTGATTTTTGCTTTGTCGATCTTTTTTATACTTGCGTATTTTCTTCTTGTGGCTTCCCCGCCGCGTATATGACGCTCGCGTTTGTTTTGCTCAAGCAGTTCCGCTACGCGGAGATACATAGGAAGATCCACTCGTTTAAGTACAACTGTAACATCTTTGTGCAC
>CAZISZ010000193.1:0-2765 GCA_964542035.1 uncultured Ruminococcus sp. | reverse complement strand
CCGAGAAAACGCATCTTTATATCATACTTATCCGCATTTTTCTCGCATTCGCCGATATACTCGCGAAAAAGTTTAAAGATGGAGTCAACCTCCTCCTCGGGACGATAGCGGTTTTCGGTGGAAAAGGCATACACCGTAACACACTTGATACCTATATCGCCGCAATAGGTAACGATCTTGCGAAAGGTCTTGGCACCGGCGGCGTGCCCTGCACTGCGAGGCAGACCGCGTTTTTTTGCCCACCGACCGTTGCCATCCATGATAAAGGCTATGTGGCGGAGGTTGGTCGTATCGGGATGTGCGCCCATCAGATGGACATGATCTCCTTGGATTTTTTTGCTATAACATCATCAACAATCTTGATGTATTTGTCGGTAAGATCCTGAATGGACTTTTCCGACGTCTTTTGCTCATCTTCCGTCATCTCGGAATCCTTTTTCATCTTTTTGGCAAGGTCGTTGGCATCGCGACGAATATTGCGCACCGCAACCTTGGCATCCTCGCCCATCTTTTGCACCTGCTTTACAAGTTCTTTACGTCTCTCCTCGGTGGGCTGAGGAAAATTGAGGCGAATAATCTTGCCGTCGTTTACCGGAGTAATACCGATATCGGAGGCAAGCAGTGCCTTTTCCATCGCCTTAAGCGTAGAGGGGTCGTAGGGTGTGATGGTTACCGTCTTGGCATCTGCCGCCTTAACGTCCGCCATGTTGGTTATGGGTGTCGGTGCCCCGTAATATTCAAATGTAACACGGTTTACCAACTGTGGATTTGCCTGCCCTGCGCGGATGACCTCCAAATCGCTCTCAAAGGAAGCGATTGATTTTTTCATTTTTTCCTCATATGACTTGGTATCGAGTTTCATGTTGTTCCTCCTGCTATACGTTATACGTTAATGATTATGTTTTTTATGTTTGATATCCGCTATCTGCGTTTATATTTTTATTACTGTATTATTTTCTGACAATTACGGTACCGCCGCACTTGCCCTCAACGGCGCGAAGAATATCCGAAACATCCTCAAGTTTAAACGCCACGGCAGGCGGACCGAATTCGGCACCCATAGCGGAGGCGGTAAGATCAATTCCGCGCAGATCGCGCTTCATCATATCGTCATAGCCAATCTCCTCAAAAAGCTTTGCCTCTTGATTCTTTTTGGGATCGCTGTCATATATACCGTCCACATTTTTCGCGAGAAGGAAAGCATCGGCGCCTATCTCCACGGCACGAAGCATACCCGCGGTATCCGTGGAAAAATAGGGGCAACCTGTACCGCCGCCGAATATGACCACCTTACCCGCAGCCATTGCGGACAGTGCGCGATCTTTAGTGTAATATTCGGCATATGGCATCATATCCGTTGACGTGAGAACCTCGGCTTTGCCGCCGGCACGTCTAACGGCATCGCCCGCAGCCAACGCATTAATTACCGTGGCAAGCATCCCCATATGGTCCGCGGTTACGCGGTCCATACCGCCGCCCTGTCTGCCGCGCCATATATTGCCCGCTCCGAAGACCACCGCGGTCTCAACTCCCGATGCCGACAACTCAACAAGCGTTGCGGCAATCCTGTCCAAAAAATCAAAATCGATAATACCGTCATCCCCCGATATGGCTTCGCCCGAAAGCTTTAGGAGGATTCTTTTATACTTAGGTTCAAACATTATGATGCCCTTTCTTTATAAAGATCACATACATTTATATTTTATCGTATTTTCGCGTTTTTGTAAACACCAAAAACGATAATTTTGCACTTTTTCCCGACTTTTTTCGTTAATTTTCCTTGAATCGGATTTTAAAGAACAAATCAATTCGTAAAAATGCGGCTGTCGGATGCTCCGACAGCCGCATGTGGGATATATAATCAGTTCTGCTGAGTGAGCTTCGCGATCTCGTCCACGAAGTTATCCTCTCTCTTTTCGATGCCCTCACCCTTTTCGTAAAGGTGGAACTCTCTGACCTTAATATCGGCACCCAGCTCCTTGGCGGTCTCGGCGATGTACTTACCGACAGTCAAGCCGTCATCAAGGAAGAACTCCTGCTCGGTGAGGCAGACCTGCTCGTAGTACTTGCCCAGCTTACCGACCACGATCTTTTCGAGAATGTTCTCGGGCTTGTTGGCATTTTTGGGATCGTTCTTCATAGCGGCGATCTGGATAGCCTTTTCCTCTTCGAGAACGTTTGCGGGAACATCCTCACGGTTGATATATGTGGGGGGGTTACCGGATGCGATCTGAAGAGCAACGTTCTTTGCCATCTTAGCAAACTTTTCGGTTGCGGCTACCTCGGCAGTGGTATCAAAGCCTACGATAACACCGGCAACACCGCCGCCGTGTACATATGTGCTTGTAACACCGTTCACGACGACAAAACGTCTGATGTTAATCTTTTCGCCGATCTGGAAGATCATCTCTTTAAGCTTATCGCTAACAGTCAGCTCGCTGCCGAGATACTTTGAGGCAAGAAGCTGATCTATATCTGCGGGCTTCTCGGTCACAATGGTACGAAGAAGCGCTTCTACAAACTCACGGAAAGATGCGTTCTTTGCAACGAAGTCGGTTTCACTGTTAACCTCGATCATAGCGGAAACATCTCCGTCCTTCAGTATTTCAACCATACCGTCAGCGGCAATTCTGCCTTCCTTTTTGGCGGCAACTGCAAGTCCTCTTTCGCGGAGAACCTTAAGAGCCTTTTCAATATCCCCCGCTGCTTCGACAAGGGCTTTTTTGCACTCCAACATACCGATACCGGTCTTGGCGCGAAGTGCG
>CAZISZ010000192.1:0-2772 GCA_964542035.1 uncultured Ruminococcus sp. | reverse complement strand
GCCCGGACTTTCCTCACGATATGACCTTTCGGCATGATATCGCGCGGCCGTCCGATCAAGTGATAAATAATATTATAACATCGGATGCGGCATTTGTCAAGAATTTTTGTTCGATACGTGCGAATGGCGTATTTGTCAGCGCAGTATGCCACGAGTGCAGAGCCATTCCGACCATCGTCGGTAATATTTACCGTAAACATGCACGCCGTCGCTCCCGAGCGAGGCATCAAGCGCGTAATCGTTGTCATCAAACAGAGAATTTATATCTATAAAAAAAGTGGTTTTATTATCTGCCAGTTCGGCAATGCCGTCGTTGACCTCGTTGATCTTATCGTTATTTATATATGGTTTGCTGCCGTTTTGCGAATACTCCGCCGTAACATGCAGGTTGGCACACAAAAAGATTACGGCATTCGGTTCAAGCCGCGCTACGGTGTCTCGCAAAAGACCCGTATTGCGAAGAATATTTTGCGTACTGTCTCCAAGTTCGTTTATGCCCACCATGATATATATCTTTCCGAAATCTCGCGCCGTAAGGAGGGATTCAAGTGTGCCGTGTCCGAGAACCGTTTTGCGTCCGTTGCCGTCGACGCCCGTGGTGTAATCATATTCGCCGCGGCGGGCATATGAGGCACTCATTCCGTTGGAACAGAAAAACGTTGCCGATGCAAGATTGCCGGCGGTGTAGTCGCGCAAACCTACGGTTCGCGAGTCACCTATGAACAGTGCATCGTCAAAATACGAAAAATCAACGTTGACAAAATCCGCATATCGGTCGGTGGGATTGGTAACGGTCGATTGCGTCGGTTCGTTGATATTTCCGACAGATGATGTGATATCCGAAGTGTCTGAGCGCTCTGGCAGATTGGATGAGGTGTTATCTGTCGGCACGGTGGATTCCGCAGGCGCGGCGGTAGTGACCGAAGGTATATTCGTGAAGGACGGAGAGGCGGTTTCGGGCGAATCTTCCGGCTCGGTGTTGTTCGGCTCTCCCCAAAGGCGGTATTCGATGCCAATTGTATATACAGCCGCCGGTATGCATATGATAAGCACTGCGGAAAATATCAAAAGTGTGTGTAAAGGTTTTGCAAGTTTCATTGCTTTTTTGAATTCCTGTTTGAAATTTTAAAAAACGGCGTACGGTTCAAAAACTGCCGTACATAAACGGATCGCTGGAGTTTTGCAACAAAAATATGACAGATATCAACAGCAATACCGCCAGCGCAATGTCACCGATAAAACTTCCGCGCAGTTTGTCGGTTAGGCGGCGCGGGAGGGGCGTGCAAAGCAGAACACCCGCGACAATGAATGCGCCGTATTGCCGAAGATAATCCCAAAAATCACCGCGCATGGCAAATACCTCGCCATGAGGTAAAAACGGAAACAGGCGGGTGAAAAACAGAGCAAGGTCGGATAGATTATTTATTGCGAATATCGCCCATGTCAGCGGAATTATCAAAGCCATGTAGATATGTCCGACGGTGTGATGTGCTGTAAGGTAGCGACCGTAGATGAATTTTTCTCCCGCAACTATCAGAAACAAAACAAATCCCCAAAGCAAATAATTCATTGTTGAGCCGTGCCAAAGTCCTGTAAACAACCATACCGCAAGCATGTTCATAAGCGTGCGAGAGGTTCCGAAACGGTTTCCACCTAGCGGAATGTATATGTATTCCTTAAACCATTCGCCGAGTGTGATGTGCCAACGATGCCAAAAATCCGACATTGTAAGGGCAAGATATGGATCGCGAAAGTTTTCGGGAATGTCGAAACCGAGCATTTTGCCAACTCCCATTGCCATCAGTGAGTAGCCGCAAAAATCAAAATAGATGTAAAGAGCATATGAGATGAGCGCTATCCACGCAAGCGGCGTGGATATGCTGTCGTAGCCGATCGCCGATGAGCGACTCCAAACAGCCGAAAGATTGTTGGCGATAATCGCCTTTACGGCAAGACCGGAAACGAACAGTCTTGCGCCTTCGCAAAAAGTTTCAATTGAATAACTGCGTTCGTTGAGCTCCGCGCGCATGGCGCGATAGGAGGTTATGGGACCGGCGGTGAGGGTGGGAAACATGCACATAAAAACGGCAAAATTCAACGGTGAACGTTCGGCGTGGCAAAGACCGCGTCCCACATCCGTAAGGTATGCTACCGCGCGAAATGCAAAAAAACTAAGTCCGATAGGCAGAGCGAGACATTCGGTGTTAAAGGTCACATTTGCCTGTATTAATGCCGAGGCTATTGTGCCAATACCGCCAAACAGCGGTTGCGCATATTTGAAAACAAACAGTGATCCTATGTTCCATATGATGCCCAACGATACGAACACACGCATCCTGCGTGGAAAAATATCTATCAGTATGCCGAGCAGGTAATTTATCACGGTGGATATGGCAAGTATTATGATAAACGCGGGAGTTTGATATGTGCCTGCCGCGTAAAAAATAAGGCTGCCGATAAATATCGCTCCGTTGCGCATGCGCGTAGGAAGAAGATAATATACCGCAAAAAAGAGCGGCATAAAGATAAAAATAAATTCAAGACTGCTGAAGTTCAAATTAAAAGATTCCTTTCGGGTCGGTGAAACGGTTGGGCGCTGAAAAATGTAATAAATAATTTTAAAAAACGGTGCAGTATCGATTTTTTTGTGTATTTGGATATTGACAAACGCCCAAAAACGTGATATAATGATGAAGTCGATGGTCGAAAACGTAAAAATGCGGGTATGGCGGAATTGGCAGACGCGCTAGATTCAGGTTCTAGTCGGGGCAA
>CAZISZ010000191.1:0-2776 GCA_964542035.1 uncultured Ruminococcus sp. | reverse complement strand
AAGCCGCATCATTTCTATCTTATCCTTTGTAAGCGCGTAAGAAAGGGAGACTGTTGCGGCAACGCAAATGCAGATAAGCATAAGCGATATAACAATGCGCAGTATACCTCGCACGTCGCCGCGCCCGTTTGCGCTGATATTTCTCGTCATTTTTTGCCGGTTGCCTCCCCGCTATTGCTTTTTTTTCGTCCTCCGCGAAATGTACCGAACACGCGCGGAGCGGTAAACTTATCGATATAATAAACAAGCATGTTCATCATAAGTATGGCAAATGATACGCCCTCATTATATCCGCCGAAATAACGAATAAACACCGTAACGGCACCGCATCCCACGCCGAATATAAGCCTGCCCGAGGCGGTTAGAGGAGAGGTTGTATAGTCTGTTGCCATAAACACCGCGCCAAGCACCAATCCGCCGGATACAAGCTCGCTCAGCATAAACGAAGCGGAAGGTTCGGAACGGGGAAATATAAACGTTAAAAGCGCCACGGTACCGATATATGCCACGGGAATATGCCATGTAATAACGCGACGGCAAATAAGATATATACCGCCGATGAGCAAAAGCGCGGCGGATATCTCGCCTATGGATCCCGCACAGCGCCCCAAAAAGAGATCAAGAGTTGTAGCCTCCGGCATAACGCCGGATTTCAGCGCGGCAAGAGGGGTCGCCTCGGCTATCGCATCGGCGCTGTCGGAATATGAGAATACCAATGGATCAAGCCATACGAACGGCGATGGGAATGAGGTCATTTCCTCGGGCCAGGCGAATAAAAACGCGCGTCCCGCAAGTGCGGGGTTTAAAAAGTTTTTTCCTATACCGCCAAAAAGCTGCTTTACCACCACGATAGCGAAAAACGCTCCGACCACAGGTATCCAATATGACACCGAGGAAGGCAGGTTAAGCCCGAGCAAAAGTCCCGTAACCACCGCGGAAAGATCGCCGATGCTTGTGGGACGGTGCAATATCAGGCGCACAAGATACTCAAAAAGCACAGACGACGCAACCGAGATAAGCACAACGACAAGCGCGCGCGGACCAAAGACATAAAATCCCCAAATCAGCGCAGGAGTAAGAGCCACGATTACATCAAGCATTATCGAGCGCGTGGTATCCCGCCGTTTTATATGAGGCGACGGCGAGACGGTAAGCAACTCAAAAACCTCGTTTTGTTGATCCATTAAGATACCCTCTTTCAAATTATCAAAAGATATAAAGCGCACAGAACCTGCAAAATTTGCAACGGTAAACGGATGGATAAACTTTATTTTTTCGTCCCACGCGCGCGCAAAGCTCCCTTTGCGACTCTTATATACTGCACTATCGGCACACTGCCCGGACAGTTATATGAACACGTACCGCATTCAACACAACTCATAACATGCATACGCTCAGCCTCATCGTATTTTCCGGCAATAGCATACTGGGCAAGATATGCAGGCATGAGGTGCATTGGACAGTTTTTAACACATCGCCCGCACCGAATGCAGGCACCGTCATCGCGCGTGGCGGTAAAATCGCGGGAAAATGCCAATATCGCCGATGTCCCCTTGGTTATCGGCATATCAATATCCCATATCGCCGCGCCCATCATAGGACCGCCGTTTATGATCTTATACGGCTCGTCTGAAAATCCGCCGCAATAATCCAGCAGTTTTCTTACGGATGTTCCCAACGGTACACGTAGGTTTTGCGGACAATTCACGCAATCGCCGTCCACCGTCACACAGCGGTCTGTGAGCGGCATGCCGGTGACAAATGCGTTATATATCGCCGCGCATGTCTCGGCGTTAAATACCACGCATCCTACATCTGCCGGAAGTTTACCCTCAGGTATCTCGCGACCCGTAAGTGCGTAAATAATCTGCCTCTCATCTCCCTGAGGATACTTTGTACGCATAAGTTTGACCTCTATCAGAGGGCTTCCTACACTCGCATCTTCTATCGCCTCTGCCGCGTTTAACTTGTTATCCTCAATTGCGATCTCGGCTTTAGGCAGCCCCAGAGCGCGCAAAAGAATTTTTGCTCCGCCCACTATCTGATCCGGATGCTCAAGCATCAACCTGTGATTTACGGTAATAAACGGCTCGCACTCGGCACAATTGATTATCAGCCGTCGCACCTTACCTACGGCACCCGCAAGTTTTGCCCATGTCGGAAAAGTCGCGCCGCCCATGCCGGCAATTCCGGCACGACGAATAACGTCGATTATCTCATCGGGTGAGACATCGCCGAGTTTTTTCTCACAAGGGTGAATATCCGGAGAAAGACGCATCTCGCCGTCGTTTTCTATTATTACCGTATCCACCTGCCGCCCTTGCGCGTTGGGACGAGAACCCATGGCGCGCACCTTGCCGGAAACGGAGGAATGCACCGCACACCCCAGCCCCTCGGCCGCCTCACCGATAAGCTGACCGCGCATAACATAATCCCCTACCGCAACTGTGGGGCGGCATGGCGCACCTATATGCTGACCGAGCGGTATCTCAACCTCGGCTGGCGCGGGCATATCGGAGATAGGCATTGAACGCGTATTTTTGTATTCACGTACATGCGTACCGCCTTTAAATGTGTAAAACATGTTATCTGACCTCAAAAATAATTTTTTCGGTTTTTGCGAAATCGTCTTATAAGCGACCTCGCCGTACGCCTTTATACAATGTAATTTTAAATTTCTTCATTTTAATTATACAATAAAAATCCGAAAAAATCAATACGCAACAACGTTTCCAACACCAATGAAACAAAAAAATATTTTTATTTTTACACCGAA
>CAZISZ010000190.1:0-2801 GCA_964542035.1 uncultured Ruminococcus sp. | reverse complement strand
GTAGTGAAAAGCTGTAAAGAGATATTCCCGTTATAGCTCTATATCACTACTTTTTCTTCGGCTTTTCTTTCTTGCCGCTGTCGCTTTGCTTCCGTTCTCCGTCACCTCTAGTAGGGTGTAGTGCCTTATGGTAAACGTCAAGGATGGATTTTTACGTTCAAGGCGCACATCAACGTACTGTGCTGTTACTGCTTCAAGGTTGATTGAGATTCCAAGCGACATTCCGATACCTTTCAACGTATGTCCCAAAATCTCACCGATAGTATAAAAGTCGCCTGTGAGTTGGTGCATATTGGTCGCCGCCGTATGCTCTTAAGCTCGTCTGTAATGTTTGGTGGCTTGTATTGTATGAGTATTCGCATTTTTCACTTCCTTTAAGCTTTTGTAATTCCAATAAGCACACCTATTGCAATATCCGAAATACAAGTGATCTGCTATGCCGTGCAAACGGTTTGTCCGTTATCGCGCCGAGCGAAAATAAGGGCAAACATTACGCAGAGTATCAAGCGGACAGTGTGGGCAAGAGTTGGAAATCCAAACTCAAAATTGCGTTGGATGCGCGATTCCTTTTTATTTTTTGTTTTGTATCGAAAAAAGTTCCCCTCAAATGCTCCGGATTTGCATTTGAGGGGAACCTTTTTGTATGTTTACAATTTTAAACTTTAATGTCGTCTGAAAATTTTGCCTTTCGTTTGTTGTTTGCGGCACCAAAATACTAAAAACATCGGTGAATTTATTTGCATAGTATAATGCCAATGTAATTATTCAGCGATTTTCTACTATCTCGCGCAATGAATCCCCCCCGAGCGCCAATATTTTGGCTTTGGCGCGAGAATAGCGCTTGCGAACGAGTGATTGGGAAATACCCATCAAGTAGGCTATCTCCTCGCTGCCGATTCCCATGCTGCGCAATATAATGATATCGCGATATTTATCATCAAGTTGTGATATCAGTTTTCTGAGATAGTCGCGCATCATTTCGCTCATAACGTCATCCTCGATATTTGATGACTCATCGGGAATGTCAAAAATCGGCAAATCGTCATCATCGGTCGGAGAAATAGAAAACTCTTTTGCATTGCGCTCAAGTTTGTTCTCATACATACCGCGTGCGGTGTTCCGACAGGTGATAAACAATAATTTGGAAAGATCATTTCCGCACGCCGCATCTTTGAACATACATATTTTATCGATTACCTTCACTATTGTTTCCTGAACACAATCCTGTGCATCAAAGTGATCGTGCAGAATATCCATGGCAACAAGGTACATTTTTTTCGCATAGTGGTTATATATATCCTCAACGAACCGTCGATCGTTGGTGTCATCGATAGCCATGATAATTGCCAGCATATGATCACTCTCCTTAAAAGTTGAACGGTAAAGCGCCATTCGCCATCGCATATCAATCTGCGGCACGGCACTTTTCGACAGAGAAATTATATCACACTACAATGCTTTTGTCAACCTGCGGCAATGCGATGCTTAATGATGCTACGAATCGACAATGTTCTCATCGCTGTAAGAATTACAGTTATCGCAATAAAACACTTCGCCGTGCTCACGTGTCTTTGTCATTTTTGCATGCTTGTTTATCTCGTCGTGATATCCCGAGAGCGCTGCGAACGGCGCAAACTGCCCGGCGCGTTCTTCAAGTGTCATCTGTTTTCTTTTTTTTGAAACGTGATGAGGCAACTCGATTATGTCATCGTATTGATCGGTCATGCTTTGTGTCCCCCTATTTGATTGTTGCGTTCTCTTGTGGTGGCATACTCCTCAAGGTCAAGACCCTTGATGATGGCATTTTTTCCGTGCCTCTTTTTTATCTCTATCACTGTGTGCTGTAAGCATTTTTCGCGTCGTAGCGCTTCGGCATCCTTTGTTTGTTGATGTAACGTTTCGTGATCCGTAAAGATATCGATCTGTTCGCCGTAGTTTTTGTTTGCCCGAAATGCATCTTCCTCTGAGCAAAGATTGCAAAATGTAACAGTAAGACGCCGTACTTTCTTTTTGTGATCTACCGTGCGATCAAAAAGCGACACGACCGCATTTGTTATTTGTCTTGTGGAAGAAGTAAAGCTCGGAAGAATAACGGTTCCGCGCGCGGGTTTGGGCATTTTACGACCGTAACGGTCACTTGCGGAAAGTTCAAAAGAACCGTGTGCATCATCAGTTGATGATGAGATTTCGTATCCGACATCTATCACCACACGATCGGTTACAAGACCGCGTTCAACTATATCGAGAACCGAGGCTTCGGTCATTTCTTTTAATATTACCATAGCACTCTCAAACGTGTATGGTGTACCGAGAACCTGCCCGGAAGATGAACTGGAACTTTGCGGGCGATATGCTTTGATCGCGGCTATGGTACACGGTTCCCACCCCCATGCGTGGTCGATAAGCAACTCGGCGTTAACGCCGAAAAGATTATAGAGCAAGTCTTCGTTTATCAACGAACACCGCGCTACATCTCCCATGGTGTTCATTCCGTGATTTTTCAGCCTTTCGGCATAACCGCATCCCACGCGCCAAAAATCCGTTATCGGGCGGTGCGCCCACAACTCGCGCCTGTATGTCCGTTCATCAAGCTCGGCAATACGCACACCGTTCTCATCCTCCGGAATGTGCTTTGCCATGATATCAAGCGCTACTTTACAAAGATACAGGTTAGAACCTATCCCTGCAGTCGCCGTAATGCCGGTTTCACGCAAAACATCAAGTATCATAGTTCGTGCCAAATCACGAGCTGTGGTTTTGTAAAAATCAAGATACTGCGTGGCATCAATAAAGACTTCGTC
>CAZISZ010000189.1:0-2802 GCA_964542035.1 uncultured Ruminococcus sp. | reverse complement strand
GTAAGAAGGATAGATGACCTCGGGCGGGTTGTTATCCCAAAGGAGATAAGGCGCACTATGCGGATACGAGAGGGCGATCCGCTTGAGATATACACTGACAGAGACGGAGAGGTGATTTTTAAAAAATATTCACCTATAGGAGAGCTTAATGCATTTGCAGCGCAATACGCAGACACTCTGCACAAGATAGGAGAATTGTCTGTAATGATATGCGATCGCGATGCCGTTATTGCCGCAGCGGGGATTCCGAGACGTGACCATGCCGAAAAACAACTTTCGGCAGAGATGGATGATATAATCGAATCTCGCGCGCTTTACGTTTGGCGCGACGGTGAGCCGCGCCTATCTCCGATGCGGGACAGCACGGGGTATTATATCAGCTGTGCAATGCCGATAATCAGTGACGGTGATCTTATGGGCTGTGTAGCGTCTGTATTGCCCGCAGAGGGGCAAAGAGGGAGCACGCCTGCCGATGCCGAGGCAAAGCTTGTCGAGACTGCCGCCGGTTTTCTCGGTCGTCAACTTGAGGCTTGATTTATTGCATCGCAAGCCTTATCATTTGATATAAAATAAAAAGTAGATCTTTCGTAATCTATATAAAACGCAATCGCCGACCGCGAGGCAACAGCCCGGCGGTCGGTGATTATAGTTTATTTTATGTTTTGTTTTTAGTTTGCTTTTTTTATTTCCGCGTCGGGAGTGCTTACCAGAGATATATCCGCGCCAACCCCGCGCAATTTACCGACTATGTTGTCATATCCGCGTTCGATGTATTCTATGTGAGATATCTCGGTTTTTCCCTCTGCCGCCAGTGCCGCAATTACAAGTGCCGCGCCTCCGCGCAGATCGGTGGCGTTTACCGGAGCGCCGGTAAGCCGCTCTTTGCCGACTATTGTGGCGTTGCGCCCGTCAACCGATATATCGGCATTCATTTTTGCCAGTTCTTCGACATATCTGAATCTGCTTTCGAAAACGCCTTCTGTGATAATAGAAGTTCCTTCTGCCATTGCCAACAACGCGCTGAATTGCGGGTGCATATCGGTGGGAAAGCCGGGGTAGAAATATGTTTTTATATTTGCATGGCGCAACACACCCATACGGCTTACAACTATTCTGTCATCGCATTCGTCTACCGCAACGCCCATCTCCTGCAATTTTGCGGTTACCGTTTCCATATGCTTGGGAATCACGCCGCGCAGGGTAACACGACCGCCCGCTGCCGCCGCAGCGACCATATATGTGCCTGCTTCTATCATATCCGGAACTATTGTGTAGTTGCAGCCGTGCAGGCGTTCAACACCCTGAATTTTTATAAATGATGTTCCCGCGCCGGATATGCGAGCTCCGCACATGTTAAGAAAGTTGGCAAGATCGACTATATGCGGCTCGCGTGCGGCGTTATCTATGGATGTTTTACCCGGAGTCGTTACGGCGGCGAGAATGACGTTTATAGTGGCTCCGACGCTTGCAATATCAAAGTATACCGAAGTGCCGCAAAGCCCGCCCGACGCGGCTTTAACATGGTTACAGCCGCCATCTATCGTCATAGTTGCTCCAAGCGCCTCAAAGCCTTTTTTGTGCTGATCAATGGGGCGGGTGCCAAAGTCGCATCCGCCGGAAAAACCGACGCGCGCCTCGCCGAAACGACCGAGTTCCGCTCCGAGCAGATATGTCGAGCCGCGAAGTTTGGAGACAAGGTCCACGGGGGATGTGCCGCCCACAAGGTGTGCGGTGTCGATTTCAACTGTTGTTTTGTTCAGCATTTTTACCGATGCACCCATAGCGTCGAGTATACGCAGGGAGATGGCAACATCGCTGACCTCGGGCAGGTTTTCGATAACGCAGCGATCCTTAGTCAGTATGCTTGCGAAAATTATTGGCAAAGCGGCGTTTTTCATTCCGCTTACGGTTATATCGCCAAAAAGGGGATGTCCCCCATTGATAATGATCTTATTCATGGTTTTTCATGCCTTCCTCAAAATAAAAGGTAATACGGATGCCCGATGTTCGTAATTCAACCACGCAGGTGGCAAGCGCGGGCGTGTGTTGGTTTTATCGATATATAGTATGGCTCACTCGGAGCACAGAAATTCTATTCTATATAATTATACCATATATTAAGAAAAAAGAAAAGAGGGGAAAGGGGAAAAAACTCAAATATCTTTTAATAAAGATAAAATGTTTTCCCCTCCCGCTCTGGTAATCCGATCGTAATGGGATATTTTGATATCAGTAAAAAGTCGTGCGTGGCTTAAATTGAAAAAAGTAATAAATGATCTTCGGTATCTGTTTTTATATTATTCACCGCGGCGGTAATATGCCACACACAGATCGACCACCAATCCGTAACTGCGCGATCCGACGGTGCCCTGCATTTGCAGATATGTGTTGTTTACCGTTTCCGTCACCGTTGCCGCGGGGTTGTTGCGATATTTGTCAAAAAAAGCCGAGTATGCCGTCATCTCTTCGCGCACATGTTTGTCCAGCGAGGAGTACACGGTGCCGTAGTAATTTTTATCGGCAGAGTAAAGAGAGGACGCCACATATTCGTACACTTCAAGATATCCGCTGTATCGGATATATGGATCGTCCGAAGCCGTGCATACCAAAAAAGCAATAAAGTTAGCTTCGTCTTCGCGCGCTATACCGCGTTGATGAGCCATTTCGTGTGCCGCGGTATATGGGATCGTGTAATCCGGAAAGTTAACGTTTATATTCGCTTCCCCGGTAAAATAGGTGTAAACACCGGAAATGTGCGTATAGGTCCACGGCTCGCTTAACATTACCGGTTTTACGCGCGAT
>CAZISZ010000188.1:0-2815 GCA_964542035.1 uncultured Ruminococcus sp. | reverse complement strand
GGGATATTATTCGGTTCGTCTTGCCAATGAGTCACGTTCCGTTTTCGGTGCCGATCTTTCAAAATATGCCGCCGACCGCGCCGCAAAACGCGCTACGGCAGCAGGTGTGCGTGATTATTGTTTGTTTACGGTTGCATCGGTGTATGAACTTCCGCTTGTGAATAGTTCTGCGGATGCGGTTCTTTCAATGTTTTCTCCCTGCGCTGCGGATGAATATCTTCGCGTGCTGAAGCCTGGAGGCGTGCTTATTTTGGGATGTGCGGGTCCACGGCATCTTTTTGAACTCAAAGCGGCGGTATATGATACTCCTACGTTCAATGAAGAAAGAGCCGATCTGCCGCACGATGACGTCATGGAACTTACAGATATCCAAAGGCTCTCTTATACCATGGCATTCGGAGCGGAAAGCGGAGATGACGTGCGCTGTCTGTTTGGCATGACCCCGTACAAATACCGAACCTCCGCAGCAGACGCAGAGCGACTTGCCGCAATACGCGAACTTGATTGTACGGCGGATTTTGAATTCAGAGTATACAGAAAAAAGGAATTGTAAAAGATGGATATAACAGTATGTATCCCCATGTATAACGAAAGTGCACGAATAGCGGAGACCGCACGGGTTCTTTCCGAATATATGAGCCGAAATTTCGATGATTACGAGTTGATCTTTTCCGATGACGGAAGTACCGACGGCAGTGCGGATATCGTGCGTGCGTTGAAATTGCCGTGCGTTCGTGTTACGGGTTACTCCGAAAATCGCGGCAAAGGTTGCGCTGTAAGAACAGCTTTTTTGGAATCGCAAGGAGATTTTGTAATGTTTACCGATGCCGATCTCGCATACGGTACCGATGTTATAAAGAGGGCGTACGAAAAGCACCTTGCATGTCCGCAGGCAGGGATGGTCATAGGTTCTCGCAATCTCGGCAGTGACGGTTACGATGGGTACACCTTTATTCGCCGATTGGCATCCAAAACGTATATACGGTTATTGAGTATTGCAGGCGGCTTTAAACTGTCGGATTCGCAATGCGGATGCAAGGGATTTACTGCCGGGGCAGTCAGCGATATATTTCCGCGCTGTGAAGTGGATGGCTTCGCATTTGATTTTGAGGCTATTCTTTGGGCTGGTAAATTGGGCATAGAGATAGTAGAAATGCCTGTCAAGGTCATAAATCACGGCGAATCAAAGGTAAGTGTAATGCGCGACGCATTTAAAATGTTGTCCGATCTTGGCAAAATGAAAAAACGCATCAAAAACACAGAAATTTAAGAAAATAAAAAAGATTGAGAAGGGGATAGCTTGAATAGGAAAATAAGCTTCAGGATGTTGGCGTTCATTTTATCGGTAATCGTGTTGTCGCCGGTTCTGCTTTGTATGTCATCGGCGAAAAGTAACGCCGTATCTCCATCCGAAGGCGTTTTTCGCATTCGCAATGCAAAGACGGGTGAATACCTTACGGCATACCTAAACGCCTCGCGTGGTGAAGACAAAGCCTATATGGCACCGTTGGATAAAAACAATGAGGCGCAAATATTCCTTTTGCGAAAAAACGACAGCGGCGGTTATGTTATATGGCCGCAAAACGATACGTCGCTCTATTGTTTCGCATATTCCGAAAGTACTGCTGCGGGATCACCGGTGGTGAAAATTTTGACAGAAGATGAACGTGCATATTTTGACATCTTTGAACTTCGTTCCGGCGCATGCACTATCGCGCCGGTGGGCGGTGATTCTTCAACCTCGGCTCTCGGTATCAGTAACGAGGTGTCATATTACAGTGACGATCTTGTTCGTTTTTTGGATTATAAATCCGGAGACGGGCGATTTGAGTGGTATCTTGAGCCGGTGCTTACCGAAGCTATCACTTTTGCGTTTACCAATACCGATGTAAAGCTTTATTCCACCGGTCGCTTTTACGCAAGGCTTAAACCGTATAATTATATACAGGATCGTGTTGTATGGACATCAAGTGACGAGGATGTTTTAATGGTAGGGGAACTTGGTGTGTACACGGCGCTTTCTGTCGGCACGGCAACCGTCACCGCTACGGCGGACGGTGTAAAAAAGTCATTTAAAGTAACAGTTACGGATAAAGCGGCGTTTACATGGTACAGTCAACGCAGTACGCAAAACAGCGATTGGGATGCGTCGCTTCTTACCGACCTTTATTTTTGGAACGGCGGGGTGAAACTCAAGTATGTCGCGGATTACCGCAATATGTCTGTTAATTCATGGATGCGAGAGGGATGCGCCATTTGCTCGGTTGCCATGGTATTGCACAACCTCGGCGCAACTCTTGAGCGCGGTTACGACCTGCGCTCGGGACAAACCGGCAATCTGCCCGCGGATCCATATACCGTGACGCTTGCAAATACATATAATTTCGGGCCGACTTCAACCTCCGAACTTTTGTACGGTGACCCTATTCTTGCATCATGGAATGCCATAGCTTCCAGATTCTTTGTGGATGGTCAGGCGGTCGGATGCCGAAAGGTATACTATCCCACTCCGCGGAGAATAGCGGATTTGTTGGAAGATCATCCTGCCGGCATTGTGGTGGAATTCAAAAAGTCAAGCGGATCGCATTACGTGGTCTTCGGCGAATGTCTTAACCCGGAGGCAAGCAATCAGTATGACCTTGAATTTATTGTGTACGATCCGCTCGGATACACCGCCGATCAAGGCGATGGGGTTGCATATGAGCGTACCGCATCATACCTTGTGGGCGGATTCGGCATGAGTACAATGTACTCGGCAATGATTTACGATGTTGCCAACCGCGTGGGTTAATGTAAATAAACGTTGCGATAATAT
>CAZISZ010000187.1:0-2859 GCA_964542035.1 uncultured Ruminococcus sp. | reverse complement strand
ACGGTTATCCGGTAGAGACTTTCTGACCTTATTACAGAGGATATATAAGCAAAACATTCGACCGTTTTCGATCGATTACATTGATATTATATCAGATAAAAATCACCCTGTCAACACATTTTGACGTTTTTTGTGACATTCGTGAATTTTGTTTCCGCATGTTGCTACGCTTTCGTCAAAATACTCATCTTACGTAGCGGTGCACTCCATTGTTCGGGACAAACAGTGATATATTCAAAGGTTGCGGGTAACGTTCCGTCTTTGATGCTTGCCTCAAGCGCCGAAACGGAGCCGAATATTACTCTCTTTCCCGAAACAAGCAAAGTTGTCGGCGGTGCGGTTTTGACGGATGGACCGTAAGCGCCGACTATAACATCGCAGCTGCCGTCGGCATCATTGCCATCACCGCCCCGAGACAGCGAAAAATTCTCGCTTTCCCACGCGGATGAAGTCAGATACAGCACGCTGTCACCGCGCTCGCCGCAGTCGAGTTCAACGCTTAGCAACGGGACAGCGGAACGATCAAGCGAAGCAAAACGGCAAACCGTCAACTCGGCATTGCCGAAAAAGGTAAGCGGCGCGCCGTATTCATACAACGAACAACTCACCCCACGCGCCTCGGCCGCTTCCTTTATCAACACAAAACAACCGAAATCATCGCTGTTCTGCGGTATCGGAAGCCACAGCCTGCGCACGGTCTCGCTTCCGCAAATCCGCCAAACGGTACTGATATGCCGCTTATTGTAATGAGTCAACACCATGGCATCCGCCTCTACCGCCGCAGAATCATGCGCCGCCGAAAAAGCATTACCGATCGGAGCATAACTGCCGTTACCAATATCTATTATCACCGCTCCGCTACCGCATACGGCGTATATGGCATCGTTTTGGGTAGCTCTTATATATCCCACCTCAATACCCGCCTCGCGTCCGACGCCTCCCGCTGTAAAAAGGCAAATCGCAAAGCACATCACAGCCGCCGCGGCGGGAAGCAAACAAAACGCGCGCCTGCGCAATCGAACGGTCAAAAGAACAACGGTAACGATCGCGGCGGGTATTGCTATATAAGGCACAAAATCATATTCAAGCGAAACAACAACAAAAGGAAGTTCAGCCACCCATGCGGATACCGCCAAAATTATCTTTGCAATTATACGCACACAAAGCGCCGCGATATTGCCCAACATCGGCACCGAAGACAGAATAAGACAAATCGCCGATGCATATAAAAACGGTGCGGCAAGCGGGGTAAGACACATATTTGTAAGCGGCGCGGCTACGGAAATTTCGCCAAACACCCACCAAATAACGACGGACGTAAAGATATTGGCGGCAAGTCCCGTCAAAAACAGCGCGCCCGCCTTAACACAAACTCTGTGAACACGCTGCCCTCCGCGGCTGCGTGCCACGAAATTTTCTCTGTCTATCTTATTGCAATACCGGTTGTAGTGCGGCAGGAGCAGTGTTATCCCCAGAGTTGCGGCAAATGAAAGCACAAAGCCGATATTTATAACGGCATAAGGCGATTCGATAAGTATAAGCGTAGACGCAAAGAAAACAGAACTTACACCGTCGCAGTCCGCTCCGATGTAATAAGAGCAATAAAGGACAAATAGCATAACCGCCGATCGTATAGCAGAAAAATGCAAACCGGTGAGAATGAGAAAAAACACCAAAAACGACGACACCGAAAGAATGCGCACAGTTCGAGGTAAACGAAAACGAGAAATGAGCAGCGCAACTCCTCCCGCCATTACGGAAAGATGCAGACCGCTGAGTGCCAAAAGATGCGATATACCCGCGCGCGAAAAATTGCGGGATACCGCTTCATCTATTCCGCTTCTGTCGCCGAGAAGCATTGCTGACGCCAACGCGCCCTCATCACCGCCCACTGCCTCCGCAAGAATGACGGAGAGCCGGGACGCAATCCGACGGCAAACGGAAATAAAATCAAAACCGCGACCATCGGTAATATCCCCAACAACCACCGCACTTCCATTCATTACAAGATTTACGGTAATGCCGTCCGCCAGCGCCATTCGTTCGGCATTGTAACTGCCGCTGTCGGCAAACGACTCAAATGTTGCGTGGCAATATATCAGTTCGCCCGGCTCAATATCGGCAGCGTAGTCGCAGGAAAGGTAGGCGTGCAATTGTCTTCGCGGCGATCGACCGTCCATATCCGTTACGCGTACCGTGTATTTTGAACTGTACGATGTGGCGTAATTGCGTTCATCAACGATAAGGTAAAAAGAATGCTCGGAGTCGCACAACGACCGCGAGCCGAGATAATCAATATCGTAGTAAACATACGCACGGCAAAGAACGCATGCAGCCGCCAGCATGCTAAGAGAAAGAGAAACAAAAGCGCGCACGGAAATACGGTGATAATGCCGCAAAATAACCGCCGCGGAAAATGCAAAACAAAGCAGAGATGCGATTGCAAGCTTTGCCCACCCGGCAAGATACCAACCTAAAATCGCCGCAAGCAAAGCGCATGAGCCTATCACAGCCATAGGTCTGCCACGATACAATTCCATGTTGCTTCCTCCGTTTTGTCTCATCGCCGACAACGCGAGCTTTCATGTCTAAAGTATAGCATATGTTAATCCAATTGTCAACGTTTTTTAACGTCGTGATTGCTAACATTAAAAGACATTTAACCACTCGCCGCAACCGACAAAAAGCACGATAGATTAGCCGCAAAAACGAAATAAAAATATTTTTTGTTTTTTTATTTTTTTTGCAAAAAGGTATTGCATTTTCGCATAAAATATGCTATAATATACGAGTCGTGAGTACATGGCCCGTTGGTCAAGCGGTCAAGACGCTAGCCTCTCACGCTGGAAACATGGGTTC
>CAZISZ010000186.1:0-2862 GCA_964542035.1 uncultured Ruminococcus sp. | reverse complement strand
TGTCAGCCGTTAAGTTTGTTTTGTTTTCAATACTTCCTTATCGGCGTTCAACAAAAGTGGCGCGCCGCATGCATGGTGCTGTTTCTATTTACGCTTGTTTTTTCACCGCAAGAGCGGTCCAACCGTTATCGGTAAGGTCACGAACAACCCAAAGACCGTTTTCCAGCAGTGCCTTTTTTACATCCTCGGCGCGCTCGTTTATAATGCCCGAAGCGAGCAATGTTGAGCCGTCATGCATAAATTTTCCGATATCGGGAGCCATGCGTATAATGATATCCGCAACGATATTGGCACACACCACATCGTACTTTCCCGCTCTCACGCCGTACAAAAGGTCGGAAGTGCCTGTTGTAACGTTAGCGCATCCGTTTTCAGCCGCATTTTCCGCTGCGACCTCAACGGCTATCGGGTCGATATCATACGCAAAGCATTCGGCGGCGCCGAGTTTTGACGCACAAACCGCCAAAATACCGCTGCCGGTACCGACATCGAGAACGCTGTCGCCCGGCTTTACCGTATCGCCGAGAAGTCCTATAACAAGGCGCGTAGTCTCGTGCGAACCTGTTCCGAACGCCATACCCGGATCCATACGGATGATGATCTCGCCGTCCTTTGCCTCATATTCTTCCCACTTGGGCACAATAACTATATTACCGATATGAAGCGGCTTATAATACTGCCGCCACGCATTGGCAAAATCCTCTTCCTTTACGCCAGACGTTGCAAGCATACCCTCGATAGAGGATTCGGCAAGTCGAGAGCGTATAAACGCCAACGTACCGTCAACATCTCCATCCTGCGGCAAAAAAACGGATACGGAAGCTATACTCTTATCTGCCGAGAGGATGCGCTCGTCAACCAAATCGCCGTATACGCTTTTGAGATCAAAATCACTGTAATCCTCTATCATAAGCCCCGGATCTACCGCGCTCATTATTGCCGTGGCGGCATCGAGAGACGTCACCTTTACCGTTAATTTTATTTCTGTCCATGATGAGTATTCGTAGCTCATATCGGTCTCCGTTATCTTTCGATTTATTTGTTATCCTTGTTTTCTTTACTGTCGCGCAGATCTTTAAGACGATCTATCAGGCGGCGACGTTTGGGGTAATTGGATTCGCCGCAACTGTCCGCAAATGTACGCATTGCGTCCTTTTGCTTTTCGGTAAGCCCGCGAGGTATTTCGATATTGGCTGTAAAGACGAGGTCACCGCGACGGTTAGCCGAATTGACATAAGGCACGCCGCAGTTTTTGATAGTAAACTGCGTTCCCGGCTGCGTCCCCTCGGGTATCTTGTATTTTTTAATGCCGTCAAGGGTTGGAACGTCTATTTCGGCGCCGAGCGTTGCCTCTGTGATAGTCACCGGCACCTCGCAATAAAGCGTTGTACCGTCACGCTCGAATACGTTATGTCGACGCACGTTCACTTCAATTATAAGATCGCCCGCAGATCCGCCGTTTTGACCGTCGTTACCCTGACCGCGCAAAATTATACGCTCTCCGCTGTCAATACCCGCGGGGATAGATACGGCAATAGTCTTCGGCACGCGCACCTTACCGGTTCCGCGGCATGATGTACAGGGATCCTTTATGACCTTACCGGTACCGCGACAATTTTCGCAAGTGGTAGTAGATTGAAATTGCATTCCGCCAAGTCTTTGTGTAACGCGGCGCTGTCCGCTGCCGCCGCAAGATGAACATGTCTCAGCCGAGGTTCCCTTTTTGGCTCCGCTGCCACCGCACTCCGAGCATTTCGCGATCTTGGTAAAGCTGATATCGCGCTTAACGCCGAAAACGGCCTCCTCAAAGTTTATCGTTACCGAAACGCCTATATCATCCCCGCGCATAGGTCCGTTATGCCTTGCAGAGGAAGATTGACCGAAGCCGCCGCCGAAAAATGAAGAAAAAATATCTCCGATATCGCCGAAATCCGCACCGAAGCCGCCTGAATAAGCTCCGCCGCCTCCGCCCATGCTGCCGTCAAACGCCGCATGACCGTAGCGATCGTATGCCGCGCGTTTATCCGAATCCGAAAGTATGGCATATGCCTCGTTTACTTCTTTAAACTTTGCCTCGGCATCCTTATCGCCGGGGTGCAGGTCGGGATGGTACTGCTTTGCCAGCTTTCTGTATGCTTTTTTTATTGTATCGTCATCGGCGCCGCGCTCAATGCCCAGCACCTCGTAATAATCTCTTTTTGTTTCTGCCATAGGTCATGCACCCTGATCTTTAAATAAATTATTTTTTACACTGCTTTCGGGGCTGTCGATGGCAAGCCATCGGACAGCCCCATATATTCCCCGATCACGGGTTTTTATTTGCCGCTTTTGTCCTCAAAATCGGCGCTGTAATAATTTCCGTTACCGTCGTTCTGCGCGCCGCCGTTTGCATCATTTCCGGCACCCGCGTCTGCGCCCGCCGCACTTGCCTGCGCGTAAAGCTTTTCGGAAAGTTTACCGAATGCTTTTTCAAGCGCCTCTGTATCGCTCTTTATCTGATCGACGGAACCGTCCTTAAGAGTATTCTTAAGCGTCTCGATTGCCGCCTTAACATCGGTCTTATCTTCCTCGGGAAGCTTATCTCCAATCTCCTCAAGCGACTTTTCGCTTTGGAATACGAGATTTTCGGCATGGTTGCGCGTCTCTACCGCTTCTTTCTGCTTTTTATCCTCTTCGGCAAACTTCTCGGCATCACGAACTGCGCGATCGATATCCTCTTTGCTCATGTTGGTGGAGCTGGTTATGGTTATATGCTGCTCGCGACCCGTACCGAGATCCTTTGCCGAAACATTTACGATACCGTTTGCGTCGATATCGAATGTGAACTCTATCTGAGGCACACCGCGGGGAGCGGCGGGAATA
>CAZISZ010000185.1:0-2895 GCA_964542035.1 uncultured Ruminococcus sp. | reverse complement strand
TATGCCGCAGTGGGCGGGTTCATCGTGGTACTTTTTGAGATATGTCGATCCGCACAACGCAAAATGTGTGGCAGACCTTGAAAAACTTAAGTACTGGATGCCGGTTGACTGGTATAACGGCGGTATGGAGCATGTTACAAGACACATGATCTACTCTCGCTTCTGGCATAAATTCCTTTACGATATAGGCGTGGTACCATGTGAAGAACCTTACGCAAAGCGTACCGCGCAAGGACTTATACTCGGTCCCGATGGAGAAAAAATGTCAAAATCCAAGGGCAATGTTATCGATCCCAATACCGTTATCGATGCCTACGGTGCCGATGTATTGCGCACATACGTTCTTTTCATGGGAGATTATACCGCAGCCGCGCCGTGGTCTGAAAGCAGCGTTAAGGGATGCAAACGCTTTCTTGAAAGAGTAGCCGATCTGCCCGGAATGATACGTGGCAGCGGTGCAACATCCGAGCTTGAATCCGCGTTCCACAAAACCGTTAAAAAGGTTACAGAGGATTACGAGAGCCTCAAGTTTAACACCGCCATCGCGGCAATGATGAGCCTGCTCAACGATATCTTCTCTCATGGTTCTCTCACCGGCGATGAACTTGATATTTACATCAAATTGCTCTCGCCAGTTGCGCCTCATCTTTGCGAGGAGATAAACGAGCAGTTGGGCGGCAAAGAAATGTTGGCGGTATCGCCTTGGCCGATATATGATGAGGCAAAGACGGTGGATGCATCGGTCGTTGTTGCCGTGCAGATAAACGGCAAACTTCGCTCCACCGTAAGTTTGCCGCTCGATTGCCCGCGTGAGGAAGCTCTTGCCACTGCCAAGTCTGATGAGCGTATCTCGGCGGCTATAGACGGAAAAACGATAGTCAAGGAGATCACCGTTCCCAATAAGATAATCAATATCGTTGTAAAATAAGAAAATATCAAATACAACGATCGGTATGATTTTGCAAAATAAAATAATGATAACAGATCGGGGGTCGGCGCACGCTAAGTCGTGCGCTCGACCCCAAACCGTTGAGGATTATATGACAGATACAAAGCATTTTAAATTACAACAATATTTGGGTGATAAACGATTTTGGCGCGATATTTTTCGCATTGCTCTCCCGATAGCGCTGCAAAACCTGCTTTCAAGCTCATTTTCTTTGGTCGATACTCTCATGGTGGGGCAGCTTGGTGATACCCCTCTTGCCGCCGTCGGTATGGCGGGACAGTTCGGTTGGTTCCTTTCAATGGTGCTTTTCGGGCTGATGTCGGCTCTTACCATGTTCGTTTCGCAGTATTGGGGAGCGCAGGATAAAGTCTCTATCCGACGTGTGTACGGTATAGCGCTTGCGCTGGCACTGGGCGCGTCCGGTATATTTACACTTGCGGGTACCGTGTTTCCGCGCGGTGTTATATGGATATTTAACCGCGAGGCGGATGTGCTGAACATAGGTGCGCAATATTTGTCTGTTGCCGCATTATCATACCCTGCTATTGCGCTCAACTATGTCTTTATGGGAGTTTTGCGCTCCACCGACCGGGTAAAATTACCTCTTTATACAACACTCGTTACCACAGTACTCAATGCTGTACTCGATTATGCATTTATATTCGGGTTGGGACCGATTCCCGCCATGGGCGCACGCGGAGCCGCCATTGCCACCGTCATATCGGCGTGGCTTGCGCCTGTAATTACTTTCGGTGTTTCGCTCATTCAACGCAATATGCTTATTGCCGCGCCGCACGAGTTGTTCGGATGGGGACGCGAATTTGTAGTTAACTTCCTGCGCCGTGCCATGCCGGTGGTTGCAAACGAAACTCTTTGGGGCGCTGGAACGCTTGCGTTTAACATTATCTTTGCCAATCTTGGTTCCGGCAACTATGCCGCGGTTACGATAATGAGAACGTTCGAAAGCATAGCATTTGTCTTTTTTGTTGGACTTGGCAGCGCGTCGAGCGTTATAGTCGGCAAATCCGTCGGTGCGGGGGATATAGAATCAGCTTTGCGAGACTCCCGACGTTTTTCAATACTTGTCCCCTCGTTTTCTGTGCTTTTAGGAGTTGTGATAATAATCTTTCGCCGTTCAATTGTCGGTATATTCGATATGGACGGTAAAATAACATCCGAAACGCTCGGTACGGCAATGTGGATACTTTCCATTTACGCCGCAGAGATGCCAATAAGAAATATACCGTATATCATGATTTGCGGAATCTTCCGTCCGGGCGGAGAAACAAAGGTAGGTATGAGGTACGATCTTGCATTCTTGTGGCTCGTATCACTTCCTATAACATTGTTTACCGCATTTGTGTTTAAATTGCCGTTCCCGCTTGTGTTCGCCGTTATGTATATAGCGGAGGATTGGCCGAAAGCCGTGTGTTGCGTCAGATTTTTTATGACCGAGCGATGGCTCTCGCCCGTGACCGAGGAAGGGCAACGCGGTCTTGCCGAATATCGCGCGGCAAAGAATGCAAAGTTATAAAAACGATGTACGCCCGGTGGGGTGGTTTGTACAAAATAAAACAATTTTTTTGCGAATACATCGAAAAAAACTCAAAAAGCTATTGCATTTTTTCTCTAAATGTGATATGATATATAGGTATGAAGATGCGGCGTGCGCAACCTCTCAGGCGTGCCGTTACTTCACTATCAATGATGGAGGTGAATATCTTGGCAAACATTAAATCTGCGAAAAAGCGCATTAAAGTTATTAAGGCTAAAACACTTCGCAACAAGATGGCGCACAATCAGCTTCGTACAGTTATAAAGAAGTATTATGCTGCCGTTGAGTCCGGCGATAAAGAGGCTGCAAAGAGCGCATATCTGCTTGCTGTTAAGAAGGTCGATCAGGCTGCCGCACACGGTATCATTCACAAGAATGCCGCCGCGCACAA
>CAZISZ010000184.1:0-2927 GCA_964542035.1 uncultured Ruminococcus sp. | reverse complement strand
GAAAGCAATCCCTTTTCTCGTATACAGACATTTTAGAGCGGCACCCGAATGGGTGCTGTTTTTATATCCGAAAACAGGAGGAGATAGTATGAACAAGGGTGGTATTCCACCGTAGCACTTATGCAAGCGCATAGGTGCTATTTTTATAGCTTTTCGGCGGGAATAACCGCAAAAATTACCGCCTTGTGCGGCGGACTATAAGTAACACGCGCGCAATACCGGGACTTGCCGGATAAAAAGGACAGCGCGAAAAAGGAGGAAACTATGCTGGATTGGTTAAAAACCATTTTGGGAGAAACGTATTCCGAGGAAATTGATAAAAAGATATCCGAGGAAATCGGCAAAAACTTTGTGGCGCGTTCGGACTTCAACGCCAAAGCAGAGGAAGTCAAAACGCTTTCGGCGCAAATCGGCGAACGGGACAAACAGCTGAAAACTTTGTCCGAATCGACCGAGAACAACGAAGCACTGCAAAACCAAATCAAACAACTGCAAGAGGACAACAAAGCGGCAAAGAAGGCGTTTGACGAACAAGTCAGCGAACTGCGTTTCAACGCCGCGCTGGACAGTGCACTGGTGAAAGCGGGTGCGGTGGACGGTGACTTGGTCAAAGTAAAGCTTGACCGCGCCAAACTTGCGGTGAATGATGACGGGCAGGTGGACGGGCTGGACGAACAGCTGGCGTCCGTAAAAGAAAACTACGGTTTTCTGTTTCAAGACAATAGCACAACAGTAACAGGGGCGCGCCCGGCAGACGGGCAGACGCCACACGAAACGGATCCGTTTTTACAAGGATTCGGAGAATAGGAGGAACAAAGTATGGCAATCAATTATGCAGAGAAGTATTCAACAAAAATCGATGAGCGATTCAAACTTGGTGCGCTGACAACGCCCGCAATCAATTCGGATTATGATTTTGTGGGCACGAAAACAGTAAAGGTGTACAGCTTGCCGACGGTAGAGATGGGTGACTATACGCGCACGGGTGCAGACCGTTACGGAACGCCTGCGGAGTTGCAGGACACATTGCAGGAAATGACAATGAGTCGTGACCGTGCGTTCACGTTCACGATTGACAAGGGCAACGAAGTCGACCAGATGGGCGTTAAAAACGCAGGAGCGGCGTTGCAACGGGAGATTGACGAAGTGGTTATCCCCGAAATCGATATTTACCGTCTGAAAGCGATTTGTGCCGGTGCGGGAACAAAATCCGACGCAGAAGAAATCACGAAGGAAAATGCTTTTGAAGCGTTTTTGAACGGAACGGCGAAACTGACGGACTTAAAAGCACCGCGCGGCGGTCGTGTGTCTTATATCACGCCGAATTTCTATAAATGCATCAAATTGGATTCGTCTTTTGTGAAAAACGGCGATTTGTCGCAGAATATGTTGCTGAACGGTCAAGTCGGACAGGTAGACGGCGTACCGCTGATTTTGGTACCTACAAGCTATTTGCCGACGGGTGTCGAGTTCGTAATCACCAACCCGATTGCGTGTACATCCCCGACCAAACTCGCGGAATACAAGGTGCACACCGATCCGCCCGGAATCAACGGATATTTGATTGAGGGTCGAGTGTACTACGATGCGTTTGTTTTGGATAACAAAAAGAACGCAATTTATGTACACCGCAGTCAAGATGTATCGTTGCAGAGAGCGGCGAGTGCGAAAAAAGCGGCTGTATAAAGCGGGGTGACGGCGCATGAATGCAATCGAACGGATGAAAGTACTCGTGCGCGGGATTGATGAGACGGCGGCACAGTTGCTTGCGGACACGGCTGCGGAAGAAATTAAAAACTTTTGCAACACGGATGAAGTGCCGCCCGCGCTCATCGGCTTGCAAGCCGAGATGGCAATCCGAAAATACAACCGCATCGGAAACGAAGGCGAAACGGCGCGGACGCAAGGCGATATTTCCCGCAGTTTTACCGATGAGGGCATCACGGACGCGGACAAACGGCGCATGGTTCCGTTTAGAAAGATGAGGATACAAAAATGAGATTGACGGAACGAGATTTGCGGGAAATTTATCTGTTTGAGGCGGAAACGGTCGAAAGCGGTTATGTCGGCACCACCGAACAGTGGAACCACACCGATACGGTGCGTGGCTGTGTGAGGGTGGCGGAAAGCAAAATAACGGCGGAAATTTACGGGGAGCGTGTGCAAAACATGCTTTCTGTCTTGTGTCTGCCGAATTGCGGCATTACGGAACATACACGATTGTCACTAAGCGACCGCACGTCTCCCGCATACAAAGTTGTTTCCATCAAGCCGTATTACGACCACACAGTGATTCTGGCGGAAAAACTGATGCTGGAAACATACAAACAACCCGAAACACGGGCTGTTTCCGAAGACGAATACGGTTTTTATCCGAGGTGACGAACGATGCATATGGATTTTAACGTGGACGATTTCGATGACGGGATTGCGCGTTTGAAACAGATGGCAACAAAAAGCGTGGTAGACGACGCATTGTTGGCGGGACTGCGAAACGGCGCAAGGATTGTGCAGGCGTCGGCAAAACGGCTGTGTCCGGTGAAAACGGGGCAGTTGCGCAACAGCATAGTTGTGTCGGATATCCCCGATGCGGTCGGCGTGGATGTAGGAAGCGACGTGGAGTATGCGGCTTATGTGGAATACGGAACAGGAAAAAGCGGCGACCCGTCCGTACCGCACCGAGAGGATTGGAACGGGATGCCGCCGCAACCGTATTTATACCCCGCGCTGGATGCAAACAAAGAGAATATCGCAAACGAGGTAAAAAAAGCAGTGAGGCGGGTGATGGACTGATGGTGGATCTTAACGTGGCGATTTATAATTTGCTCAAAGAAAGTGCCCCCGTTTCGTTGGAGTTTCCGGATACGGGGGCGAAATTTCCGCTGATTACCATAACGGAGATAACCAATACATCGGGGGTTATCGTG
>CAZISZ010000183.1:0-2949 GCA_964542035.1 uncultured Ruminococcus sp. | reverse complement strand
TCACGAATGGGCACCGTCTTCGGACTACCGTACACCGTGGCTGAAGATGAAAATACTATGGTTTCAACGCCGTGTGACTTCATGGATGCCAAAAGATTAAGCGTGGACATTAGGTTGTTTTTATAATAGAGGGCGGGTTTTGCCACCGATTCGCCGACAGCCTTAAGTCCCGCGAAGTGTATTACCGCGGATATATTGGGTTCGGCATCGAAAACGGCGTCAAGAGCCGCCGCATCGCACATCTCGCACTCGTAAAAGCGATGCTCGCGCCCAGTTATCTGCTTTATACGATCGTTAACACAGGGCTTGCTGTTTGAATAGTTATCCGCCACAACAACATCATAGCCGCCCTCAAGCAACTCAACCACAGTATGTGATCCGATAAATCCGGCACCGCCGGTAACAAGAACAGTCATTTTAATGTATCTCCCGATTTTGCTTAGTATTTTTGTTGATATTATATCGTAATTGAATTAAAGTTATTTTGAACCGAGCAAGCGTAACATGCGCTCATCGCAGACGCCGTCCGGGGTCATTTTTTAGTCTTACAGGTATTTTTTCACCGTCTCACGCATAGCGGGCATTTTTTGCTCCATATCCGCCACAAGTTTAAACTGATTACGAGCACGGTCGAGGTTTTGCTCGGCATAGTGAGTTCTAAAGTACTTATCACCGTCGATATAGTCTGTAAGAAAGCGAAGTCCGGTCTCAAGTGTGATAACAAGCGCACCCATGGGTAACTCCGTTATCTCATCCGCTCCGAGAGATCCATCAAGACCTCCGACAAAGCCGCGTGCAAACGCATCAAACATCTCCTCACGCATAAAAACGCCGTCAAGATCGCATTCATCCTCGGCGGCACTCGATGCGCCGAAGCGGATGGCATCACCAAAATCAAATAGCACCGATCCCGGCATTACAGTATCGAGATCAATAACGCAAAGCGGTTTACCGCTCGCTTTATCGATAAGAATATTGTTAAGTTTTGTATCGTTATGCGTAACACGCAACGGCAGTTTGCCGCTTGCTATTCGGTCGGTAATGTAAGAGCACACATCCTTGTGCGCTTTGGCAAATTCAATCGCGTCGGCTGCGTTCGCGGCGCGTCCCGACTTGTTCCCGGCAAGCGACGCCTCAAAGTCGGCATAGCGGCTTGGAGTATTGTGAAAATGGGGGATGGTGTCGCAAAGGGTAGCGGCATCATAGTCGGCAAGCTGCATTTGAAAATGCCCGAAAGCACGACCCACATCCTCAAACACCTCAGGTGATGACGCTGATTGGTAACTCTCAACATCTCCTATGTAAAGATAAACACGCCATGCTCCACCGTCTTCATCGGAATAATATGCACCGCCGTCCGCGGTCATAATAAAACGCAGTGTGCCGCGCTCGGTATCTCCGCACTCGTCGGCAAGTTTACGTCTAATGTGATCGGTAACGCCGAGTATGTTACGCATAAGCCCTTCCGGGTCGCGGAATATTGATGTGTTTATCCTTTGCAAGACATACCGATCTCCATTATCGGTATCTATAAAATACGTACTGTTTATATGACCGTTTGTGCACTCGCTAAATGATACTGGCGTTGCGTTCAGTTTAAATTTTGCCGCAATGGCAAGAACATCTGTCATAAACATCTCTCCTTGAGTTTTTCAGATTTTCAATCTGTATCTGACACATTCCACGCACAATGCGTCAAATCTTTACACAGAAAGCGGCGTAGGATATACCCCCGCTTCGGTAAGTGCGCGGATTCCGCGAACCACCGTCTCTTTGTCCGCCGCATAAGTTACGCCATACCATTTCGAGGGCGTTATCTCAACGGAAATATCGATAATACCATCTCTCGCCAAGTTGTTAAGCGCAAAAGGCAGATAAAACTCCGATTTTTGCGGATTAGGAATTTCGTCGAGAAATTCCGAAAAATATTTTTCGATATGCCCGAATACTTCGGGAACCAATCCGAAACAATTCATCGATGCTATCGATTCGAGCGGTAGCGGATACCACACATCATTCTCGCAATATTCGGCTATCTTACCGTCCGGCGAACGTCGTATAGCGGTGCGCTCAACGATATCGGCAAGCATTCCGTTTTCCGCGTGGCATATACCTCGAGAGACGGTACCGTTTTCCGTCAGAGTATTGGCGAGCACAAAACCGACCATACAACAATCCAATCTGCCAAACTCGTTTTTATGTTGATGTTTTTCTACTTTGCGCAGGTGCGCGGCTGCGGCAGCTATGGTCTCTCTGCCATAAAAATCATCGGCATTTATAACGGCAAAGCAATCGTCTATAATATTTCTCGCCGCAAGGAGCGCATGTGCGGTTCCCCACGGCTTTGTTCTACCTTCTGGGACGGATATACCCGCAGGCAGATCGTCCATATCCTGAAAAGCATATTCCACCTTTATGTATCTGCCAACGCGACTCCCCACCGTCTCCCGAAAGTCGTTGAGGTTTTCGCGTTTTATCACAAACACGACTCTGTCAAAACCGGCGCGAGCAGCATCGTAGCAGGAATAATCTATTATAAATTCCCCCCCGGGACCTATGGGATCAATCTGTTTCATTCCCCCGTAGCGAGATCCCATTCCCGCCGCAAGAATCAAAAGCGTCATTCGTTATTCCTCCGCAAATAAATTAATAATCTTGAATTACAGGTCTTTGCGAAATGATGGCGTGAATGTTTGAGGAAGATACACCTCACGCAATTGCGCGTTGTATACATATACATTACACCCGAAAGTATATCAAAACGCAAGAAAGTCACATGCTATAATATTATAATACTAAAACTCTCCGATGCGGCCGTTTGCGCCCTATTATTTACATTTTATTTACAATCGCGAACACTCCAGCCCCCTAAAATAACTATTGACATATCGCGCATAGCGTGGTATAATACTCGCAGATACAAAATGTATCAAATGAGACACGGAGGGC
>CAZISZ010000182.1:0-2966 GCA_964542035.1 uncultured Ruminococcus sp. | reverse complement strand
GGAGTAGTGCTTTTGTCCCTGCTGATCAAGCCAGTTTCTGGTCTGGATCGAGCCGGTTATGCAAAGGGACGAACCCTTTCGGAAATAGCGGGATATGAATTCGGCGGTCTGCCTCCATGCGACACAACTGATAAAGTCAGCCTGTTGCTGCGCCTGACCGTCTGCCGAATGCGACTGATAGCGGCGATTTACCGCAAGTGTGAAAGATACTACCGAAATACCGTTTTGAGTTGTTTTAAGTTCGGGGTCGCCGGTAAGTCTTCCGCACAAAACAGCTTTATTAAGATTGAGGTTTGCCACGATTCATTTCTCCTTTATTTTCGCGTTTGCGATAGGATTACTCGGCTGCCTCTTCGGTGGCGGGTTCCTCGGCAGGAGTTTCTGCGGTTTCCTCGGCGGGTGCTGCGGCTTCCGCTGCGGCTGCCTCGGCTGCTGCGGCGGCTCTGTCTGCTGCACGGCGAGCAACTCTCTCCGCAACTGCTTCGTCGATCTTTATCACCATCGAGCGAAGTACTGCCTCGTCGATGTTGAGAAGTCTTTCAAGTTCGTTGGGGAACTCGGCGGGTGCTTTAAATGTTACAACTGTGTAGTATCCCTCGTTCATGTCATTGATGGGGTACTCAAAGCGACGCTTGCCCCATTCGGCAACGTCAACTATCTCACCGTTGCTTTCGATGAGATTTACGAACTTCTGTACTGTGGACTGTGCGGCATCGGTGCCTGCGCTCAGATCCACAACAAACATGCATTCGTATGCGTTTGTTCTGATTTCTTTTTCCATATTATTACCTCCCTATGGACTTTGCGTCCGTACATTTTTGCACGGCAAGGAGACCGGGACACGCCTGTTCCGGTATCAATTTTTTATTATATCATAACTTTTTTGTTATGTCAAGTGTTTTTTTAAAAACGGCGCTGTTTGCGAGAAAATATTACATGGTCGCGTGTGATTTTTACTTTACAATAATCGCTTATCGTGGTATAATTAATATGTTTGAAAAAAACAAATGAACTGGAGGCGTGAATGGCTTTATGAATCAGCAGGAGCAATTCGGATATACAGAGGATACCTCGGGTCTTTGGGAACCGGCAGAGGACGCGCTTGACGGTACAGCGGGCGAACGTCCCTTTGTTTTTATAGATTTTGATACGCCCCTCGGAGAGCTTGAGGGTGTTGTATCGCGCTACGTTGAGCTCGGTGCGGGTGGAGTTATACCGTACCTTCCCGCCGATACGATATCCGAGGCCGCCGAGGGCGGCGCGGCGATAGAGGCGCGCCGCGAATTTTACCGTGTACTGCTGCCTATTGCCGAGCGCGCCGGTATTAAGGTGGCATTCACACTTGATAAATTTATGGAGGGTACGCTGATAGATGCGGAAGATGCCATATACGAGGACGCTACTCGCGCAAGGTTGCTTACATATCATTCCTACCCATGTTCCAACCGTGACGATCTGCATTTGACATTACATGACGGCGACAGAATGTCGCTGACCGCCCTGCATGAGGCGAGCGGTGAAATGATAGATTTGCGCGAACTGACGGACGGAGATGTTCTTAATTGGCACGCACCTTATGGTAACTGGACGGTGACGGAGTATACCTGCGCGGTCGATACCGAGAGTCGGCGTGTAAATTTACTCTCATACGATGCATCGGCACGTTTTGTACGCACGGTTTGGTCGTTGTTTGCGGATATTTTGGAGCCGTATCGCGGCAGTGTGCTTACAATGTTTTGCTATCGTCATCTTTGTTACGGTTCACGCAATCGCCGTGATTGGGATCCCGACTTTAACACTGTTTTTGAGGAGAAATACGGTTTTGATCCCGCACCGTATTATCCCGCGCTGTTTGATTCGATAGGCAACGATCATGCACATTTGAAGGCGCTGTTCTTCGACTGTCGTGCGCATATGCTGCGCGACGGTTTTTTGCGCGCCGCCGATGAGTTTGCCGAGGAGATGGGACTTACCCTTTTCGGCAATATATCCGAGCCAAAACTGTCGCAATGCTCGCCTATAACAGGGGATGCAATGCTTGATAATACCGTTTCACCTTGCGGCGTTTTCGAACGTGCATACCTTTACGGTATGAATTCCGTTAAAGTCGCAGCAGGCGCGGCGTTCGGTATAGGACATCTCGACGTTGGGTGCGAATTGTTTCGTGATTACCACGGTCTGCGGCGCGGTATTTATCTGCGTGATGCAGAGCATGCCTTTGCGCGCGGTGCCAATCTCGCCGCCATGCATTTGCCTCTACCCACCGTAAAAAACGAGGAACCTATGGATATGCTTTGCGCTTTCGGCAGGCGAATGCGTCGAGTGTTGCGCGGAGCGCGTCAGATAGCCGATATTGCGGTTATATATCCCATATATTCGCTCCATTCCGCGGTGAATCTGTATGATTCCGAAATAGACGGTTACGAATATCCCGATACTCCGACGAATGCCGATTACATGACGGTCATCGATATGATATGTCTAACCACGGGGCACGATGTTATACTTTTGCATCCCGATGCGGTTGCGGGAGGCGCGGAGGTGGGACGGGGACACCTGCGCATGCCGGGGCAAAAGGAGGACGAGGCGTTTCGCGCTGTTGTTTTGCCCGCAACCGATGTTTGCTCGCCTGCCGCAATGCGTGTTTTGCGTGATTACTACGACGCTGGCGGTAAGATAATCGCTACGGGTGAACTTCCGCGTCGTGCATTTGAATTTACTCCCGGCAGTGACGAGGGGGACCGCGAGATGTGTGAGATAGTGGATCACATATTCGGTGAGAAAGCAAGCGATCCGTCATACATTACCGATTATTGCTATAACAAAAACGAAAACGGCGGTGAGGCGTATTTCTTGTATTTTTCGCTTACCGCTGCCGACGGTACCGCGATGGTGCAAAGTCGAGATATTGCGGGGGCTTTGGCGGCGATAAATATTGATTTTGATATCTACCTGCCGGATTTTCC
>CAZISZ010000181.1:0-2998 GCA_964542035.1 uncultured Ruminococcus sp. | reverse complement strand
TCCGGACACCTTGATTAAAAGTCAAGTGCTCTACCGTCTGAGCTAATGAGTCATCATTTATATCAGCGCTCTCAATGAGTGCCTATATATCATATCACAAACGGAGGCATTTGTCAATATTTTTTTTGATTTTTCTTGTTTTTTTCTGAATTTTTTATCAAAAAGTCGTTGCGAGCGGCGGGTGGGGCTTATTTATAATATCCGTATGCGTTAAAATAAAAGATTCTTCCGCTGTCATGACGTACGCCAATGACCACACGGTTGTCTTTATCCGCAAATATCCAACCGCCGCACAGTTCGTCTTTTTTTGTGCACACAAGTGCGGTAGCAGTGCTTTTATCAATACCGGCTTTTTCGGCATACTCGGCGGCAACTTCGGCACACTCTTTTTCATTCAGCCGTACTTCACCCGCAGGACGATCAAAATATAATTCAAGCAATTGTCCGCGTGCGCGCGATACGGTTACCATCAGATTTTTGCCGCACAATGTCAGTAACGGCGGAAACGCCACACCGTCTGCCACGCGCAAAACGGTATTTGTGCCGAAAAAGGATGCAGCATGTTCGTGCAGAGCACTCTCAGTCATAACCGCGGAGTGTCTGAGTGCGCCGAAACCGCGATCGAAAATGTCAGTTTTATTATCGCCGCCCATATTTCCAAGCTCATCCGCCAATCGCCCCACCTCATCTCCGTTCCCGCTTTCTATCGCCTCGGCAAGCCGACGTGCAATTTCGGCGCACCTCATCGCATCGCTGCCATTCGCTATCAGTTCCGTCACTCGCTTTCGCAACGCGCCGACTGCCTCAAGCTCGCGCCCGCCGGAGGAGCAGGATCGAAGTAATGCAAAGTGCGCGCCCGCAAGTTGATCAAGCGCCATGGCCGCTCCTGTTATGGCGGTTTCGCCGTTGACCGTTCCTTGCTCCATGAAATTTGCGGAGTTTAAAAGATAATTTTTTGCATCGTCAAACGCCAAAGTTCGCGCAAGTTTCGCTTCCCGCGCGTCCGCTGTTGTTGCCATAACCGTAAGCTTTAGTGCAACAGCTATGGCAACCGTTCCTATTGCCGTCATTGCCGTACCCATGATCAATATTCCGCGTTCAAATATTAATTTTTTATTCTTCATGATCAATAATCACCCCTGTCGATATTATTTTTCGTTTTTCGCAAAAAAAACGAAGAAATATTTGAAACATTTTGTTTTGGGGGATTGACATCGTAACAATGTTATGATATAATACCAACATAACATTGTTACGCCGAAAGGGGGTGCTGAAGTGAATGACGATCTGATAACAAAAAAAGAAGTCCTCGAAAAATACGGTATCTCATACGGTGCGTTGTATCGGTGGAAGCGCATGGGGTTGATTCCAGAAGACTGGTTTATAAAGCGCGCGGTTTCAACGGGGCAGGAGACCTACTTTGATCGTGCGGCGATCACAGAGCGCATAGATACGATAATGCGGCTGAAAGACAATATGTCGCTTGAGGAGATAGCCTGTAGTCTCGGTGCCCAAAAAGGCACGGCGGAACAAAGCAAAGCTCACTTGAAAATTGTGTGGCGCTATGGGGAGCGCACGGTGGCACTTGATGAGATTAAGGGCATTTTTTTGATTGACGCATGCGGTGAAGCGATGGAAATCACCGAAACAGTGAAAAATTGCATATGGAGGCATAAAGATGAATGATGTGAAGATAAGCGGCGCAGGCGTGATAGGCGGCGGCGAATTTAAAAAGGTGACAATAAGCGGTTCGGGTAAGGTAAGCGGCGATATAAGTTGCGAAAGTTTTAAATCATCCGGTGCCGCAAAGGTACACGGCAGCGTAAAATGCGGAAGTTTTGGCACATCGGGGGCTGTTAAAGTTGACGGTGGAGTTGAATGTTGTGGCGAGGTGCGCATATCCGGGGCGGCAAAAATAGGTGAAGCTATGAGCGCCGAAGAGTTGCACAGTTCGGGGGCGCTTGTTGTCGGCGGTAATTTGGTATCCGGGGTGATACACTCCTCCGGAGAATTGAATATCGGTGGAGATGTTTCTGCCGAAGAAGCGCATATGAGCGGTAAAACTAAAATTTCCGGATTGCTTAATGCGGAAAAGGTTCGTATTTCATTTGACGAAGCCAACGGTTGTCAGATAGGTCAGATAGGCGGCGGCAGAATAGAGATAGAATACACCGGTCGCGCTATCGGATTTTTCAAGCGGCTGAGCGGCGGTTGTGGGCATGTAACGTCAATTGAAGCAGATAGCGTTGAAATTGAAAACATCAGCGCCGAAACGGTGCGCGCCATTGATCTCACAATAGGAGACGGATGTGTGATCGACACAGTGGAATACAGCGGGACCTTGACCGTCAGCGAGCATGCGAGCGTTAAAAATACCGTTAAACTGTGAAAAATCAAGGGATCCCCGTACGGGAATCCCTTTCAGTTTAGGTACTCGGAATTATCGGGACCGGTGGAATGTTCCTCCACGATCAAAAGCTTGGCATCACGGCTGCAACGAACTCGGTGCCAAATTCCCGCGCGAACATTATACAGCCGTCCTTGTTCCATCGTAACACGTTCGCCGTGTTCGCCTATCTCAAGTGCGGCGTAGCCGCAAAGAAGTACAAATACTTCATCGGTCAGCATATGTCGTTCGGGCGGAAAGTTTGACGATTCGTCAAACTTTTCTGCCCAGTTAAGAATTGCCACACGCCACGCGCCGTAGTGCATGGTGCGCTCGTATCCCGGTGCTGTGTTTTCAAATATCTCAAGTCCTTCGGGAATGAATTCGTTAAATATCTGCATAACATTTCTCCTTTTTTGATATTATATAGCCGAGTTGAGAAATTGTCAAGATTTTTTGAGCGCAACAAGCAAATTGTATTTAAATATCGCAGTAGGTGAATAATCGCTAAAGGTGATAACAGGTGAAAAAGAAAAATATCCCGCACTTTGCTGTGTACTGATAAGACAGTAATTTGAGAGAAATTACGAAATCGGCAACTGCAAGCAGGAT
>CAZISZ010000180.1:0-3017 GCA_964542035.1 uncultured Ruminococcus sp. | reverse complement strand
AGACGGTGCCCATTCGTGAAGATTTCCCGCTTTCCACCACTAACCCTTACGGTGAGACAAAACTCATGATAGAGCGCATTCTCGATGATTGTCGTCGCGCGGGGGATATAGGCAGTGTTTCCATACTCAGATATTTTAATCCGATAGGTGCGCATGAGAGCGGACTTATCGGAGAGGATCCCAAGGGGATCCCCAATAACCTTTTGCCGTACATTTCGCAAGTTGCCGTGGGTAATTTGCGTGAACTGAGTGTTTACGGTGATGATTATCCTACTCCCGACGGTACGGGCGTGCGCGATTACATACATGTAGTCGATCTTGCCCGCGCCCATCTTAAGGCGATAGAACGCGCCGTAAAGGTTAAACGCACCGAGTATTACAATATCGGCACCGGAGTCGGTTATTCCGTTCTTGATATTGTCAAAGCTTATGAAAAAGCAACGGGATTGCATGTTCCCTACAAAATCGTAGATCGCCGTCCCGGAGATATCGCGGCTTGCTATGCCGATCCTGCCCTTGCTGCCGAAAAGCTCGGATGGCATGCGGAATATGGTATCGACAGGATGTGTCGCGATGCCAGCCGTTGGCAGAGCATGAATCCCAACGGTTATGAGGATTAACAAACCTCAAACATCGAAACGGCTGAACAGATCATGACCGATGCGGTGCGCGCAATACCTTTTTAGCCGTATCGACCGGACATGTATACTTCACAAAATCAATGAACGCAAAGGAAAGTGAGGCAGGCAATGGCAGAACTAACATCTCGTCCTTTCGGTAATCTTCCGGATGGCAGAACGGTTACGGAGTACACACTTACCCGCGGTGCGCTGAGCGTAAAGATACTTGATTGCGGCGCTACCGTGGCTGATATCATTCTTACTCGCGATGACGGTAAGGCAATAAGCCTTGTGCGCGGTTATGATTCAATTGAAAGCTACCTCGGAGCCGACGGTTACCTCGGCGCGATCGTTGGGCGTGTGGGAAACAGAATAGCGGGAGGTCGTTTTCGTCTTGACGGAAAGACGTATACTCTTTACAAAAATGATGGGGAAAATCACCTGCACGGAGGAAAATGCGGTTTTGACAAAAAAATGTGGCATACTGAACCCATGTGTGATGATACCCCCGAACTGACGCTCAGTTGTATCTCACCCGACGGTGATGAGGGCTACCCCGGCGATCTTATGGTCAGCGTGCGCTACTCTCTGACTGCGCGCGGCGGGGTGCGCCTTGATTATACTGCCCTTACCAACGCGCCCACACCGATAAACCTTACAAACCATACATACTTTAACCTTAACGGCGATGGCGATATCCTCTCTCATACACTGACGATTCAAGCGGATAGATATTTGCCCACAGATGAAAGCCTTATTCCTACCGGAATGCTCAAAAGCGTATGCGGCACGCCGTTTGATTTCAGAAAAGAGAAAAGGGTCGGAGCGGATTTTGATCTTTCGAATCGCGATCTCGGGATTGCGGGAGGATATGATCACTGTATGCTGTTTTCCAATGTGGCTGATGTTGAAAGGGAAGCACGCGTCCGTCTTTGCGGCAATCTCAGCGGTGTTGTGATGGATGTCTTTACCGACCGCCCGGGCGTTCAGTTCTACACGGGGAATTTTCTCGGCAATGCAAAATTTCCATTCCGCGGCGGAGAGGAGCAGCAAAAGCACGCGGCTCTTTGTCTTGAGACCGAAGCGGCTCCCGATGCCGTAAATCGTCCGCATCTCAACAGTATATCAAACACCGTTCTGCGTCCGGGCGATGTATTCAGGAGCTTTACCGAATATGTCTTCTCCTAAACGATTCGCAAAAATCAAAGAAATTAGCGGAGATACCCCGTTACCTTATGCAACGGGTGTTGCTATCATTGCGACGGTGGTGTTGCTTTGCGCAGTCATGGCAATTGCAGACGGTGTGCTTGAACTTTCGTATATTCCGAAAAGTGCCGTAAAGCTTGCGGCGTTTGTTGCAGTTCCGCTTATCTTGTCATACGCATTGAAAACAAATCTTCCGCGCACCGCATTCAACTTTCCGAATTACGATGATAGAAAGGCGCGCAGAATCTTTGCGTTTTCGCTTTGCGGCGGAGCGGTGCTTTTTGTTGGGATAGTCGGCGGATATTTTTTGTTGCGGGGTGCGTTTGATTTTTCCGGCGTTACCACCAGCCTGCTTGAAGGCGAGGGTGTTACACGCGAGAATTTTCCGTTCGTTGCGCTTTACATAACGCTTTGCAATTCAATGGTCGAAGAGTTTTTCTTTCGCGGTTTTGCATTTCTTTCACTTTCTCGCGCGTTGAGTGAACGTTGTGCGAGTATTTTCAGTGCCGCCGTATTCTCGCTATACCATGTTGCAATACTTGACGGGTGGTTTTCGCCGCTTCTTACGGCTCTCATGTTATTGGGGTTGTTTGTCGGCGGCATAATATTCAATATATTGGCATCGCGCGGACGTAGCGTTATCCCGTCTTGGATATTTCATATGGCGGCAAATCTCGGTATAAATGTTGTGGGATTTATCCTTTTCGGTATACTGTGAACCTTTGCTTGCATTTTGAACGATCAGAATCGGCATCAACGCTGTAATATTTATTTACTCTCCCTCATAAAGTTTTTTGAGATCTTTATGGGGGGACTTTTTATGCTGTTTAGTGGTATACATCGGAAATGCGATGCCGGTAAGATTCGTTTGATAGGTAATGTCCATGGTGTCGGAATGTTCGAAAATGAGGTCAAAAATAAGTTCAAATGTTTGCTGTGCACGGTTATTGCCGCAGCAACAGTGGTTGCGTTTTGCGCCTTGCCGTGTCGGACCTCGGCAACCGACGGCGTATCTGTGTCCGACGACGACGAAAAATTGGCGGCGGAGCTTGGTCTTGATTGCAAAGCCGCGATACTCATGGAGGCGCAAACCGGTACTGTACTTTACGAAATGAATGCCGATGATGCATTGCCTCCCGCTTCGGTGACAAAAATAATGACGCTGTTGCTGGTTATGGAGGCGATCGAGCG
>CAZISZ010000179.1:0-3041 GCA_964542035.1 uncultured Ruminococcus sp. | reverse complement strand
CACCATATAGGGGTAAATCATTATGTGCAATCACAGCGCAACGACAGGCAGGATAAATACGACCGCACCGAGGCGCCGCAAAACGCGCCCGTTTCTCACATAATGTCTGTAAACGCGCAGGAACTTGTGTTTATGGCGCATCGTCGCCTGTGCAGACAGGCGGCGCCCGAGACCCGCGCGGTCATGGAGGAAATAGTGCGGCAGGTAAAGGAATCAAACCCCGAATTTGCCGAGGTGCTGGTGCCTATGTGCGTGTATCGCAACGGCAAATGTACCGAGTTTAACCCCTGCGGTTATTATAAGACCGTAAAGCAAGATATAAATATGTAATTAAAACGGCTGTTCCGAGTCATTACTCGGAACAGCCGTTTGCGCTGTGCGCATTAGATAAAGATTATGGCGTTTCTCGCGTCCGTGGGGGAAGCTGAGCGTTTTTGATATTTCGACTGTTTTACCGAGTTTGTCGCCGCGCGGCGAATATTTCAAGCAACTTAAATCTTATCTTATATTTTGTCGCGGTGGTTTGCGTTATGGTGCGGTATTGCTCTGGGGTGAATCCTGCGGCGAGATAATCTTCCGGCGTTGCGTTCGTTTCGACGGCAACGTTATCGGCGCTTCGCTTTGCGGCTGACATGCAAAGGGTGGGAAAAAGCACGCACCACCAGTTTTGCCCATCGCCGTCGCCTATTATCACACGCAGGGAAGTGTACTCTCCCGCCGGCAGACGTATCTCACCGTAATCGCGCGTGGGATACTGCTCGCGCCCGAGTTCCACGCGCACATCATCTTCGCACCCGAGCTCACGCAGTTTCGCCTTTGCCGCGGCGATGATGCTGTCCCGCCCTGTTTCGGCTGCTTTTACGGCTTCGGAAAGCGTTTCCGTTTCCGCAAGCAGTTCGCCTGTTATATCAAGTACCGCGTCGCGTACCGAAAGTTTGATCTCTTGATCCCGCGGGCTGTCCGACGCCGCAATTACGTGCAGGCGCAGTATCTTGTCTCGCAACTCAGCTTCGCCGTGTATAGGCAGGCATTCGCATATCACCGCCGCGAATATGATCGATAAAACCGTTAATATCGCCGCGGCGCGTTCCTTTTTGCTCATCATTATCACCTCACACGATTATCTGCCGCCCGGGCTTTTTTTAATCAAAATATTCGCCGCGCGGCGAATATTTTTTGAAAACAGGAAAAAACTTTTAAAAAAGCTATTGACAGCTCGTAAGATCCGTAGTATAATAATGATAATGATAATCATTATCGTAATTGAAAGCATAAAAGAAAGCAGGTTTAAATAAAGTGAAGATATCCGAAAGTATTAAATACGTTGGCGTTACCGATCGCGCGGTTGATCTTTTTGAAGGTCAATATCGTGTGCCAGAGGGCATGAGCTATAATTCCTACCTCATCTTTGATGAAAAGATTGCCGTAATGGATACGGTTGACGCGCACTTCGGCGGCGAGTGGCTGGCAAATATTCGCGCCGCCCTCGGCGATCGCCGTCCGGATTATCTTGTGGTACACCATATGGAGCCGGACCATTCCGCCAATATCGCAAATATCCTCTCCGTGTATCCTGAACTTACGGTGGTCGCCACCGCCGCGGCGTTTAAGATGATGCGCCAATTTTTCGGATCTGAGCCTGCCGCGCGGCTCATCGTCGGCGACGGCGATACGCTTGATCTCGGAGCGCACCGCCTGACCTTTCTTACCGCGCCCATGGTACACTGGCCGGAGGTAATGGTGAGTTTTGAGTCAACCGAGGGCGTGCTTTTCTCCGCCGACGCTTTCGGTCGCTTCGGCGCGCCGGATGCGAAATCTCCTTGGCGTGATGAGGCGCGGCGTTATTATATCGGTATCGTCGGTAAATACGGTCGTCAGGTCGGGCTTTTGCTTGACCGTGCCGCCGCTCTCGATATAAAGACTATCTGCCCACTGCACGGTCCGGTACTCGGCGAAGATCTCGGCTACTATATCAAGCTATGCCGTACATGGTCGTCCTACGAACCCGAAGAGGAGGGAGCCGTGGTTGCCTATACCTCGGTTTACGGCAACACCGAGCGCGCCGCAAGACTTATTGCCGACCGTATGCGCGAACAGGGGTGCCCCACGGTAGTGCTTTACGATCTTGCCCGCTGCGATATGTCGGCGGCGGTGGCTGACGCTTTCAGATACGAAAAACTCGTTCTTGCAACTACAACTTACAATTCGGATATTTTTCCCTTTATGCGCGAGTTTATCTCGCACCTGACCGAGCGCGGTTTCCGTCGCCGTACGGTGGGGCTTATAGAAAACGGTTCTTGGGCACCGCGCGCCGCAAAGGTGATGCGAGATATGCTTTCGGCGTCCCCCGAACTTGAATTTGCCGCACATACGGTGACCATCCTTTCCGCAATGACGGAAAAGAACAAAGAGGAATTGGAAGCGCTTGCGCGCGAACTGTGCGAGGATTATATCCTGCGCCGCGAGTCTGCCGAGGTCATGACCGATCCCGCCGCGTTCCGAAATATCGGATACGGACTTTACGTGGTCACATCAAACGACGGCACACGGGATAACGGGCTTATCGTTAATACGGTTTCGCAACTTACCGATAATCCGGGTCGTATTTCGGTGGTTATAAACAAGAAGAATTATTCGCACGATATCATAAAGCGCCGCGGCATTATGAACGTTAATTGCCTTACCGTGGATACGCCGTTTGAGATATTCGAGCGTTTCGGATTCCACAGTGGGCGGGATACCGATAAGTTTGCGGGCATGGAGATAGAACGCTCCTCGAACGGTCTTGCCGTGCTTAATAAATATGTAAACTCGCAAATGTCGCTAAGAGTTACGGATTATGTGGACGTCGGCAGCCACGGCATGTTTATTTGCGAGGTGACCGAGGCGCATTTGATCTCCGATCGAGAGACCATGAGCTACAGCTACTATCACAAAAACGTAAAGCCCAAGCCCGCGGGCGAGGGGCGGCGCGGTTTTGTGTGCCGTATTTGCGGATATGTTTACGAGGGCGAGACTCTGCCGCCGGATTTTGTTTGTCC
>CAZISZ010000178.1:0-3048 GCA_964542035.1 uncultured Ruminococcus sp. | reverse complement strand
GTGCTCGCTGCCGGTGATGGCGCTGGGTCTGGCGCTGCTGCTTGAGGCGAATCTGGTGATGATGCCCGGCGACGGGCTGGCGAAAACGCTGGCGCAGAAAAAGGGCTGCGGCTTTGGCAGCTGCATAGCGGTAATCCTCCTCGCGATATTTTCCGCGATGATCGAATCTGAGTTTTTTTGCCGTTTTTCTGCCGTCACTCATTTTCACCGTCTCCCCTGCCGCCGAAAAGTATGCGGCACACCTCGCCCTCAAGGCGACTGCGCGCCTCGGCAATTAGGGCGGCGACTGTGCAATCGATGCGCGTTTCGCCAAAGTCAAGCCAAAGACCGCCGCCGATGCGGGGATCTCCGTCGGCAAGTTGCCAGTTGACGGCGGGTAACTCGCGCTCCAATTGTTCGATGAGTGCGCGACCGAAACTCACTCGGTCGGAACGTCCCAAAGTCAGGCGGCAATCGCCCGATTGTCCGTTTGCAGCCTCACGTGCCAGTGCTACCAAAAATCCGAGGTAATTTTCGCTCGGCATTCCGCAAATTTTGCGTTCCGCCGCCTCAAAAACCGAGTCGATGGCGCGACAACGACTGCTTAGCAGTATTCCGCGCCTCTCGGTTGCCGCCGACGCACGTGCGCGGGAAACAATGCTTTCGCCCTCGGCGTCCGCAGCATCTTCTGCGGCGACTCTTATTTCATGCGCACGTATCTCGGCTTCGCCGAGGATGGCAGCGCATTCTTCTTCTGCGCGGGCAAGTAGATTCGCCGCCTCTGCTTCTGCCGACGCTATTATTTTATTTGTAACTTTTTCAAGCCCCACCATTGGTATTTCTGCCTTTCATGGTGATGATGTCTTGCGGGTCTATTAAAGACCTGCGGGTGCAAACATTACAAGCAGGAAGGAGCAGATCAGGGAAAGCAGAGCGTAAAGCTCGACCATAGCGGTGGCTGTAACGGCTTTACCGGATGCCTCCGGGCGCTTTGCAACCATTGCAACGCCGGCAGACGCAACGCGACCCTGACGAATTGCGGAGTAGTATCCGCATATTGCTATGGGAAGGCAGGCAAAGAGGTAGTAAATACCGCCGCCGAGAGTGGTAACAACATCGCCGCCGATAACGCCGACTTTTACCATTACCATAAATGCAACGATGAACCCATAAATACCCTGTGTTGCGGGCAGAGCCTGAAGCAGGAATGCCTTGCCGAACTTGTCGGGATCCTCGGACATAAGACCGGCCAGAGATTCGCCGACCGAACCAACGGCTTTAGCGCTTCCCATACCGGGAAGAATTGCGGCAAGTGCCGCGCCGATAAGGGCAAGACCCTCACCTGTTGTCAAGCTGCTAAGAAAATCTGCGAAATTCATTTTTGTTTTCTCCTTGATTTAATTGAATTGTTTTTATGTGTTTGCTTTTTGATTTTGTTTTTTATCCCATCGGATGATCAAACGTCAAGATCCGAGTATTTTTCGGATGGGACCGCGGGAGCGAAGGGGCGACCTCCGTCCTCGTAGAATTTACCGAAAAATTCGATATATTGCAATCGGCTTGTGTGAACGAAAGAGCCGAGCGCGCTGAGCGCCAAGTTGAGCAGGTGACCGATAAGGAAGCAAAGAAGCATGCCTATGGCTATTGCCACCGGGCTTGACCCCATGGTGCCCAAAATGTTCATTACCTGTGCAAGTACGCTACCGGAAAGGGCGAGCGCTAAAATACGCGAGTAAGAAAGCACATCAGAGCCGAAGTTAACAAGCCCATAGAGTGCCAAAAAGCCCTTTGGTATACGCATAAGGATGTTTTTTTCCTTACGTCCGCCTGTCAGCACTATTGCCGCCAGCGCGGAGATAGTTACCCATTTTCCGACTGAGGGGGCGAGAAACAGCAACCCCAGCCCCGCATACAGTACCCAAAATAACGCGTAGTCGCAAACGGCGTCGACCCAAGATTCGTTTTTCCAAACAAGTATGAACTTGATTACCTGACCTGCCACCAAGTGAACAAATCCAAGCGCAAGACCTATAATAAGGAAAGTCATGGGATCTGCCACAGGGTCTACAACAATGGCGAGAGTGGATGGCAGTTCCGCCTCAGGATTAACGGCGCGCGCGATGGCAAGCGGCATATCGCCGAAATATCCGCCAAACAGTACGCCCATTATCATGCACCCGATGCCGCATATGCCGAACATATAAAAGGGTTGGGCTTTTTGGGGTTTCATGTGCAAAAGGCGCGGAGCCAAAAAACCGCCGAGTACCAAAAGCAGACCGTAACCAACGTCTGCAAACATCATGGAAAAGAAGAGAATGTAGAAAAAGCTCATAACAAATGTTGGGTCAAACGTACCGTAGGCGGGCAGAGAGTACATGCCCACCACCCACTCGAAACAGGCGGCGAATTTGTTGTTTTCAAGCTTTACCGGTACATTGTCGCCGGGTTGTGGATCGCAAAATTCGTACGCACACCCAATGGATTCAAGTACCGCCACGGCGCGCTCCGTCTGTTTTTGCGGTATCCAACCGTCAAGCATAACGCAACTGCCGGTTGTAAGCAGGCGTTCTTTTACTCGCTCTCCGGCAAGTTTGGTTGATATCGTGTCCCAAAGTACACGCAACGAGTCCAGTTGACCCGCAAGACCGCAAAAGCTTTCTTCAATATTCTTTTTTTCTTCGGCAAGCATACAGGCACGGTCGGATTCTGCGGCGCTGATCTCTTCGGCGCAACCGCAACCGCGCGGGAAGACCGCTCTTGCAAAGCCCACGGTGTTGAGACGGCGCAAAAGCTCGTCCGCATCGTTTCGTTCAACAATAAAAATACAATATGACGTTGAACCGTCGCGGTATATTACCCGCCATGCCGCTGCAAGATCGCCTGTTCGCTCCGACATCAAGTCTCCATCCGCCGCAGCATTCGGTAAACTGCCCAAAAAAAGTCGTGTGTGTTCGGTGCCCTCGCAATCAAGTGCTATCCCGCAGCCCATCCAAGGTTTTACCGCCTCCGCTTTTGCAAGCGCCTCCGGCATTTCACGTTCTATGGCGGCAAGTCGATCGCGCATTAAGT
>CAZISZ010000177.1:0-3080 GCA_964542035.1 uncultured Ruminococcus sp. | reverse complement strand
CTGCCCGATATTTGCTCACACAAACGAAGAAAACTTTACCGACATCACGGGTGGCGTTGTGACCATGACCTACCACGATGCGGGTGAGATCTTGATCTCCCCCGATAATGATGAAAGTGCGGCTGCGATAAGAATAATATACAGCGGCAGAGCATCGGTATATTCAGCCGATACCGTTCATTCCGTCCTGTTGCAACGGCTCGGACGAGGAAGCGTGTACGGCGTTGCGGCGCTGTTTTCATCCGCACCGCCTCCGACACGTATAATTGCCGACCTGCCATGCTCTGTGCTCACTCTGTCTCGCCGAGAGGTAAGGGAGCTGCTTACCCGCGACCCCGACTTTCTTGTTGCTTATCTCGAATTTCTCTCCGGCAGGATCATCTTTTTAAACGAAAAGATAACCTGCATTACAAGCGGAAGCGCGGAACGGCGGTTGGCTATACACCTATTGACGATAACCGAGGACGGCGACCGCGGCTGCGATATCGATACCGACAGTGGCACCTCGACCATACAACTCGGAGTGAATTACACAGAACTCGCTCGCCAACTTGATATAGGTCGTGCCTCTCTCTACCGTGCCATGGATGCGCTTGAGGCGGCAGGCGCTATAAAAAGAGAACGCGAGCGCAAAATAACGGTAAATCGCTCGGTGCTTGCCTTAACGGCTTCAACGCAATAAACAGCGCAGATATCCCAAGTATCACGGAAACCACATTAAAAAAATAAAATCACAAAGTAAAGGAAGATCATCATGAAAAAAACAAACATCAAAAATAAGCTTTTGGCAACGGCTTTTGCGGTTTTGCTTATCATATCTGCAACACTGTTGCCATCCTGTGCCAAAAAGGACACAACAGAGCTTCGCGTTGCCGTGCTCAGCGGCACTACCGGTTGGGGCGCCGCGCCTTTGATATCAAGCGTCAACGCAGGTGAATCCCAACTCAACGCCAAAATCGACATCTACTCCGACGCCACGCTCGTCAGCCCTTTGATGATAAACGGAGATGCGGATATTGCCGCCGTGCCTACCAATCTCGCCGCTGTGCTTTACAACAAAACCTCCGGCGGTATTCGCGTATTGGCTGTAAACACACTGGGCGTACTTTATCTCATTGAAGACGGCACCGGTGTAAACAGCCTTTCGGATCTTGCCGGCAAAACGGTTTATCTGCCGGGTCAGGGTTCCAACCCCGAGTATATTCTGCGCGCTCTTGTTGAAGGCGCGGGCATTGAAAACGTAAATTTCGACTACACCTATTCGTCTCCCGATGAGCTTGCTACCGCTCTTGCCTCCGGCAAGGCATCTCTCGGCGTACTTCCCGAGCCCAAGGTAACCGCCGTCACATCCAAAAAGGACACCTTACGCGTGGCACTCGATTTCACCGAGGAATGGAAAAAACAAACCTCCGCTCCGCTCGTTCAGGGTTGTATAATCGTTCGCACGGCATTCCTTGAAGAGCACCCCACCGTTGTGGATCAGTTTCTCAAGGAATACCAAGCATCGGTTGAACTTGTAAATTCAGATCCCGATCAGGCAGCCGAAATGATAGCCGAGGCAGGTCTTGCGGGCGCCGCTGCCGCCGCAAAAGCCGCACTGCCCAGATGCAATATAACCTATCTCACAGGGGATGAGATGGCAACGGCCCTTAACGGATTTTGGAGCGCACTTTACAAGCTTGACCCCAAATCGGTAGGCGGTGCGCTTCCCGACGCGGAGATAACAAAGAGTCTGAAGTGATGAAAACCCGGCAAACTTACAATACTCACGCCGAGCGACCGACAACGCGCGCACACCGCGCGTTGTCGGCACTCGGCGTTGCCGTTTTTTGGCTTTTGCTGTGGCAGGTGCTTGCTTGGGTTGTTGATAACGAGTTATTGCTCCCCTCCCCTATGTCTACACTGCGCAGAGTAGCTGAGCTTGCCGCTACCTCGGACTTTTGGAAATGTACCGCACTATCGCTGATTCGGGTAACGGCGGGCATACTGTTCGCGGTTATCGCAGGCATAGTCACCGCCGCGGTTTGCTGTCGTTTTTACATGATAGACAGACTGATATCACCCTTTATGACAATAATACGATCTACTCCGGTTGCATCATTTATAATACTTGCATTGGTCTGGCTCGGCACATCTCCGCTGCCTGCGTTTATATCATTTTTGATGGTATATCCGCTGATATTCGCAAATGTCAAAGCAGGCATACAAAATGTTGACGGCGAACTTTTGCGCCTGCTTAAGATCTACGATCTTTCCACGATCACATTGTTGCGTCGCGTATATGCTCCCGCGGCGTACCCGCACTTTGTTACGTCTCTGCGCTCATCTCTTGGTCTTGCATGGAAAGCCGGAATTGCCGCCGAAGTATTGGCGATACCGAAATATTCTATAGGAAAAATGCTGTATCAATCAAAAGTATATTTTGAAACGACAGATCTGTTTGCGTGGACATTCGTTATTATTATTTTAAGCCTTGCGATAGAATTTCTCGTCGGACGAATAACCGATGTTGCGGCACGAAAGAAAAGAAAAAAAAGAGGAGGTGCTACCGTTGATGAAAATAGATCTTAAAGGACTCGGTAAAAATTTCGGTTCCGTAACCGCATTATCCGATATCACCTGCACTTTGGAGATTCCCGTTGGCGGCAGACTTGCAGTATGCGGTCCGTCGGGATGCGGCAAATCCACACTGTTATCGATAATAGCAGGGACAGCCAACGCCTGCACCGGAAATCTCTCATTTTCCCCCGCCAAGCCCTCGATATCGCTCTCAATGCAATCTGCGTTTCTTTTGCCTCATCTGAGCGCTGCACAAAACGTGAACCTCGTTATGGGAGACAAAAAAAAGAATCTGCCCGCGGCGCGCCGATTGCTTTGCGAATTGGGGCTCGCAGGACATGAGGACGATCTGCCTTGCGAACTTTCAGGCGGAATGCAAACTCGCGTTTCGATAGCGCGGGCATTGGCACGGTCTGCGGAGCTTTATCTTTTCGATGAGCCGTTTGCAGCGCTTGATTTTGATACCGCCAAACTCTGCATCGATGTAATACACAGGCACACCGCAAATGCCGCGACGATAG
>CAZISZ010000176.1:0-3095 GCA_964542035.1 uncultured Ruminococcus sp. | reverse complement strand
GTTTTGAAAACGGCACCCGCGGCAGAGATGGCGACGGCGTGCAAAAAAGTGTGCCGCTGGTATGTGGAAGACATGGCGGTGGCATCAAAAAACGCACAAAGCCCGCAAAAGAAAGCGGGCAAACACGATTAAGGGACTTGTACTGCACCATGTTCAGCGCATGGGGCAGACTGCCCGATGAATTGGGAAGACAACGCCCGTACAATGTGTTTTATCTGCTGCACGGGCTTGAAAAAGATAAAGAAATATCCGCGGAGGATATGCCGCGGGATTTACAGGCGTTATACGGATTGTAAAGGGAGGTGACGACAATGGCGGAAGAATTGGGGTTGCACGCCAGACTGACGGCGGACAGCACAAGTTATGTGCAGGCGATTGACCGCGCAAGAGACGCACTGGTGGATTTACAACAAGAAGCAAAAATTTTGAAACAGGGTGAACGGGATATCACCAAGGCGATTGAAGAAAACACCAAAAAATACGGTGAAAACAGTGTGCAGGTGAAACGTTGCAAAACCGACCTGGAAGATAACCTAAAGGCACAGATGGAAGTGAAAGACCAAGTAAAACGGGTCAACACGGAATTGCAAAAACTGAAAAAAGAATATGCCGACGCGGCGGAAGCGGCGGCGAAGGACACCAAGGAAGTAAACGAAAATTCGCAGGCGTTTGAAACCAACGCAAACCGCATCAAGAGTGCTTTTTCCATGCTGAAAGGTCTGGCAGTGGGGTATGCGGGGAAACAATTATTCAGTGCGCTCATCGGGTCGAATGCGGATTTTGAACAGTCGATGACTTCTTTTGAAGTACTCTTGCAAAGTGCCGAAAAAGCGCAGACGCAAATGGAGAAACTGGAACAATTCGGAGCGGAAACACCGTTTGAGTTGGCGGATGTGACGGAGTCGACAAAACAGCTTTTGGCATTCGGCGTTGCGGAAGAAGACGTGATGACGCGTCTGCAGCAGTTGGGGGATTTATCGCAAGGAAAAGCGGAACTGCTTGACCGCATCACGCTTGCTTACGGAAAAATGCAAGCCAAAGGCAAAGTGTCACTGGAAGAACTGAATATGATGACTGAGGCGGGTGTGCCGATATTGCGGCAACTGGCGGAAGAATATGACGTAACGCAGGAAGCACTGTTCAAGATGATTACCGCCGGTGAGGTCAATATAGAAGGCATCAACAAAGCCATGGAATCCATGACATCAGAGGGCGGGCAATTCTACGGCATGATGGAAAAACAGTCGAAAACGATGTCGGGACTGTGGTCAACGTTCATGGATAACATTTCTATGGTGGCGCGCCAAGCGGGCGAAGAAGGATTCGGCGAATTGAAAGGCGAACTGGAAGGTCTGCTGGACATGGTCAACGAATTGGCTGAAAACGGTACCGGGGAAAAAGTCGGACACGGGATTGCAACCATAATCAGCGCGGTTTCGGACTTGATTGGACTTCTTTGGGATATGCGCGGCGTGTTGGTTACAATCGGCGCAGGATGGGCAGGGTTTACGGTTTTGACGAGCCTGTCCAAATCAGTCACGGGCGTTACTACGGCGGTAAAACTGCTGACCGCGGCGACAAAAGAAAAGAATTTAATAGAGACTGCGGGAAACATTCTTGCCAAAGAAACGGTTATCCTGCGCAACACGGAAACGGGCGCCATTACGTTGGAATCGGCGGCGACGGCAAAAAATATGCTTGCCAAAGAAAATGCAACAGTAGCACAAGTGAAACTCAACACAGCTATGCTGGCAAGTCCGTACACATGGATTGCGGCGGCGATTGCGGCTGTGACGGTGTCGCTGATAGCGTTGTCCTCGGCGCAAAAAGGTGCGACCGAAAAGGTAAAAGAAGCGGTTGCGGCGCACGAAGAAGCGGAAAACGAGTTGCAAGCTGTACAAAGCGAACTGGACGAAACAGCGAAAAAGATTGATGAACTGAACAGCAAAGGCACATTGACGCTGACGGATGAAACGGAACTGGAACAGCTGAAAGCTGAAAACGAAGCACTTTCCGCAAAATTGGTGCTACTCCGAGAGGAAGCGGAAATCGAGGGGCGGAAAGCCAATAAGGAAATAGACGAAAAATATAAAAAGTCTTATTATACACATGAATCCGCCGACGGCACAATCGAAACCATATCGGAAGAACAACATCTCGATGAAGTGATACAGAAATACAAAGAACTGAAAGCATTGGGAGTGGCGCGGACAGAACAACAGGAAGAAGAACTGGAGGACTTGCGCGCGTATATCACGGAAGCGGGGAAACGGTATCAGCAGGACGCAGATGGGTATACGGCGTATGATGAACAGACGCAGCAGACCAAGGAGCATTTGCAGGAGCTGGCAGATGCGGCGGCGAACGCATTGGATCCGCACAGGATGCAGGAGTTGGCAGAGGAAACAACGAATGCGGCGAGTGCGGCGGAAAGTCTGTCTGTGTTATCTGAGAACCTATCGGATATTCAAAGCAAGATTGAACTTTTGCAGGAAGCACAAGACAATTATAACGAAACGGGCTATATATCGGCGGATATGTTCAAAGAACTGACGGAAAACGATTTGCTGAGTTATTTGGATTTTGCAAACGGGAAATTGACCGTCAACACCGACGCGCTGTACAACAGTGCACAGTCTGCGAAAGAAAAGGCAACAGCGGACGTGCAGGCATCCCTTGCCGCACAAGTACTCTCCATCATACAGGAGGACGCAAAGACGGCGATCGATGATGCGGGGAGCGCGTTGCAAGCGGCAAAAACCGATGCGGAAAATTTCGATAACGCGGCACGCGACGCCGCAACGGGTGCCGCCATATTGGCGGGCGGTATGGCGGCGGTTTACGCCGCATATTCGGGTGAAATCGGTGCTGACGGACTTTCAGCGGACGCACAGTCAAAAATAAACAGTGCTATCGCGAATGCGCAATCGACCATCGGTGCAATTAACAAATTGAGCGTCAAGCCGTCAAAAAGCGGCAGTACCAAAAAGAGTTCTTCGTCCAATACTGCGGCAAAGAATGCGGAGAGAGAAGCGGAGAAAGCGGCGCAGGAAGCTGAAAAGAAGCGGAAAGAGCGTGTTTCGGCGTACAAAGCG
>CAZISZ010000175.1:0-3118 GCA_964542035.1 uncultured Ruminococcus sp. | reverse complement strand
TGGCTGCGTAAACATACGAACGCCCGGAAAGCGGGTCGCGTATCGCGCCGCCGATACAGGTAGCGGCACCGCCGAACGGCTCTATCTCGGTCGGGTGATTGTGCGTTTCGTTTTTAAAAAGCAACAACCATGGCTGACTTTCACCGTCAACCTCCACATCAATTTTCACCGTACATGCATTTATCTCTTCCGATTCGTCAAGCTTATCGAGTTTACCCATATGCTTAAGATACTTTCCCGCCAAAGTGGCAATATCCATAAGCGTTTGCGGCTTTTCGTCACGCCCGAGTTCGGAGCGAACGGCAAGATACTTTTGATATGCCTCCTCAAGTTTTGCATCTTCAAATTGTACGCTGTCGATAACTGTACCGAATGTGGTGTGACGGCAGTGATCCGACCAGTAAGTATCTATCATACGCACCTCTGTTATCGTAGGATCACGATGCTCGGTGCGAAAATAATCACGACAAAATCGGATATCGTCAAGATCCATGGCAAGGCCGTATTTGTTGATCATCTCGGCAAGTCCCGCGTCGTCAAGAGCACAAAAGCCGTCAAGTGTATCTACGGTAGTGGGAAGTTCGTATTTCGGCGCCAAGGTTTCCGGCAAAGTCAACGCCGCCTCACGCGCCTCCACCGGGTTTATGACGTACTTTTTTATCGCATCAAGTTCCGCATCACCGATATTTCCGCCGATGGCATACACTTTCGCGGTTCGTATGGTGGGTCGCTCTCCCTTTGAAATTATCTGAATGCACTGTGCCGCAGAATCGGCTCGCTGATCGAACTGCCCCGGCAGATATTCAACGGCAAACACGCGGTCGTTTTCCACGTCAATATCCGACGTTGCAACATCGAGTTGCGGCTCCGAAAACACGGTCCTCACCGCCTCCGGAAACAACTCTTCGTTTATATTTTCAACATCATATCGGTTAAAGATTCTAAGCGATGTAATTGAGCTTATCCCGAGTAATCCGCGAAACTCGGCAAATAGGGTTTCCACTTCATGTGCCAGACCCGGTTTTTTTTCAACGTAGATCCTGTATACCATAAAATCATCGTTCCTTTCTGTCATTCGCTTTTGCCGCCAAGGCACGGCAACCTATATCGCGGCGATAGTACGCCCCATTAAAATCAATACGCTCTACCTTAGCATATGCCGACGCGACAGCTTCCGAAAGCTCATCGGCTACAGCCGTAACTCCGAGCACACGTCCGCCGCTTGTCAACAAAGCGCCGCTTTTATCATCAAGCAACGCGCCCGCCACATACACATCGGACAAAAGCTCGTCCGGTATATCTATTTTGAAATTCTTCTTATATGCCGTGGGATAACCCTCCGATGCCATTATGACGCAACATGCCGATGCGTTTGAAAAGCGCACCTCGCAATCCGCCAATGTTCCGTTTGTAACAGACATCATGACCGTTAAAAGATCGCTCTCAAGCAGCGGGAGCACCACCTGCGTTTCAGGGTCTCCGAAGCGACAGTTGTATTCTATCACACGCGGACCGCTCGAGGTGAGCATAAGACCGAAATAAAGGCACCCGGAAAAGGTGCGCCCCTCGGCATTCATCGCCTTAACCGTAGGCAAAAATATGGTACGCATACAGGTCTCGGCTATATCTGCGGTGTAATACGGATTCGGGGCGACAGTACCCATGCCTCCGGTATTAAGCCCGGTATCGTTATCACCGACTCGTTTGTGATCCATGGACGAGACCATCGGCACGATCGTTTTGCCGTCGGTAAATGCCAATACCGACACCTCGGGACCCGTCAAAAATTCCTCTATTATTATTCTGTCGCCGCTCGCTCCGAAAACCCTGTCTTCCATCATGGAACGCACAGCCTCCCGCGCCGTCTCTCGCGTTTCGGCGATTATAACTCCTTTGCCGAGCGCCAGACCATCCGCCTTTATAACAGCCGGCATCGGTGCACTGTCGATATAACGCAACGCCGCCTCCATATCGTCAAATGTCTCGTATGCCGCGGTGGGAATTCCGTACTTCTTCATAAGTTCTTTGGCAAAGACCTTACTGCCCTCTATTATTGCCGCGTCGGCGCGGGGACCGAAACATGCCACCCCGCGTGCCTCAAGCGCATCTACCGCACCGAGCACCAATGGGTCATCGGGTGCAACCACGGCATAATCAATTTTGTTTTTAACCGCAAAATCAACAATGGCGGGAATATCTTTTGCTCCTATCGGGACGCAAACGGCGTCCGCGGCTATTCCGCCGTTGCCCGGCAACGCAAAGATCGTCTCAACATTCGGATTTTGCTTTATCTTTTTTATTATGGCATGCTCTCTGCCGCCACCGCCTACGACCATTATCCTCATGGCTTACCGCCTTATCTTTTTTTATTTTTTATTATTTTGTTTCGGCTCATCCGATCAATGATGGAAAAGTCTCATACCGGTAAACGCCATAGTTATACCATGTTTATCGCAACATTCGATTACAATATCATCGCGAATCGATCCGCCGGGCTCGGCTATATACGAAACGCCGCTCTTTTTTGCTCGGTCGATATTATCGCCGAACGGAAAAAATGCGTCAGATCCGAGAGCCACGCCGCTGATTCCGCCAAGATATTCGGCTATTTCGGCATCTGTAAGCGGATCGGGACGATGGGTAAAGTACTTTTGCCAGTTTCCCTCCGCACATACATCTTCTTCGTTTTTGTTTATATATCCGTCAACCACGTTATCGCGCTCGGGACGACCGAGATCGGATCTGAAAGGCAGGGAGAGTACCTTTTCGTGCTGGCGTAAAAACCATGTATCGGCTTTGGTACCCGCAAGACGCGTGCAGTGTATACGGGATTGCTGACCGGCACCCACACCTATCGCCTGACCGTCCACAGCGTAGCAAACGGAGTTCGACTGCGTATATTTAAGAGTGATAAGCGATACTATAAGATCGCGCGCAGCGCTCTCGGGCAGTTCCTTGTTTTTGGTAACTATGTTTTTGAGCAGTTCGCGGTCGATCTTAAAATTGTTACGCCCCTGCTCGAACGTAATGCCGAATACCTCCTTATGCTCTATCGGTTCGGGAATGTAGTTTGAATCTATCTCTACTATGTTGTAATTGCCTTTTCTTTTTGTTTTAA
>CAZISZ010000174.1:0-3148 GCA_964542035.1 uncultured Ruminococcus sp. | reverse complement strand
ATTCTAACGAAAATTCGGCAGAATCCGAAAGTCCGTTAGGTGAGGATAGCGAATGAGATCTTGATGTTCTTTCGTTCGCAGCGCAAGCGGCAGGCGGAGGTATCTATAAACGAAGCGATCGACTACGACCGCGAAGGGAATCCGCTGACGTATATAGATGTGATCAGCTGCGAGGACGACATGGCAGGGGAGCTTGATCTTCGCCTATCCTCCGAGCGATTGCGAGAACTGATAAACACAGCGCTTCCCGAGCGCGAGCGGCAAATAATAAAAATGCGTTACGGCATCGGCGGCGGTCGCGCCGTTACGCAGCGCGAAGCGGCGGAAAAGCTTGGAATCTCGCGCTCTTATGTCAGCCGTCTCGAACGCTCGGCGCTTGACCGCTTGCGCACACTTTTAAAGCATGGGTGAATTTATCCATGCTTTTTGGAATAAACTCATGCCTATTACCATACGCAAACGGCGATCGGCGCCACGTTAGGGCGCCGATCGCCGAGTTTTATGTTTAAAATTATTTCAAAAAGCCGAGGCTGCGGATGATAGCCGGCTCTTTAGCCTTACCGGAGCAGATTTGGAAGAAGCAAATGATCTTTATTACAAGGAAAGTTAAGCACAGGATACCGTATACTATGGGTACGATAAACGTCCAGCAAAGGAGGACGGCGCATATACCGCCGAGTATAGTTACAACGGTGAATTTAAGCGCCTGTCTGATGTGAAAACGAACATATGCGGATGTACTGCTGGCAAGCAGGCAGATTATAATACCGACGGTGCCGAGCAAATAGGGAAGCATTGCAAACACCTTGTTTTCCGAGATGTCGCGAGGATCGAATTCGGCAGTGTGGTCATAGGGATCTGCCACGGTGGCGGCAGGACGTTGATTTGTTGCAAAATTTGTGCCGCAGTTGGGACAAAACAATGCGCCGTCATCGATCTGCGCATTGCAGTTGGGACAATTTTTCATGGTTTGAATACCTCACTTGAATATTTCAATACTATGTATGCCGCGACGGAATAAAAAATGCCCGCGCGGGTATTGACGCCGGATATTAATATAATACTAACATCCTATTTTCATTATAACATATAAGCGCACATAAATCAATACCCGAGGCGCGTTTTTTTGAGCGAACAACGCAAAAAATTCGGTACCGTTTGTTTAGGCATATAGAAAGCAAAACTTTCTCTCGCCGATACCTAAAAGATCGGATGCTCCGCGCCCAACTATACCGGTATAGGGAGATACGAAACCGATATTCTCCACCGTTGCGGTATAAAATTCATCTGTCGCGCAAGCGCCACCCGAGATTTAAAAAAGCCTTGACAATAAAGCGAAAATGGTGTATCATTATAATGTAATAATGTAGTTTTTTATGCCGCCGTGACGGCTGAATTCGGAGCCTACCATGGAATACAAATTTTCCGACAAACTTGCGTCTTTGCGCCCGTCGGCCATACGTGAAATATTTAAATCTCTTGACGACCCGAGCGTTATATCCTTTGCCGCGGGTAATCCCGCCGCGGAGTCTTTTCCCATTGATGACATACGCCGCCTATCCGCTGATATTTTGGAGCGCACACCCATCGACGCACTGCAATACAGCCAAACCGAGGGCTACCCTCCGCTGCGCCGCGCCATACGCGAGCGCCTTGACCGCCGCGGGATCGGACGCGTTGGGGACGATGTGATAGTCACCTCCGGCGGCAACCAAGGGATAGAACTGACCGCCAAGGTACTTTGCAACGAGGGCGATTGCGTAATATGCGAAGACCCCTCTTTTATCGGAGCGCTTAACGCATTTCGCTCAAACGGAGTGCGCACGGTGGGAGTACCGCTTAAAGCCGACGGCATGGACATATCCGCATTGGAAACGGCGCTGTGGCGCGAACCGCGCGCCAAATTTATATACATAATATCGAATTTTCAAAATCCCGCAGGGATAACCACATCTGCCGAAAAACGAAAAAAGATATACGAACTTGCGCGGCGGCATGATGTTTTGATACTTGAGGACGATCCCTACGGAGAACTCCGCTTTGCTGGCGAGGACGTGCCGACCGTTAAGAGCCTCGATACCGACGGACGGGTCATATATTGCTCGTCATTTTCGAAAATACTTTCCGCAGGGATGCGCGTTGGCTATCTTTGCGCCCCCGCTCCGATCATTCAAAAAGCAGTCGTGGCAAAACAGGTAGAGGACGTTCACACCAACATTCATTTTCAAATGCTGTGCCACAGGTATATGACGGAGTGCGATATCGACGCTCATATCGAAGACATTCGCGCAATATACCGTCACAAAGCCGAATTAATGCTTGAATGCCTTGATAAATATCTGCCCGCGTCCGTCTCTCACACGAGACCCGAAGGAGGTCTTTTTATCCTTTGCACTCTGCGCGACGTGGCAGACGCCGCGCCGTTTGTCGCAAAAGCTTTGGAGCACGGCGTGGCGGTAGTACCGGGCGCTGCGTTTTTGTGTGACACGGGGGGAGTATCTCCGTCATTCCGCGTAAATTATTCAACGCCTTCGGACGAGGATATCCGCGAGGGGTGCCGCCGCCTCGGCGCGGCAGCCGCGGATATAGATATATGCTAACAGGCATCTGCCTGTAAAACAAAGTTTTACAGGCGGATAATCGAAGTACAATCAAAGGAGAATCAATAATGATAAAAGATACAAAAGTATGCTTTTCGGGAGTTCAGCCGAGCGGCAACCTGACCATTGGCAACTACCTCGGAGCGATAAGAAACTTTTCGGAATTTTCGGATAAATACAAATGTTTTTACTGCGTGGTGGATCAGCACGCCATAACGGTACGTCAGATACCCGCCGAGTTACGCCGCCGCACATACGAAACATTGGCGCTTTACATGGCGTGCGGACTCGATCCCGAAAAGAACACGCTTTACGTGCAATCGCACGTTCCCGCACACACCGAGCTTGCGTGGACGCTTGACTGCTTTACGATGTTTGGCGAACTCTCTCGCATGACGCAGTTCAAAGACAAAAGCGCCCGCCATGCTGACAATGTTAATGCGGGACTTTTCACCTATCCCGTGCTGATGGCGGCGGATATTCTGCTTTATCAGACCGATGTTGTGCGGGTAGGCGTGGATCAAAAGCAGCACGTTGAGCTGGCGCGC
>CAZISZ010000173.1:0-3195 GCA_964542035.1 uncultured Ruminococcus sp. | reverse complement strand
TCTCATAGAACTCGGAAATTGCAACAGCGGAATCGATACCCTGAGCTTTCGCCTCGCGGATAGCCTTTTTAAGCTCATCCTTGGCAGTCTGCTGGTTTTCTTCTTCCTCAACACGCGCCTGCATAATACCCTCTATTGTCTCATAGTATTCATCCAAAGTGGGCATATGAAGTTTTATCTGTGTTTTGAATTTTGATTTTGTGATCTTATTTATAGCTTCTTCAACAAGAGCGACATCCTCGTCGGATACCGGTTGTTCGCAGGGCACATACCACGTGAGGGTGATGGCACGTCCCTGGTCCGGATCCTCGACAACGACGCTGCTTTCTGTTGTTTCGGAACCGCTGCCGAATGTGGAACATCCGGTTGCCGTCATGCTGACAAGCATCAGAAAGCAAAGGAAGAGACATATAAGTCTTTTATTCATAATAAAAATCCTCCTTGGAAGGTAAACGCATCTTTAGTGCGCACTTTTAGATTGTATTATTTATATTTTACAACAAAAAAGCAAAAGTGTCAAGCCGAAATTTAGTCTGTATTTGTAAATTAAATGCCGCCTCGGGGCAAAAATGCACAGGATGATTTTTCAGTTGTGCATGTTGCACCAAATATCATGCGCCTTTTTTTGCATTACAACGATTATTTTGTAACATGCCACATATTTACGCTGCTATTTTTGTGCAATTAGCAATGGCAACGTACAGAGTGATGTCCGTCACTACGCATTCGGAATTCGCAATATCGTTAAAACAAAATACACAAGTTATCGAACTGATATCTCCCATACATAACGTAAGCGGTCAATCTATAAATCCACGCAGGTGTCTTGCGCGGCTTGGATGACGCAGTTTGCGCAATGCCTTGGCTTCGATCTGACGTATGCGCTCACGCGTGATGTCGAATTCTTTGCCAACCTCCTCAAGCGTACGACAGCGACCGTCGTAAAGCCCGAAACGGAGCTTTATAACATGTTCCTCACGCGGGGTAAGTGTGTGCAATTCGCGGTCAAGCACCTCGCGCAGAATAGTTTGTGACGCCGCATCCGCGGGTGCGGGCGTTTCCTCATCCGGAATAAAATCACCGAGATGGGTATCTTCCTCTTCACCGATAGGAGTTTCAAGGGACACCGGCTCTTGCGCTATCTTCATGATCTCGCGCACTTTGTCGGCGCTCATGCCCATTTTTTCGCCTATCTCGTCAGCAGTTGCCTCACGCCCGAGTTCCTGCAACATTTGGCGTTGATATCTGTTTACCTTGTGAATGGTCTCCACCATATGCACGGGGATCCTGATCGTTCTCGCCTGATCTGCTATGGCACGGTTTATCGCCTGACGTATCCACCATGTGGCGTAAGTTGAAAATTTATATCCCTTTGTGTAGTCGAATTTTTCGACCGCCTTCATAAGGCCGAGGTTACCCTCCTGAATGAGGTCGAGGAAGAACATGCCCTTACCGACATATCTTTTTGCAATACTGACAACAAGTCTCAGGTTGGCTTCAACCAACTTGTCCTGCGCCATTTGACGCTCCTCGGCAGACTTTGTATCGTCCGTCATGATCTTTGCAAGTTCAAGTTCGCTCTCCGAATCAAGCAAAGGAACTCTGCCTATTTCCTTGAGATACATCCGTACAGGGTCGTCAATGGTAAGCCCCTCTGACTCAAGGATCTTTTCCATGTTTTCACCGACGCCGAAGTTTTCAACCTCGCTCTCGATCTTATCCATCTCCGAACTTGACATGTCTGCACCGAGTGGTATACCGCCCTCCTCAAGCGCATCGTATACCTTGTCCATCTTGTCTATGTCATAGCCGAGATTGTCAAGCGCATCATCAAAGTCGCTACCGGTAAGCCCACCTTTTTTGCCTTTTTCGATCAGCTCGTTTACATCCATTTTTTTCTCATTTACTTCGATATCCATTTATTTGCTCTTCCTTTCGGTATGTGTGCGGCACGCGCCGCGCAAGGGATATGTTTTTTATTTTATTATAATCTTTCGTTTTTCGGGCAAGGCGTTTCTTCTCTCGTCTCCAGCAAATACACAATTAATTATTGCCGGCTTTGGCGTTTTTATCTTTTTCCTTTTGAGCCGCCAACGTACGCCGACGTATCTCGAGATCCTGCGATACGGAAACGTCCCGCGTACGCTTTTGCCTGTCACATATAAGCACATCGGCAGCCGCACGCAATACATCCGCGCCGTTTTGAGTAAGCTGTTCGCGACGTTTTCGACAGCGTTCAAGCCTACTCATTTCATCCGGCGTAAACGACTCGCCGAGCAGTGCCAAAGAAAAGCCGCCCTCACTTTGATAAAGACGGCAGATCTCGCCAAATGCACGCCGCCCGAATTCGGTAAAAAAGTCATCGTCGGTAAGCCCCAACTGTCCCGAAGTTGCCGCAGCACGATGCGCCTCATCGATAAGCAAAAGACCGAGGATCGTCTCCTCCGCTGCCGCTGCGCGCGGATTTTTTGCCGAATCCGGATTCACTCTGTCGCCGAAATCACGTATCGACGCCACAGCCTTTTTGCTGAGTTCGGACGCTTGCTCTTTTTTGCGTTTGGCGCGCTCTCGCTCAACGTCTCGTTTTATAACATCGGTAGGCAGAGAAAGTTGCTCCGACACTCTAAATATATATATTTCCCGCTCTACGTTTGAATAATAATCGGATATTATCTTTACAAGTTCCTCTGCCGCGCGTAATCTGCCCTGCTGATCTTTTATATCGTATTTTGAAAGCACTGCCGAGGATTTAAACTCAAACCCCGTACTGCTCTTATCAAGCAGCATCGAAAAGCGAGCTCCGCCGTATTTTTTTATATACTCATCCGGATCTTTGGCACCGTCGATCTTAAGCACGCGCACATCAACGCCGACATCGCCGAGTATACGCATTGCTTTGTTTGCAGCCTTGACGCCCGCTTCATCAGAATCGTAACAGATGATCACCTCTTTGGTGTATTTAGCCATAACGCGCGCATGTTCTTCGGTAATAGCGGTACCGAGTGTTGCCACGGCATTTTCAAATCCCGCGGCATGCAAGGCGATAACATCCATATATCCCTCGCAAAGAATCATCCTTTCGGCACATTTGGCTTTTGCAAAATTGAGAGCAAAAAGATTGCGACTCTTTTTAAACGCCGGGGTATCCGATGTGTTTAGGTACTTGGGCTTGGAATCGTCCATCACCCGCCCGCC
>CAZISZ010000172.1:0-3210 GCA_964542035.1 uncultured Ruminococcus sp. | reverse complement strand
TATCAACTCTACCGCCGGCATCAACGAATTTCTGCTTACCGGTAAAGAAAGGATGGCATTTGGAGCAAATTTCAACCTTGATATCTCCGCCCTTCGGGTTGGTCGAACGAGTGCGAACGGTCTCGCCGCAAGCACATCTGATCGTGACTTCCTCATATTTAGGATGGATACCCTCTTTCACTTTTAACACCTCGCTTCGTATAAAAATGCTGACTATATCGCAATTACGCTATATTATATCATACAAAATCGAAATTTGCAATACCTTTTTATATTTTTTTCTCATGCCCGGCAGATTTTTTTCAAAAAAACCTACGGATAGCGACAAACGCCGCCAATCCACACTAATATCCCCGCCGCCGTCTTTACATTTGCGTTTTTTTGTGATACAATATTTAATAATGAATGTCGCGCCTCGCTGGACATACCGCTCGGCGTGCGGATATTTCGCTTTATCGTTTTTTTAAATTCTTACGTGTATTAAATTGTTTATATAATGAAAGGAAGCTTTTGCCCCGGCAGAAGCCATAACCCCATGACAGTTAAGGACAACCAAGGACGCATCGGAATACTGACGCTCGGATGTAAAGTCAACCAATATGAAAGCGAAGCGATAGCCGAGGAGTTGACTCGGCGCGGCTTTTCGGTGACTGACGCAAGTGAGGTATGCGATGCGTATATCATAAACACATGCACCGTGACCGCCGAGGCGGCACGCAAATCTCGGCAGATGATACGTCGCTTGCGCTCGCGCTCACCGATGGCACGCATTGTCGTCACCGGCTGTTTGGCTCAAACGACGCCCGAGGAGCTGGCAAAGCTCGAGGGAGTGGATTCGGTCATAGGCAACGCCAAAAAACTTGCCGCGGCAGACGAAGTTGAACGCCTGCTTGGCGATCCCGACACCGCGCGCGCAGCAACGCGCACCGATGCACCCGCACTCGACGGTTGTGCCTTTGAACCAATGAAGATAGCATCTTTTTCCCGCACAAGGGTATATCTTAAGATAGAAGACGGTTGCGAAAACCGCTGTTCCTATTGCATAATCCCAGATGCGCGCGGTCCTGTGCGTTCAAAAACGCGGGAGGCGGTGCTCTCCGAGGTAACAAGTATTATCGGGGGCGGCGCCAAAGAAATTGTGTTAACGGGCATTGAGGTGGCGTCTTACGGGCGCGATCTATCCGATACTGACCTCGGCAGTCTGCTTGGCGATATAGACGCGCTTCCCGAAGTGAAGGGAAACAACGTACGTATACGTCTCGGCTCGCTTGAACCGTCGCTTATGCGCCCGGAATTTATAGAAAAAATAGCCGCCATTTCCTCTCTCGCCCCGCACTTTCACATATCGCTTCAAAGCGGATGCTCGCGCACACTTGCCGCAATGCGCCGCAAGTACAACGCCGAGCGTGCCATGAATGTAATAGAAGATCTTCGCGCCGCTATCCCGAATGTGCAATTCACCTGCGATGTGATAGCGGGCTTTCCGGGCGAGACCGACGGAGACTTTGCCGAAACACTTGATTTTATGCGACGTGCACGCTTTTTGGCGGCACACGTTTTTCCCTATTCAAAACGCGCAGGCACCCCCGCCGCCGTAATGCCGGATCAAGTACCGGATGATGTAAAGCACCGCCGCGCCGCCATTCTATCCGAAATCGCAGACGAGACAAGAAAAGAAATACTCTCAGCGGTTGTGCGCGACGCCCCGAACACACGCGTGCTTTTTGAAACATTTGACGGCACAACGGCATTCGGGCATACCGACTCATTTATCGAAGTGCGCGTACCGTCCGATAAAAACCTACACGGAATGCTTCTTCCGGTTCGGCTTGACGGTATAGTTGCCGATAAGGCATATGAATACGGATCCGTCTGCACCGGTAAGATAACAGGAATATAACAGCCATTATGGGGCGTTGAAAACCCGGCACGAGTTTTCAACGCCCCACGTGTTATAACATAGACTTTATCGACAATAATACCTGTTTTTTTTGCTCTATTTTAAAAATGTTGAACAAGAGTATTGACATAAACTTCAATTACATGATATAATATGTTTACGGGAGACATTTAGGCTTCTCGAATATTAAAACAAAGGAGACTCCGCTATGAAACATCTGAAAAAAGCAACAGTTTTGATCTTTCTAACCATGCTGCTATTGGTTCAAATAGTTCCTTCAGTCGGCGCGATTTCCTACAACGATGTCAGGATAGCAATATCAAATGAATCGGAAGCCGCGAATGTTATCGCCGATATGGATACAAACGGTCTTGTCTCGGCATCGGATGTAACATCCTCGTACAAGGCATATCGATTGGGTGCACACGATTTCGCCGCACTCGCCAAACAAAAAAGCTCTGATGTGGATCTTGATGGATATGATTGCTATTGGCACCTGATTTCACAAGATGGCAGCGATACGCTTCTCAAAAACAACGATAACAAATGGACAGCCGTTGGCAAAAGCGTTTCGCAAAGCAATACCGGTGAAGTGATGTCCGCAAATTTTTCCGACAAGGCTTCACAGATAAATGCGGGTTTTGCGAAGCTTGACACCGACGCATCTTTTATTGCGTGCATTGAAGTAACGGATTATCATACAACTTTTCTTTTGTTTTCCGAGCAGGGGGAGCTTGGTGTTATGCCGTTTGGCAGCCGCCCGGATCTGACCAAGCTTGAAAACGGCGAGGTATATTCGCTCGACAAGGCTTTGGATATACTCTCGGAGAGCATGCCGCTTTCGGCGATCGACGGTGATCTGTACGGCGGTGCCACGGGAGACACATCGGCATCACAGAACTCGTATGTACTTTCTGCGATCATAATATCCGTCGTGTTTTTGGTAGTTATCGCGTTGTTTGTGGCTGTAATGGCGGCAAAATCACATAAAAGAAGAGCACAATCCGCCATATGACATCGTTTTTTTAAGAAAAAAGCAAAAAAGCTCTTGCTTTTTTTCGCCAAGTGTGATATAATAACCGATGTTATATGTAAATGATATGCTACTATATATTGAGGAGGTGTCACAAATGGCAAAATGCAGTGTTTGCGGCAAGGGCGTTGTGTTCGGTAACTCGGTATCTCACTCCCATCGCAAAACCAACAGAGCATGGAAGCCCAATATCCGCAAGGTCAAGGTTTCCGAAAACGGCACAGTTAAAACTGTCAGCATGTGTGCACGTTGTCTGCGCACCCTGAAAAAGGTTGAC
>CAZISZ010000171.1:0-3268 GCA_964542035.1 uncultured Ruminococcus sp. | reverse complement strand
CGCCGGACGCAACGATCGTTACCGCGCACGGAAAGATGGAAAAAGAACGCCTTGAGGAGATATGGGCGGATATGACGGCAGGGCGCATTGACGTTCTTGTTTGCACAACGATAATAGAGACCGGAGTCGATGTGCCGAACGCCAACACTCTTATCGTCGATAATGCGCATCGTATGGGGCTTTCGCAGTTGCATCAGTTACGCGGGCGCGTAGGACGTTCTTCGCGTCGAGCTTACGCGTATTTTACATATCCGCGCGGACGTGCGTTGACGGAGATAGCCGAAAAACGACTTGAAGCGGTGCGCGAGTACGCCGAGTTCGGTGCGGGATTTCGTATTGCATTGCGCGATCTTGAAATACGCGGTGCCGGAAGTATACTCGGCGCGGAACAGCATGGTCACCTTGACGATGTGGGATACGATATGTATGTTAAACTTCTCAACGAGGCGGTACTTGAGGAAAAAGGTGAGGCGCCCGAACCCCAAACCGAGTGTACTGTTACTCTCTCGGAAAATGCATACCTGCCCGCCTCCTATGTTCCGTCCGGTGCGCAACGTATGGCACTTTATAAGCGCATAGCGCATATAACGACACAGGATGATGCCGATGAACTTTACGATGAACTTTGCGACCGCTACGGCGAGCCTCCGGCGGCAACCGGAGCGTTACTTGACATTGCGCTCCTGCGTCACCGAGCCGAGCTTTGCGGCTTTACGGCGGTAACGCAAAACGGCAATGAGGTTAGGATCGTCGTGAGCGACTTTGATCCTGTCATTTGGCAGGAACTTTCAAACGATATGCCATCGCGCCTGCGAGCTTCTCTTGGGTCAACGACATTTATAACCATCAAATTGCGCGGCGGAGAGGATCCGATAGGAACAATTAACAGATTGTTTGAAAAATATCTTGAGATTCGGGACAAAGCGGAGTAGACAAAACGCCTCGCGAGTGATATAATATAATATACGATGCGATCGGATAAAATCAAATCGAGAGTATCCGCATCTCGCAATGGTACAGGGAGATATTACGGATAATGAAAAAAAGACAACTTAAAATAATATCCGCGGTGCTTGCACTGATAATTACGGCGCTGTGTGCGGTGTCCTGCACCTCGCGCGGTGTGGTGGTAATGTCACTGGGAAAAACAGAAATAACCGGCGGTATGATAGAATTTTGGATGTCGCGCTACAAGGCGCAGTTTGAATACTCATACGGTCAATCGCTTAAAAGCGCATACGGACTTTCGTCGGTCGATAAGATATGGACGCTTCGCGTTTCGGACGATTCGGCGGAGACGTACGACGATCTCTTCAGCTCATACATTTACGATAATGCCCGCACATATCTTTGCGCGCTTTATCTTTTCGATCAGTATGATCTTAAACTTCCGGATGCCACCGTCAAGAGCGTGGATGAGATAATAGACGATTATATTGATAATCTTGCGGATGGCAGTAAATCGGAATTTAACGCCATTCTTGCCGCTTACGGTATCAACCGCAAGCTTTTGCGCGAACTTTATCTGGTTGATGAAAAGGTGAGTTATCTTAAGGAATATCTTTTCGGCTCCGACGGCATACAGCCTGTGACAACCGTACAGCTGGAGGAATATTACCAAAAGAATTATGTTCGCATGAAGCAGATATGCGTATTCATCAACGAGGCGCCTGTGGTCAACGAGGACGGAACATATGAGACGGACAGTTCCGGCAATATCGCGTACAAAGAGTTGACCTCGGACGAAAACGTTGCCGCGCGAGTTAAGATCAACGAGGCAATGCAAAAACTTGATGACGGCGCGGATTTTGAAACGGTGCTTGCCGAATATGACGAGAATCAAGCCGATGATGTTTACGAAAACGGTATCTATATGAGTGCCGAGTCCGCAATCGGAAATGATGATGATCTGCAAAAGATATATGAGGCGCTGACCGAAATGGAGGTCGGAGAAGTAAAGCAGATAGAACTTACAAACAGCCTGCACATAGTAAAAAAATATCCTCTCGACGAGGGCGCGTACTCAAAGAACGAAAACAGTGATTTCTTTCTTTTTTCCGACGGTACGCAGGGATATGTTACCTTTGCTCAGTATGTGAAAACTCCGATATTCCTTGAATATATAGACGAGAGACTTGAGCAGTATTCGGCGGATATAAAGATCGATGAGGATCTGCTTGACGATTATAAGATCAGCAAGGTAAAGGCGAATTACAGCTTTTGACCTTTGGATGATCCAATCAAAGTATAAAACAAAATAAAAAATCCCGGGGTGCTTTACGCTGAGATGATGCTTTGCATCGAACCCATTGAACCTGATACGGATAATACCGGCGCAGGGAACGGAAGTTGTTTTTGGAAAACGTGAGAATACTCAATGTTATTTCAAAACCGAAAAAGCCAATGCTCCGGGGACAGGTGGACGCACCTGCCGCCGGAGCTTTTATATATATTATCAAGAAAAAGGAATTGAAAAAATGACAACAAAGACAGAAAATCAAAAAACAAGGTCCGGCAGGAGAGTAAAACTGCTGACGATAGTTGAGGGCGCTGTAATGGTAGCGCTTGCATTTGCACTGGATATGGCAATGAACATGTTGCCTATTCCCAAATGGCCCAACGGCGGTTCGGTAAATATCGGCGTGGTGCCACTCATATATTACGCATACCGTCGCGGCATCCTGCCGGGCGTATCTGTGGGTGTGGTGTATTCGGGGATACAAATGGTAACGGGATTGTATCTTCCGCCGGCCAATACATTTTTTTCGGTCGTGCTTTGCATATTGCTTGATTATTTGCTTGCATTCACAGCGTTCGGTATTGCTCCGCTTTTTGCCGCGCCTTTTTCAGGACGTGAAAAAAAACGCGGCGTGCGGCTTTTCGGGTACGGGTTCGGAGCCGCCGCAACGTCGCTTGTAAGAATGATATGCAGTATTATCTCCGGCGGGCTTTTGTGGGGTAGTTACGCTCCGGAGGGGCAGGGCGTTTGGATATATACGATAACCTACAATGCCGGATATATGATACCCAATGCCGTTTTGGCGGCGGTTTTGACGGTTATGATATGCTCCGCACTTGACCCATATACTATGCGTCCGATGCGTAAATCATTGTAATCGAATAATCATTGTAATCGAATTAAATAAAAATAAAGCGGATGTTGAAAAACTCCTTTGGAGTTTTTCAACATCCGCTTTGGGTCACTCGATCTGTAAGCCGGGTTCTGTCGTGGACGACCATCTGTCTTTGCGGCGCGTCGCCGTGCCGC
>CAZISZ010000170.1:0-3306 GCA_964542035.1 uncultured Ruminococcus sp. | reverse complement strand
TGCAACCTCGATTTTTACCGACCTGTCGGATCCCAAACTTACATGCAGGCTTATTTTTCCTATTCCGTTTGGGTAGGCATGCACCGCAGCGTTTGTGACCGCTTCCGACAACGCGCATTTTATATCTGATATTTCAAGCGCGGTGGGATCCAACTGAGCTATAAACGCTCCGACAGCCGCACGCGCAAATCCCTCGTTTACCGACAGTGACGGAAAAGAAAGCTTTATATCGTTTACCGTTTCGGCACGCGGAGGTCTTCCGACCCGCCGCGATGCTGTCACCGCTCTGCCCTCCTCGGATATTTGTTTCATTACATCTATACCTCCTTTTTATTCGTTATATCAGCCGACGGTGTTTTTTCGGCAGCAGATTCGCACACTTCAACAATCGACTGTTCCGTTATATTTAATCGATTGCCGGCGAAATTTCATCGAAGAGATCTGCGCGGGCGATCGGTGATCGTCTCTATCTTAACTCGACGTTCAAAACCCGTAAGCTTTAGCATTCTGTCAACACATGGCGCGGGATCACGTACCGTAACATCCCCGCCCAATCGCCGCATCAGCTCGTATCTGCCCATTATAAGCCCCAGCCCGGAACTATCCATAAATTCCACACCCGACATATCAAGATACAAATGTTGCGGGCGGTATTCCCATATCAGCGCATCTATTCCCTCTCGAAGCGGAGCCGCTCCGTGATGGTCTATTTCACCGCCTACGGAAACAAGCAGCTCGTCCCTCTCGGCGGAAAAATCGAATCCGCATTTATTGCGAAGCATAACAGCCCTCCTTTTTTCGTCCTTTAACCATCGGACCACCGAGATTACACGCCCGACCGGTTTGGATTTCATTCCTTATGCATATATTATAACTCCGATAAAGCGCAAAAAATGTCGCAATGCGTAGCACGCAATGCGACATTTTAACTATTTTTGTTTTTTAGAAATCAAAGCGAAAAAAGTTTAAGCGGCCGAACGGCACTGCCCTCCTCATACTCACATACCTCGCCTATTGCAAAAAAAGTTCCGTCCGATTGGCGCACACGTACCACAGTGCCAATAGGGTAATGCGTACCTATCTTTTTTTGGTATATCTCACACCCGGATCTAAACAGCCGCTCAAAGAACTGCGGCAGATCTACCGCTGGAAGTTGCGCAAACAATGACTCAACCGAAAGCAAGATACCGGCGCGCTCACCGTCCCCCATAGCCTCTATTTCCGCAAGCGTATGAGCATCTTCAAGCGTAAAATCACCCACCGACAACCGTCGGAGATCAGACATCACGCCGCCGCAACCGAGCTCCGCTCCTATGTCGGCGCAAAGCGTGCGAATATACGTTCCCGCCGAGCATTCAACTGTGAGCGTATAATCCCCTACCGCAGCCCGCGGCTCAACTGCAATCGAATGCACCGTTATGGGCCTTGGCGCACGTTCCACTTCTCCGCCGCCGCGCGCTATATCGCACAGCTTTCGTCCGTTGACCTTAAGTGCGCTGTACATCGGCGGTGTTTGCATTATATCACCGACAAAACCCGCGGCTACTTTCGATACAGCCGCACAACTCGGTAATTCTCCGTCATATCGCGAAGTTATCGTTCCGCTTGTATCCTCCGTATCCGAGGTTATACCGAGGCGCATTCCCGCAAGGTAAGATTTATCATGCACCGTTACATATTCCGCCGCTTTGGCAGCACGCCCAACAAGCACCACAAGCACTCCCGTTGCCATGGGGTCAAGCGTTCCCGTGTGACCTATACGGCGTGTTCCGTAAAGACGACGCAATTTGCCTATAACATCAAACGAAGTCCATCCGCCCGGCTTATCCACAACAAGCACACCGCAGGGCTCGGCTCTGCCGTCAATCATGAGACCGCTCCCCGCGAATTATCGGCGCAATGCTCCGAAGCGCTTTCTTCTTGCTCCTTTCGGAATCTCAAATGCGCCGAATATATCGGCATTCCGCGAGAAGTAAAATTACGCTCATACTCCGTCATAATATTTCCCGTGGCAAGCGGCGAAGAATGCAAGTCACGCGTCAATGCGATGATCTCGATTTGTTCCGCATCGAACTGTTCAAGCGACCAATCAAACAGTCCCTCGTTGTCCGTCTTAAAATGCAGTTCACCGTTAGGTACAAGCAAACGTCGGTATATATTCAAAAACCCGGGTGCGGTGAGACGACGCTTGGCGTAGCCGGACTTCGGCCACGGATCGCAAAAGTTTATGTATATTCGCGAAAATGTGCTCTCGGGAAACCATGTCGGCAAATCAACGGCGTTTCCGATTATAAAACGCAAATTGTCCGGGCGCTCGTTCGCCGTTTTTGCCGCTTTTTCAAGAGCTGTTACAGCCACATCCGCTACGCGTTCAAGCGCAATTATACCGCATTCGGCGCGTGACGCCGAAAGTCCAACGGCAAAATCCCCCTTGCCGCAACCTATTTCAAGCTCAAGCGAACACTCGCGTCCAAACACAGCACGGCTGACTTCCGCGCCGCCGAACATCTCCATATATCGCGGATGAGCATCGCCGTTTTTCTCTTGATCTTCATTTTCATCGTCTGTCATCGGACGCAAAAGATAATCGGCGCACGCTTCTATTCTTTCGCCCGAATGCTTTTTTTTTCTCATTCTCATCTTGAAATCCGTCTCCGAATCTGATATAATATAAAGTAGGTGTATTTTGTCGTCAAAAACAATGCAGGACACCTATACAGTATATCACATTTTGCCCTTGGATGCAAATGATTTTTGTATTTTACCGCACAAAATCGCAAAAAGATAGTATTTACGGTCAATCACCTTGTTTGTTTTACAAGGATACATCATTAATACAAATAACCACCGAAAGGCATGGTATTTTTATGGACAGGAAATCATTTCTCGATGCACTCTGTCGGGAATTAAAAAAGATGGGTGCCGATGATGCTGTTGCGGCGGCTCAGCGAAACAAAATGGACATCTACCTGCAATCCCACAGCATGGATGCGGTAGACGTTGACCCCGCAAAATTGGCAGAAGGCATAATGCAAAAACTGAAAGCGGAGGCGTACAACCCAGCCGCGCGGCATACCGCGACCACCAACGCCGAAACAAACGTTGACGATACCGAAGATCCGCTCTCCGCTCTTAACACCCCAAGTCACCGTCACATGACTGTAGCACACGAAGTGTTCGGGGAAGAACCGACACGGCAAGAGAGCGAACATCATAACGCTCCCGCGTGCAACGCCCCCGCCGCAACCCCACCAGAGCGGCAGGAAAAAAAGCCCCGGCAAATCGAACAGGCAAAACAGCAAAATC
>CAZISZ010000169.1:0-3362 GCA_964542035.1 uncultured Ruminococcus sp. | reverse complement strand
ACTTTGAAATGTCAGCACCCCAAGTGTCACGAGCCACTCGAAGTGGGGCGATTGTCAAGACTTTATGCAACTCAAAGCTGTCGAAAAGCAGGGCGTTTATTGCGGTCAGAGTTATTGAGGTCTTGCTTAACCTAAGCCCATATCAAAGAGAATGGCTGCGACGGAATGGTTTTTGATATAATCAATTCCGTATTGCTGATAATCATGTGGTATGAACTTCATTTGGCATCACCACCCATCATTTTATCAAGAATTTCTCCTATCTGCTCTGTGTTGTCAATGATGTACACACGAAAGCCTAACTTCATCAATGCCTTGTGTCGTGCGATTTGTAACGGTCGTGGCTTTTTTCCGGGTGCTTTAAGTTCTGCAAAGGCGATTTTCCCACAATGGAGAAGTATTAGCCTGTCGGGCATTCCATCAAAATTTGGTGAAATGAATTTCAAACACATACCGCCTTTTTTCCTGACTGCTTGCACTAGCTTCTGTTCTATTTGTTTCTCACGCATTTTCTTTCTCCATCAAAAAATTCATATTATGTGCCAGGAGTGTTCTGTGCGGCAGGAACGTCCTGTGCGGAGGTTTACGGAGTGGATTTCCATAACTTTATATATATTTATTTTTTTATTACTATAAGAAAATTTATATAAAAGAACTCCATATACCTCCGCTTTACAGAAAACCCCATTATTCAAGGAACTCTGATTTCAGCCTGAGTCCAAGAATAAGGTTGCAGGCTCTCGTTTTTTTACGTCCGAACCCACTGCTTTCCAAAGCAGTATAAAAATCTGTTGTGCTGCGAATAAACTCACCCACCTGCATACAATACGAGCGATAAGTATTATATACCTCTCCGGATTTTTCTGTATAGCTTTCGTCAACCTCGCAGCATTCCGTAAGGAAATGTGCCATCCAATCATTATTCTCCTTATATCTGCGAATGGCGTCTTTAACTTTCTGTGGCGGCTCAATGCGGTAATTGTCTGCAATTACTTTTTCTGCTCCATCAATGATCCAAGACAAAATTGCACCACCTGCTTTATCGAACAGATAATCAGCATAATTCTTCACATCATTGTTTCCTTCAATCTTCGCTTCAAAAGGAATTACAATTAATCTTCGCCATGTGCCTTTGTCAATCGCCCCGACCTTTGGCAGGTGGTTGGTATACAGCACAAGCGTGTGACTCGGAATATAGGAAAAAGGTGCTTTATATTTCTTTTCTGCATAGATTTCGTCCGTGGAACAAAGCTGTTTCACATTAGAAGTGCTAAGCCTCATACCCTCTTCAAGTTCAGCTGCTATAAGCAATCTTTTTCCTTTCGCTTCCGCAAGTTCCGGCTTAACATTTCTTTTGCAGCCAACTGTAAGAACATCAGCGGAAATATTGCCGCTATAAGTGCCAAGGACACGGGATACAACATTCCAAAAAGTAGATTTGCCGTTGCGGCCCTCGCCATAAGCGATAATTAAGGCTTCTACATACACCTTGCCAATAGCAGAAAGACCCACAATCCTCTGGACATAATCAATAAGGCTTTTATCGCTGCAGAAGAATGTATTCAATGCGTCCAGCCACAAATCCGCCCCAACATTATCAGCTTCAACTGCTGTCTGCTTAGTGATATAATCAAAAGCGTCATGCTCCTTGATATATCCGGCACCTTTTCTGAGGTCACAAGTTCCGCTGGGAGTATTCAGCAGAAATTCATTTTTATCAAGAATATTTTGTGCAATACTCACCATCGGTCTAACTTCTTTTAAGACAGAGGTAATATATTTTGAATCCCTGCGTTTGATGGCATATTTTTTATAATTAACAGCGTCTTCATACAATTGAAACGAATGTGCCTGTACATCGTTAAAAGCCGCTGCCGCTTTTTTAGCACCCATCTGTGCGAGAATTTCAAAAGCACCATTCTGTTCCATTTCCTTAAGTCTTTTTTTGATTTCGACTTCAGCTTCGTCAAGCTGACGGGTAGTAAGCTCCTGTGCCACTGCCTGTGACAACGGGTCTGATTCTTCCCAAAAGCTGCCGTTATATACGAGATAACCGGTTGACGGAGAATACCTTAGATTCCCGTTGTACTCTCTTGCCAACACTACTGCCTGTCCGATATCCGAATAATCCTCCGGCTTGAGGTTAAATCCCAGATTGTACTGTTCCGGCGGAATGTATCCGTCCTGTCTGGATAATCTTTTTCCGAATTTTACGGCACTGTTCCAGATAGTTTGAAGTTCCGAATCGTCAAGCGGAGGGCTGCACTTTTCAGCCTGTTTCAGAAACTGCTGATACGCTTCGTTTGTGTTCCCAAGTCGTTTTATAATCCGCCCAGCATAATGCGACATAGTGCTGTTGCGGCTGCCCTCGGGTACAGTACGGCTTTCGTTATCCCACTGTTCAAAATTCGAATTTTCAAGGAAATCCACGATTGACATATCTCCGCCCCATACTTCCACCTGTGGATTTTGAACACCGAAAAGCAGTCTTGCACTGTCGAGAGCGTTGTTGTCAAAATAGGGAAACTCAGCTGCGATACGCTTTTTCAAAGCGGTGTATTCCGCACTGTCCGTTATTGGAGGAATGGGGAAGTACACGTGAAACCGTGGGCGGGGTGATTTTCCATTCTTGGGAAGCATATGATTGCGGCTGTACACAACTGCGAACTCCACTCCCGGGAAAGCCATAGCCACCTCAAGCGGCGTTACCCAGTCGCTCGGATTGTCGGAGTGGTCGTTGTCGCAGTCCATCGGAACAACATCTGCGGATATGAAATCTGCATTGCTGCGGTGATTGTTTGTGTACTCGGCGGCAACGTGGTCATAAGCCGCCGCCGATTTCATAGAATTTTCGTCTGTTATGACGTGCTTGTTCGGGTAGATGCTGTTGGACAGACTGCCTGTGCAGCTTGCCGTGTATAACGTGAATTTCATTTTATGTCCTCCTTGATTTTTGTTTTACGCCATTCAAGATGACGTTTTCGGTCCTCGTAATTCGGAAATATTCACTAAGCCCAGATTTGGGCTCAGTGATTTTCGCAATATCACGAAGCACGAGCTTATACTGTATTCTGCCTTCTGTTGCTATAGGCAAAAGAAAACAGAAAAATCCGAAGTACCCATGTTCAATCCTTTTTATAAAACCTGCACTCATACCCATCAGCCCGCAGAGGAAGTCCCATTGTCCACGGCGGAGTCCTCCCCATCATCTCGCAAATCTCAGATACGCTTGTATCTAATGGGCATTCAATAATAACTTCATCGTGGACGTGACCGCAAATCCTGTAATTCTGCAAGGTTTTCATAGCATAGCACAGAATATCCCGACTTATCGCCTGAACAATATTCTCCACAAATTTCGG
>CAZISZ010000168.1:0-3378 GCA_964542035.1 uncultured Ruminococcus sp. | reverse complement strand
TTATATCTCATCGCACCGTTATTACAGATTTTTCTTTTTGCCGATTATCGAAGAGGCTATCAGCCCGGCATTTCCGATCAGAGACACGGCAGCAACGCTCAAACCCACCACAGCCACAGTTCGCGTAGTGTTTTGTTCTTCGCTCCGCTCATCGCCTACTTCTGTTACGGATTTAATATCCGACTCATGCTTTTCCGCTTGTTCCGACAACTGTGCTTGCAGTTTTGAAAGATCGAGTTTAACGGATTCGATCTCGGCACCCAAACTCTCGCGAGCAGAATCAAGTTCGCTCTTAAGCGAAGCATTCTCCTTGGCAAGTAATTCATATGCATCGGTAAGTTGTTTGTTCATTTCGCTTATCGTTTGAGATATCGTCTCTGCGTTATGCGTGTCACCGGAAGCTATTGCCGCATTCAGTGCTGCAATCGCACTGTCAAGATCAGCCTTAACGACATCGATGGAACTGCCCAAAGCCGCAAGTGCCTCATCGGTTGCGATCTTAAGACTTGCTATTTCACTTTCGGCGGCATCTATATCCGCGCCGAGCAGTGCGTCAGCCGCTTTATATGCATCCGTAAGTTTTGCTATCGCATTCGCGTTATCGGAATCTCCGGAAGCAATGGCGGCATTAAGACCCGACACGGCATCGGCAAGCTCTGACTTTACGGTGGCAATGGATTGACGCAACGCTTCCAGTGCGCTGTCGGTTGCCGACTTAAGGCTTGCTATCTCAATCTCGGCGGCATCTATATCCGCGCGAAGCAGTGAATCCGCCGCTTTATAGGCGTTGGTAAGGTTATTTATCGACACCGCATTTTGAGTATCCCCCGATGCGATTGCAGACTTCAGTTCGGACACGGCATCTGCAATATCCGACTTGACGGCTGCCACGGACATGCGCAGTGCTTCAAGCGCGCTGTCGGTTGCGGTCTTAAGGCTTGCAATTTCGCTCTTGGCGGCATCTATATCCGTGCCCAGCAATGCATCCGCCTCTTTATATGCGTTTGTAAGCTCGGTGATCTTGCTTTCCAGATCTTCGGCGCTCGGTTTTTGAGCAAGCGCTTGTTCAAGTTCTGCCGTTTTGGTCTTAAGATCTTCAAGCATAGACTCAATAAGCTGAGTTGTTTGCTGTTTGGTCAGCGCAAGAACAGCGGTAGCGACATTAGACTCGATACTGTCAACGTAAGCTTTTTGTGTAAAGGATGTATAATATCCGCGGGATATAACATAAAAACTTATGCTCGCACTGTCTTCGTTGCTAACATCTACCGTATAAATGTGCTCTTTCCCCTCTCCGATGCAATCGATCAAGCCGCCAATGCGAACACCATTTTTATATATCAAAAAATTATCGACATCATGACGCCCGTCCGCTATCTTCGGCGAGATCCATGTTAACGTTACCGTATTGTCATCAGGAGAATAAGTGGCTTTAAGATCGGTAACAGGTTGCGGAGCCGACCTTTTGACTTTTACAAGGTAACCTACAAACAGGACGCTCGAATCATTGAACATGGCACAGCTTGAATCGGATCTCCACCCGATAAGCTGCCAATCGAAAGCGTAATCATCAAGCCCGGAATCGATACCTTGAACCGTGCCGCTTGTTGTAACGGTATTGACCGTGGACGTTGTTGTGCTGTTTGAGTGAATGTATTCCATACCGGCTGTAACTCCTGCATACATTCCGGTACCGAAAACCGAGGTACCGCCCATCAGCTTCATATTCACCTCAACACCTATGCTCGTTGATTTGGTATAGCTCTCACCCACAGAACTTTGGAACTCCTGCGTTATGGTTCCGCTTGCGCTTGAAAGATTCACCCATGTGTCATTTTTCGCCATTGAAAAAGCATTGTTGTAATCTTCAAGAGAGGAAGCGTAACCATAGGGATTACCCTCATTATTAAGTAAATAATAGTACCCGAGTTTGTTTTTATCAATGGTATTGAGCTTTGCGGTGGAATAATATTTATTCATCCAATAAGCGCAATTGGAATTGGGATCGTTATAGACCTTGTCAACTTCTTGATTGTAATAATCGGCATATGCATTGTATTGCTCAAAGCTCAACGCCGTTACCGTTGGATTTTTAGGGACCACAACCGAGATCAGGTGCGTATCCTTATCGGTTGGGAAATTACCGTTTGAATCCATGATGGAATAGTAATACACATAAAGCAGAATACGCCTCATAATGACCTGGTTTTGTCCGCTCGCTTCAAAGGTCGTGGTATATGTAGTCTCTATTGAACTTTCAAATTCCTCGGTAAGCCCGGATTTAACCGTTTCTTCAAGTTCAAATTTCACGATCGGAGAATCAATCGATGAGCAGATACCGAATCCGACAGTAAAATCATAACCTTCACTTTCGGATTTACCGTATGTCATGGAATAGCTGTACACAGTTGCACTGTTACCGTAATCAAGTTCTTTGAAATAAGGAGGAGCTTGAAGCACAGCAATGACCTCGGGGTCGGAATAAAAGGCCTCGGTTTTAGCATAATTCCCAACCACGCTGTCATATCCGATATCGCATGCTACACGAATAAAGCTGAAGTTATTGAATCCGCTGTATGACGAAGGGTTATCCTTGCTTTGAACATACACACCCTCATTCGATCGGGTGGAATAGTTTGTATGTATGTTCATCGAGGAGCCAACAAGTTTACCTTTGTTGGAAGAGCCGTTTATATTGCATTTTGTGACAAAGATCTCGCCCACATAGTAGGCATTGTTGCCTTTATCCGAGCTTTTGCTTTCGTTTACTTTAAAACCAACGGTCAGCGCCAGGGATTCCTGACCATCGGCATCACCGGTAAAATTACCGACCGCCGCACTTAAAATAAATATCTCGTCTATATCATATTTATCATCGTCATCGCCGTACATGTCGGTGGTATCGGTACCGAATATTCTATTGTTTACAGCACTGTAAACGTCAACATATTCAAGTTTATGCGTTGAGTCGTTTAGTTGATATACATAACCGTTTAAAAAAATGTAATCTTTTTTTGCCGAACTGTCAAAATATACGCACTCCACCGAGAACTGCTGCCAGAGGTACTCTTGCCCGCGGCGCACACTGTCATCGTAGCATATAGGAGATACGTAAATACTACCTTTATCATATACCTGTACGCCGTTTTGCTGCGCGAGAGCGTTTTTGCTGTATTTGTAATAGGTAAATGCTATCTTATTATTTTGAATATTACGGGGAGAACCTTCGGTGACCTTGTTGGCGAATCCGCCGATAACGATCTCGGCAGTTCCGTCGCCGTCAATATCGCCTATCGAAACACCCGGTGCCGCCATTGTGTATTCATTATCGAAAACGGTTGATGTTTTTACGCTAAGCTCCCCCACATTGCTTGTTTT
>CAZISZ010000167.1:0-3396 GCA_964542035.1 uncultured Ruminococcus sp. | reverse complement strand
TGAAAAAAATTCTTTTTTTGCTATAATAACGCCGTTTAAAAGCCGATTCAAACCTCAGGAGGTAACAAAAAATGAAATACAGCGAGGAATTTGTTGCAAAAATCATATCAGATGTAAAAAAGAGAAATCCGGGCGAACCCGAATTCATTCAAGCGGTAAGCGAAGTGCTTGAATCCATCTCTCCAATACTTCACGCCAGACCCGATATCGTTGAAGCGGGTATTATAGAGCGCTTGGTGGAGCCCGAGCGTATGATAACTTTTCGTGTCGCATGGGTAGATGACACCGGCAATGTTAATGTTAACCGCGGTTATCGTGTTCAGTTCAATTCAGCCATCGGTCCTTACAAAGGCGGTCTTCGTTTTCACCCCAGCGTTAATGCGTCGATAATTAAATTTCTCGGTTTCGAGCAAACTTTCAAAAACTCACTCACCGGTCTTCCCATGGGCGGCGCAAAAGGCGGATCCGATTTCGATCCCAAGGGCAAGAGTGATGGCGAGATAATGCGTTTTTGTCAAGCGTTTATGTCCGAGCTTTACAGGCACATCGGACCGGATACAGATGTACCGGCGGGCGATATAGGTGTCGGCGGGCGTGAGATAGGCTATTTATTCGGGCAGTACAAAAAACTTCGCAATGAATTCACCGGTGTGCTGACGGGCAAATCGCTGAGAGCCGGAGGATCGCTTGCACGCACCGAAGCAACCGGATTCGGGCTTTGCTATTTCACCAATGAGATGCTTCACGATGCGGGCACTTCATTTGACGGTAAGCGAGTTGTCATTTCCGGATCGGGAAATGTTGCAACATACGCCGCGGTTAAGTCGCAAACACTCGGTGCCAAAGTAATAGCAATGAGCGATTCATCCGGATATATTGTTGACGAAAACGGTATTGATATCGAACTCATTAAAGAAATCAAAGAAGTTCGCCGTGCACGTATCAGCGAATATGCTACGCAAAAAGGTGTAAAATTTGTTCCAAACTGCCGAGAGATATGGACTGTGCCATGCGACATCGCTCTTCCCTGTGCTACGCAAAACGAACTTGATGAAGATGGCGCGGCAGCACTGGTAAAGAACGGTGTTATGGCTGTTGCAGAGGGGGCAAATATGCCATCGACCCCCAAGGCAATAGAAATATTCAAATCAAGCGGCATACTCTTTGCACCCGCAAAGGCATCAAACGCGGGTGGTGTCGCGACCAGCGGTCTTGAGATGTCACAAAACTCCATTCGCCTGTCATGGAGTTTTGAAGAGGTCGATGAACGTCTGCATGGCATAATGAAGAACATCTATAAAAACGCATCCGAAGCTGCCGAACGGTACGGTCACAAGGGGGATCTTGTTGTCGGCGCAAATATCGCCGGATTTTGCAAAGTTGCCGAGGCAATGCTGTGGCAGGGTATATGCTGAATCAAACCGTATAATAATCTGAATCATATCGACAGATACATAAAATATATAAAAATCGGCATGGGTCGCAGTACTACCGCGACCCATGCTTTTGTAAATGGATCATTTTTGATGAATAGCATCCAACGCCGCTTTGACGATGTGGCGTTTTGTATCATCAAGTGGTACGAGCGGTAACCGCAGATACGGATGACAATATCCCAACTCCGCCATAGCATATTTGATAGGAATCGGATTCACATCACAAAACATGGCACGTATCAACGGTAATATCTTTTGCCATTTGTTCAGCGCCTCGATATACTTTCCGGTAAAAAATAAACCACACAGTTCATGCATCTCGTTAGGTATAATATTTGATACCACAGATATAACGCCCATGCCCCCGCAGGCGAGTATCGGCAGAGTCAACTCATCATCGCCGGAGTATATACCAAAAGCTTCCCTGCCCAACTCGTTACTTATGTCGGCAAGCATTGATGTGTGTCTTATATCTCCCGTAGCATCCTTAACGGCAACAATATTGGGGATGCCGAACAATTCTCTCCACGTTGTGGGCTCAATATTAACACCGGTACGCGATGGGACTGTGTAAACGATAATGGGCAGTGATACGCTCTCGGATACACGTCTGTAATGTTCGACAATACCAAACTGCGAGCTTTTATTGTAATATGGGGTCACAACCAACAAAGCATCCGCTCCGCTTAGTTCCGCTGCTTTTGAAAGTCTCACGGCGGTCTCGGTATCATTTGAACCCGTGCCTGCTATCAGCGGTATTCGGCGCGTTGAAGCATCGATTTTCTGTCTCGCGTACCTCAAGATTGTCTCCCTCTCGTTTGCGGAAAGCGTTGCCGATTCGCCCGTTGTTCCGCAAAGCACCAACGCATCGGTTTTCGCGGAAATCTGAAGGTCTATAAGCTTTCCCATTACGTCAAGATCAACCGTTCCGTCATCCGCAAACGGTGTAATCAGCGCCGTTGCCGAGCCGCAAAAAATATTGTATCTGCTCATTTTAATATAAAATACTCCTCGTCCATTGCAAAAAAATTGATTTTGATATATAATATAAGCATTAAAAATAGTACGAATACGTGATTATTTGCATATTCGCGCAGAGAAAGGAATGGCTTTAAAAATTGAACGAAATAATCATAAACAATAAACCGACCACTGAATTATCAACCCATGATTTTTATTACGATCTGCCAGAGGAGCTGATAGCACAGCACCCGGCCGAGGTGCGCGATGAGTCGCGTCTTATGGTCATAAACAGAGTAAACGGAAATATAGAACACCGGCATTTTCACGATATAACAGATTATCTCCGCCCCTCCGATACATTGGTTATAAACGATTCGCGGGTCATTCCGGCGCGACTTTACGGGCACGCAGAGGGACGCACCGATGCTTCCATTGAACTTTTGCTGTTGAGGCAGCGCGGTAACGATATTTGGGAAACACTCGTAAAACCGGGAAAACGCGCAAAATCGGGCGCGCGAATGGTATTCGGCAACGGCAAACTCGCTGCCGAGGTTATTGATATCGTCGAAGAAGGAAATCGTTTGGTGCGTTTTGAATACGATCACCAAAAATATCAAAACGCATATGTGCTTCTGCATGAAATAGGGCTGATGCCACTCCCTCCTTACATAACAGAACGGCTCGAGGACGCAGAACGCTACCAAACCGTGTATTCACGCGAAGAGGGTTCCGCAGCGGCTCCGACGGCGGGATTGCATTTTACAAACGAACTGCTTGACAAAATACGCGCCTTGGGCGTGGCTGTTGTTCCGGTTATGCTGCATGTCGGTCTCGGAACATTCAGACCCGTCAAAGCTGAAAAAGTATCCGAACATATTATGCACACCGAGTATTTTTCAGTCAGTGAAAATGCGGCACGCATCATTAACGAACGCCGCGCTGCGGGAGGGAGAATAATCGCCGTAGGCACTACATCTTGCCGCACGCTTGAAAGCGC
>CAZISZ010000166.1:0-3397 GCA_964542035.1 uncultured Ruminococcus sp. | reverse complement strand
TATCATGCGCGCAGTGGTAACATCGCAAACATCGGAAAGAGCAACCCAATCTCCGAACGAGCACATGCGATCGGTGCCTCTGGCGCGGGCATACGCGCAAGCCAACGGTGAGTCGTCCAAACCGTCTATATCATCCACAAAGCAAGCGCGTTTGAGTTTTTCGGAAAGCGGAATGCCCACGGCTGCGGATGTGGGGCTTACATGTTTGAACGAAGTCACGGCAGGCATGCCCAGCGCCTCTTTCAATTCGCGCACAAGCTGATAGGAATTGAACGCATCGAGGAAATTAATATAACCGGGGCGACCGCTGAGTATCTTTATAGGGAGTTCGCCTCCGTTTGCCATGTATATCTTAGCGGGTTTTTGATTGGGATTACAACCGTATTTGAGTTCGAATTCTTTCATGATTAAAACCTATTCCCTTTCGATTACCGATTCTTATTTATTATGCGATCCTCAAAACTGCCGTCCGCAAAATCGGTATAGCGAACATACAGCGATATCTTATTATCGGGATCAAGTGCCGTCCAAAGCTTATCAGCCAGTTCATCGATATCGGCGGGTACGGATATCCTGTGCGGCTCACCGCAAAACGTAGGTATCGGAGTACCGTCGCATATATATGTATGTATAAAATGCCCCACGCCGGGAAGCGCGCTGTAGGAATATGTATAGCGATTGCAGGCACTTCCCTCGGCATCGGCGCTCTTGAGAATGCTCATTTGATATTTCAAAGAATTCGCGGTGCGTGTAAGAATCCCGCTGATGCGCGGCGTGAGATTGGGGGCATCCGGCTCAAACTCACGACTTTCAAGCGCCTTTGAAAAGCCGAGTCCCGCCTCAAGTCCATTATAGATCGTATCGGTTTGGTCACCGTTGGTAACAATAAGATTGTCGCCGTGCGATCTTACCGCAGCGTATATGATAAGGCTCGGATCCTCTACGCGGGATGCGTCATACGGCTCGGTAAACACCTCTCCATTTCGCTTGGTAAACACGCGGTTGCGGCTGTTGCCACTTCTGCCCATGATAAAATATGCCGCAACCGAGCGGCGGGCGTCCGGTGTCATTCCCAACACTATACCGCGACCTACATATGAATTGCCGCGAATAAGCGATGCTATATCATGTGTTTCGTATACATTCATGGTAAATAATAATTCCTTTCACGGTGTTACGTAATTCGGCATGCGAAGCCGTTTTTGTTTAACACGATATTGTTTTACATCTTTAATGCAACTATTCCGGCGGATACTGCCTCGACCGCCGCGGGCAGTATCTGCCACTCGGCTTGTTCCATGACGCGTCTTTGAAGGATCTCCGGTGTATCGCTGTCCATTACCTCCACCGCCTTTTGCATTATTATACGACCGCCGTCAGGTATCTCGTTAACAAAATGAACGGTAGCGCCGGTGACCTTTACTCCATATTCGAGTACCGCTTCATGGACGCGAATTCCGTAAAAGCCTTTGCCGCAAAACGACGGTATAAGTGACGGATGAACGTTTATTATACGCTCGGGATATGCGCTTGTAAATTTTGCGCCGAGTATCGACGTAAATCCGGCAAGAACTATAAGATCTATCCCGTATTCATCAAGCGCCGAGCGAATACGCTCCTCAAATTCTTCGCCATCGGCACATTCGCCGCGCAAAACGGTCCGCGTAGGTATTCCCGCGCTCTCGGCGCGTTTGAGGGCATATGCGTCGGCTTTGTTTGATATAACAAGTTCTATCCTGCCGTTTCTGAGTTTTCCCGACGCCTCGGCGTCTATCAACGCTTGAAGATTTGTTCCTCCGCCGGATACGAGAACGGCTATTCTTGCGATATAATTATTCATTATTACGTTTTCCTTTCCGTGCGGCACGCCATATCGATCAGAGGCAAAAAAAGCGCGCCGACCGTGTTACCGACAATAGCCACGGCTATGTAGATTACGGCATTAACATCGAATATCATGCCGGCAACGGCAAAATAAAACGCATCTGCCACCGAATGTTCAAAACCCGCCAATATAAACACGGGCACGCAAAAAAGTATTCCGACTATACTGCCGCCATCGCGATATATCGCCACGGCGAGATACATCAGCACACCGCAAAACGCACCGCGCACAAACGTTTGCCACGAGGTTTGTTCAAACTTTGCCGCACACAATTTCGCGGCAACATTACCGCAATCGGGCATAACCGAGCGCACAAGATTCCCCGCCAATGCCGTTGAAATGAGGTTACCAAGCAGCCCCCACAGAAGGACCGAGAAAGCTTTACCGTCATGTCGATCGATCATAAACCCGATCTTTCCGGTATACAGCGAATAACCCATTTTGCATATGCACAGCAACGCCACCGAAAAGAATACGGCTCCGATGGCACGATCGGCAATCTTATCACCGTGACAGGCAAGATAAACGGTGCCGCCTATCGATATAAGTACCCCGGCCTGCACACCGCGAAGGATTCTTGCGATAGCGGTAAATACCATGTCGCGCATCAAACTATCTCTATCGGATCTCCGCCAAATTCGCAAGCGGGGCGAATTTCGCCGATAACGTATGCATTCTCACCATGTTCGTGCAGAATATCAAGCGCGCGATCAACGTCTTGGGGAGAAACGACAATGCTCATGCCCACACCCATATTAAAGGTGTTGAACATATCCCTATCCGAGATATTTCCGCGTTTGGCAATGAGATCAAATATCGGCAAAACACGAACCGAATCTCTTTTTATCCTCACGCCGAATCCATCCGGGAGCGAACGCGGCATGTTCTCGTAGAAACCGCCGCCGGTTATATGCGAGACGCCCTTGACCTTAACCTGTTCCATCAACGCCAACATGGGCTTTACGTATATTTTTGTGGGTGCGATAAGCACCTCGCCGAGCGAAGCACCGCAGAGTTCGGGAACCGGAGCCGAAAGATCGCAGTGCTCGACATCAAAAACGCGGCGAACAAGTGAAAATCCGTTTGAATGCACACCTGACGAGGGCAGCGCTATCATTACGTCCCCCGCGCACATGGTGCTTTTGTCAATGATGGAGTCCCTATCCACAATACCCACGGCAAAACCCGCAAGATCGTATTCATTGACCGGATAGAATCCCGGCATTTCGGCAGTCTCGCCGCCTATCAGCTCTGCGCCCGATTGCACACAGCCCTCAGCAACACCGCTGACGATATCGGCTATTTTTTCGGGAATATTTTTCCCGCACGCAATGTAATCAAGGAAGAAAAGCGGCTTTGCGCCACAGCAAAGAACATCGTTAACACACATGGCAACGCAATCTATACCTACGGTGTTATGTTTATCCGTCAAAAACGCAAGTTTGAGTTTTGTCCCCACTCCATCTGTACCGGATACCAAAACGGGATTTTTGTACCCTTTAAGATCAAGCG
>CAZISZ010000165.1:0-3404 GCA_964542035.1 uncultured Ruminococcus sp. | reverse complement strand
CGATGGGGCGTTAAACTGTGTGCGTCCATACATTGTACGCATCTTGGCACGCAGAATAAACAATTCGCTTTTGGCTCTTGTTATTGCAACATAAGCGAGTCTGCGTTCCTCCTCAAGTTCCGCCGGTTCCGCAAGTGCCTGTAAAGACGGAAATATTCCTTCTTCCATACCCGGTAAAAGAACCACGGGAAATTCCAAACCCTTGGCAGAATGTATCGTCATCAAAACAACAGCATCGGCGCTCTCGTCAAAACGATCTACATCGGCAACCAACGCATTCTCTTCCAAAAATCCGGTCAAAGTGGGTTCATCCGTGGATTTCATATATTCCATAATACCGGATATAAACTCGTTTACGTTATCAACTCGCTCCGACTCTTCCTTACCGGCGGCTATAAGCATCTGCATATAACCTGTTTTGTCAAGTACCTGTCTTACAAATGCATCAAGCGGACAACCGAGTGCCAATATCTCGGTAAGTTCGTTAATCGTTGCGGTAAAGCGTTCAAGTATCGGTGCCATTCGCATGAGCGCAGTATATGATGATGCTTTTGACATTACGTCAAACAAAGACACACCTTCATCTGCGGCTATTTCTTCCACCGCTTCTATTGTTTTTGCCCCTATCTTTCGTTTAGGCTCGTTAATTATTCTCAAAAGTCTTTCGCGGTCTGAGTGATTGTTTATAAGTTGCAGGTAAGCAACCGTATCGCGTATTTCCTTTCTGTCCGCAAAGCGTACACCGCCGTATATCCTATACGGTATCCCACTTTTAGCAAATGTGCGCTCAATACTGCTCGCTTGTGCGTTGACACGGTAAAGCACCGCAAAATCGCGATATGTGTATTTATCTGTAGCTATGTGCTTTAGTATGATATCCGCTATCGTGCGAGATTCGGCAATTTGGTCATCGGCAGAGCGGTACGAGATAAGTTCACCGGCTTCGTTGGAGGTCCACAGCGTTTTTTGATGCCTTGAATCATTTTTACTGATAACAGCGTTTGCGGCATTTAGAATATTTGAAGATGAGCGATAGTTTTGTTCGAGTTTTATTACCTTGGCATCGGCATATGCTCTGTCAAATGAAAGTATGTTTTCTATTGTTGCACCGCGAAAGCGATATATGCTTTGGTCATCATCGCCGACAACCATTATGTTACGCCACTCGGATGCAAGCAACGAGCAAAGTTCAAACTGGGCAAGGTTGGTATCCTGATACTCATCCACACAAACGTATTTAAACTTACGCGCATAGTATTGCCGCACGTCATCATTTTCGCGAAGCAGTATGACGGTTTGCATTATAATGTCATCAAAATCCATGGCATTTGAATTTTTTAGCATAGTTTGATAAACCGAATAAACCTTTGCAAACTCACGCTCGCGATATCCGCTCGCATCAGCGACATACGCATCGGCGGTAATAAGTTTTTCCTTTGCACGGCTTATTGCTGCTGCCACGGTTTTTATCGGAAATTGCTTATCATCAACATTAGCCGATTTCATGGCCGACCCAAGCGCCTTTTTTTGATCGTCGGTATCATATATGGTAACATTCGATGTATATCCGAGCCTATCAGCATATTTGCGGATTATGCGCATGCAAACAGAATGGAATGTCCCTGCCCATATATCTGATGCGATATCAGGATCGCCAAACATGGAAGATATGCGTGCCTTTATCTCGTTTGCGGCTTTATTTGTAAAGGTTATCGCCAAAACACTCCAAGGAACTGCGGGATTACATGCAAATTCGTCAAGTATCGGCTCTATATCTTCCGGTGATAATTCAACCGCCGACTCAAGATCCGATACATATGCTGGAGTCAGATCTTCGGGTATAATATCACTGTAATATGCATTACCGTATCTTATGATCTGCGCTATACGTCGCACGAGAACAGTAGTCTTACCGCTGCCTGCACCGGCTATAACAAGCAACGGACCGTTTACAGTAAAAACCGCATCTCTTTGTTGCGGATTCAAGCCTGACAAAGCTTTGTCAAAAAGTTTTCGTTTAGCCGCCAAATAACGGTCTTTCAATTCATAATTCATATGGTTAACCTCTCAGATGTTGGGGCTGACACGCCACGGAATACAATATTTCGATAAAAAGAGAAAATCGCACTTAGCTTGATCATTGTTTATGCTTTTATTTCAACATATATCTGCTTTCGATTTCGGCATCTATTTCGGAATTTGTTTTAAGTACGATGGTGAAATTCACAAAACAGAGTGCTGAACTGATTATCCACCACACACTTGACAGTGTTCGTAAAGTTTCGGAGATAACGCCCACACTCTCATATATGGATGAGTTGAGCGTTATGATAATATCTCCCACACAAAAACTTACGGCACACACTACAGCCATAACGACAACAATGTTTATATATCTATAAAGATATCTGCGTATTTCCGAAAGTTTTTCCTCAACAAAAGCACCGTCTGTATTCTCTGCGATAAAACCGGCGTGATCACACACTATCTGTTTTAATGCATGGGTCGCAAAACATGTAACCACTACAAACAAAACAGAACTTATTATTACAAATGTATATCTTAAAAAGAATGCGGAACGCACTTCCCTGCTTTGCCACACGAGTGCATTAAAATATTTATCGTTAAAATCATATTGAAGCCAATCGCCGATTCCTGCCGATATCGCATATACTATCGACACAGACAGTGCGATATTGCGATATCGGTACAGATCTCGCCCGAGTACTGCAAAAAATGCGGAAAAACCAAGCGCAGCTAACGCATCCGGTATGACATTGTTGTATTCCAGCATAAAATCAATTTCAAAGAAAAAAGCAACTGCCAAAAATACAAATGCCATCTTTATCCTGCGTTTTATAAAACGACTATCTCCCGGTAACACTTCGCTGTCATATTTTGCGCGAAGCGCCGGAATATAATCTTTGTTGTTTTTTAGACGAATAAAATATCTTTCTATAACAATAAGCCAAAATACGCCCATAATCGCGGAAAACATTATGCCGAATTCACGAAAAAGACCTATAAACTCGTACCAATCAAATTTGGTTTCATCAAATCCTCCGTAAGTGAGCGACGCAAATTCGGGCAGGACGGCGCACAACGGCTTAAAAAACAAAAATACGCATGTTACCGCCTTAGTAAAACCGGTTATTGTCACCCTGCCGCGGCGTGAGCTGTACGGCGCCATCGCACCGGTTCTTGTACCGAGATACAAAAGACCGTCAAAAAAACTGTTCCATGCCGGTATCAGGATTATAAGTTCTACTACGGCAAACGCAAATACAGCGAGCAATATCATGACAGGGCGCTCGTTTTGATTGGCAAGACCGAATATCAAAAACACGGCAATAAGTTTTGCCAGTTCAACTATGGTTGCAACATAAAAACGAGGTCGCGCTGCC
>CAZISZ010000164.1:0-3419 GCA_964542035.1 uncultured Ruminococcus sp. | reverse complement strand
TACGCGCGCGACTTAGATTTTTGCAGAGCGTGGGGCTTGGGTACCTCACCCTCTCGCGCCGCGCAGGTACACTGTCCGGAGGCGAGGCGCAACGCATACGCCTCGCAACACAGATAGGATCGTCACTGGTAGGAGTGCTTTATGTGCTTGACGAGCCGAGTATAGGTCTGCACCAACGCGATAGCGATCTGCTTATATCAACCTTAAAGCAACTGCGCGACCTCGGCAACACCGTTATAGTCGTTGAGCATGACGAGGATATGATGCGAAAATCCGACTATATTGTGGATATAGGACCCGGCGCCGGAGTTCACGGCGGCAACGTAGTTGCCGCAGGAACCCCCACGGAAGTGGCTGCAAACAAAAACTCGATCACCGGCGCATATCTTTCCGGCAGGCGCGTGATACCCGTCCCCACCGAACGGCGCACAGGCAACGGCAGTAAACTGATCATTCACGGCGCAAGAGAACACAACCTTAAAAACATTGATGTGAGCATACCTCTCGGGTGCTTTGTATGCGTAACGGGAGTTTCGGGTTCGGGCAAATCATCGCTCGTTAACGGCATAATAAGCCCCGTCCTCCACGCCGAACTCAACCGCGCGCGCCGACGTCTCGGAAATTGCGACGGTATAGAGGGAGTGGAATTGCTTGATAAAGTCATCTCCATCGACCAAAGTCCCATAGGCCGCACCCCTCGCTCGAACCCCGCCACCTACACAGGACTGTTTAACGATATACGCGAGCTGTTTGCGAGTACTCGTGATGCCAATGTACGCGGCTACAAATCGGGCAGATTCTCTTTCAATGTTAAAGGTGGGCGTTGCGAAGCATGTCAAGGCGACGGTGTACGCAAGATAGAGATGCATTTTTTACCCGATGTGTATGTAACCTGCGATGTTTGCCATGGCAAGCGTTACAATCACGACACACTTGAAGTCAGATACAAAGGCAAAAATATATACGAAGTGCTTGAAATGACCGCCGAGGAAGGCGTTGCTTTTTTTGACAGTATGCCGAAGATCCGTCGAAAATTGCAAACGCTCTGCGATGTCGGGCTGGGATATATCAAAATAGGACAATCCTCCACAACGATCTCGGGCGGCGAGGCTCAGCGCGTAAAGCTTGCAACAGAGCTTTCACGTCGCGGCACAGGCAAAACCATGTATATTTTAGATGAACCGACTACTGGTCTGCATACCGAAGACGTGGCAAGGCTTTTAACGGTACTCGGACGTTTTGTGGCCGCCGGTAATACGGTGTTGGTTATAGAACACAACATGGAGGTCATAAAGACCGCCGACTATATCATAGATCTCGGTCCGGAGGGCGGGGACGGCGGCGGAACGCTTGTAGCCGCGGGCACGCCCGAAGAAGTGGCAGCCATACCGGGCTCCTATACGGGTCGCTACCTGCGTGAACACCTCGCCGGACAGACGAAAATCAAAGACAAAAATTGAAAACCAAGCGCAAAAGGCGGAGGATACTATGATTCTCCGCCTTTTTTATAAATCGGCACCTTTTTCTCGCTTTGCGAGACAAAATCCCGCTTTACGGGCTTTACTTTTATCTCTCGGCATGGTAGAATTATATCGTTCCCGGGGACAGTTCATACCGAGGCGACGAAAATTTTTCAATCGATCGCCAAACATCAAATATCCGAGGAGGTTCCACCATGGAAAGAAAAAGTATCGGCTCATTTATTAACGCTCTGCGAAAAGCGGCGGGCATGACGCAACAGGACCTTGCCGACAGGCTGAATGTATCTCCCAAAGCCGTAAGCCGTTGGGAACGCGACGAAAACGCTCCCGACATAACTCTCATTCCCGCCATTGCGGAAATATTCAATATCACCTGCGACGAACTTCTGAGAGGCGAGCGCATATTCGGAGTACAGAACGGAGGAGAGCACGAGCGAAGAGACCCGCGCGTCGATCGCCGCCAAAGAGCGCTCATAGGCAGAGCCGTATCAAGTTTCAAAACTCTTGTGTGGATATCGCTTGCGCTGTCCGCAGTGGGACTTGTGTGCATGTTCGGCATATCGTGGGGATTTTATCTTCCCGTGCTCGGCTTTGCGCTAATGCTTGTTTGTGTCATACCCGCAGTTATAATAACCGCCGTGGCGGTAGGCAAATTGCGCGACACGCGGCGAGATAACGAGTTGTTTGAAACCGCTCCCGCATCTCTGCTTGACGAATATGACCGTGTGTTGGGAAACTATTCATATTGCGCATACTCGGCGGCGGTATCTGCCGTAACCCTTTCCCTGCCCCCGATGTTTTATCTTTCGAATTACACATACAGCGTTTTGAGTTTTAATTCTTATCTCCGTTTTTTTGTAATACTCGCTCCACTGCTTGCTCTGCTCTTTTGTATATTCAAGGACATATACTGCACACGCATTACCGGTCGTCACGTACCGAAAAGAAAAAAAGACCCGCGCGTCACTGTCATGAACACGGTACAACTTATATCGCTTGCAGTGGCAACATCGGTGTATCTCTTTTTTCCATTAACATCATGGGATTTCCGTATTGCAATCATCGATATCGTATACACATGTGCGCTGATTATGCTGGCGATAAATATATTTGCATTTGTATTTTGCTTTGTTAAATTCAAAAATGACCGCGAGGCGTTCATGATACCGGGGGTGCGCAATCTGCTGCTGACAATCCCCACTGCACTTCTCGGAAGCAATACCGGAACACAGATAAACGCAGCCCTGATCATAGGACTTGCCATCATCGTTTTCGTAATTTTCAAACTAATCGGCGACGCAACCGCCAAAAGACACTGACGACCGCATAACGCATTGAAAACAGAGTACGCCAAGCGGGATAGCCGGACAGCGGATATGATCCGTACTGCACCGGATCGGTATCATGACAGTAAGTTGTAGCAGGTATTAATCATGCAACGCATATTTTTCTTTCGCAAACTCGAAGATAGGGAGCTGAAAGAAATGCAATAAAAAACGCTGCAAGCCACGAAAAGAGGCTTGCAGCGGTGCTTTTCGGCATCCCCGAGAAGATTCGAACTTCCGACCCCACGTTTAGGAGGCCCGGCCTATCCCCTTAAATGGGGTTGTAATATTCGTTTTTTGTAAAATTTCGTATTCTTCGGAATTTTGGGGTCAAAAACAAGCTGTTTGCCGCAACTTCCGTAGATTTCACCGCAAATCCTGATCGCGTGGTACCACGGTAGGTTGACCCAATGGCACCATTTATTCAAAGTATCCGCTCAAAAATGGAGTATTTAAGGCGTGGCTCTCCATTTTGCTTTCCATGATGGTGGGAATGTTCCTATAATGATCCCCATGATGACACCGCCGGATGCAGGTCTTATGAATGTGGTGCTGTGCCTTGCAGGAAGTGTCCTGTTCAGCATTGGTCTTGGTGCAATCAGCAATCTCATTC
>CAZISZ010000163.1:0-3474 GCA_964542035.1 uncultured Ruminococcus sp. | reverse complement strand
TGATGGATCCGGATAAAAAAATATACGAGAAGTCGGTATCCGAAAAACAGACGGTTGAGATCTTAAAGGTACTTTACCGCGGGGCGGATATTCTTATCCTCGACGAGCCTACCGCCGTTCTTACCCCTCAGGAGACAGAGCGCCTTTTCGATGTGCTTCGCCGCATGCGCGAGGACGGTAAGGCTGTAATAATAATAACGCATAAGCTCCACGAGGTGCTTTCCATTTCCGACCGTGTTGCAGTACTTCGCAAGGGGGAATATATCGGCACGGTCAATACCTGCGATGCTACCGAATCAAGCCTTACCGAGATGATGGTGGGCAAAAAGGTAAGCCTTAATATTGAAAGAAAAGAGCCCCAAAACACAGCGGATCGCCTTGAGGTACGCGGACTTAATTGCCGCAATAAGGAAGGCGTGTGTGTGCTTAGCGATGTTACGTTTACGGCGAAGGCGGGTGAAATACTCGGTATTGCCGGTATTGCCGGAAGCGGTCAACGTGAACTTCTTGAGTCTATTGCCGGACTGCAATCGCTTGAGGCGGGCGAGATAATATATAACGATCCCAAGACAGGACGTGTTGAAGATCTGCGCAACAAAACGCCGTTGCAAATAAGAAACCTCGGCGTACGCCTTTCGTTTGTACCGGAGGACAGGCTCGGTATGGGGCTTGTTGGAAATATGGATATAACCGACAATATGATGCTTCGCAGCTATCGCCGCGGAAAGTCTGTGTTTTTGGAGCGAAAAAAACCGCACGACCTTGCGGAGCAGATAGTGCGCGATCTGGAGGTCGTTACTCCGGATCTCTCAACGCCGGTAAGACGTCTTTCCGGCGGTAACGTACAAAAAGTATTGGTAGGACGAGAGATATCATCGCGCCCCACGGTGCTTATGGCTGCTTATCCCGTGCGCGGACTTGATATCAACTCCTCATATCTTATATACAACCTCCTTTCAAAGCAAAAGGAGAACGGTGTGGCAGTTATATTCGTAGGTGAAGATCTTGACGTTTTGATAGAGCTGTGCGACCGTATAATGGTTGTTGCTGACGGCAGGATAACCGGCATTGTGGATGCGCGCGAGGCAACCAAAGAGGAATTGGGTCTTTTGATGACCAAAACAAACAGGGGAGGGGAGAGACGTGAATAAGAACCGAAAAGACTCGGCAGCAGTCGAGCATAAGAGTCGAGAGCCGCTCTTTCATATAGTTAAGCGTGATGTTATGCCGTGGTATCGCGCATGGGCAGTACGCGGAATTGCCATAGTTGCGGCATTGTTGCTCAGTGCCGTAGTCACCATGCTCCTGACCAAGGAAAACCCAATTACGGTTTATGCCACAATGTTTCGCGGTTCCTTTGCCACACCCACTCGAATATGGAACATGTTGCAAAGTCTTGCCATGCTTCTTTGCGTGTCACTGGCTGTGGCTCCGGCGTTTAAAATGCGCTTTTGGAACACAGGTGCCGAGGGACAGGTGCTTATGGGAAGCCTTGCCACCGCCGCGTGTATGATAACGCTTGGCGGTAAGATCCCCAACTGGCTCTTATATATCGTAATGATAGTTGCCTCGGTTGCGGCGGGCGCTATATGGGCGGTGATTCCCGCCGTTTGCAAGGCGCAATGGAATACAAATGAAACTCTTTTTACACTTATGATGAACTATGTTGCCACACAGCTGGTTTCGTTTTTTATCATGGTATGGGAGGTGCCCAAAGGTTCGGGACAGGTGGGTATTATAAACCAATCAACGCATAACGGTTGGCTGCCCAAGATCGGCGATAACGATTATCTTTTAAACATCATAGTTGTTTTTGTCCTTACACTGCTCGTGCATATATATCTTAAATACAGCAAGCACGGATATGAGATATCCGTTGTCGGCGAGAGCGAAAACACCGCCCGTTATATCGGCATAAACGTTAAAAAGGTCATAGTTCGCACAATGATACTCTCGGGTGCGCTTTGCGGAGTGGCGGGACTTCTCCTTGTAGGTTCCACAAACCACACCATTACAACGACCATTGCCGACGGTCGCGGCTTTACCGCAATAATGGTTGCGTGGCTTGCAAAGTTCGACCCCATATATATGATCATGACATCTTTCCTGCTTGTGTTCCTCGATAAGGGCGCAAACGAGATATCCACCGTTTTCCGTCTTAATCAGTCATTTTCGGATATAGTGGCGGGTATAATCCTGTTCTTTATAATAGGCAGTGAATTCTTTATTAATTATCAGGTCAAATTCCGCCATTCGCAGAAAGGGGATAAATAAATGTTTAGCCTTACAATGCTCGTAACCTTTATTCAGCGCGCGACCGTGCAAAGCATTCCTTTGCTGCTTGGCTCCACCGGTGAGATACTTACCGAAAAGTCAGGTAACCTCAACCTCGGTATTCCCGGTATCATGTATGTTGGCGGTATCAGCGGCGTTATAGGATCCTTTATATACGAAAATTCGCTGCAATCGCGCGAGGATATCAGTGCTGTGCCCGCAGTGCTCATTCCTCTTATGTGTACTATCGTCGGTTCACTGCTTATGGGTCTGCTTTATTGCTTTTTAACCGTCACCCTGCGCGCCAACCAAAACGTTACCGGTCTTGCCATAACCACTTTCGGTGTGGGATTCGGTAATTTTTTCGGCGCCTCTATAGTTAAGCTTACTAAAAGCGAAATACCATCCGTTGCGCTTACAAACACAAGCCGATTTTTCACGGCAAAACTTCCGTTTGCCGATAAGCTCGGTTGGTTTGGCGATATATTCCTATCTTATGGATTCATGACCTATTTTGCAATCGTTATCGCCCTTGTTTCCGCGCATGTTCTGAAACGCACTCGCGTGGGGCTTGAACTTCGTGCCGTGGGAGAAAGTCCCGCAACGGCAGATGCCGCGGGCATTAACGTTGTGAAGTATAAATATTTCGCAACCTGCATCGGTAGTGTAATATCGGGTCTCGGCGGACTTTACTATGTAATGGACTACGCCAACGGCGTGTGGTCAAACGAGGGATTCGGTGACCGCGGTTGGCTTGCCATAGCGCTTGTTATTTTCGCGCTCTGGAAGCCCGATACGGGTATCCTCGGTTCGTTCCTGTTCGGCGCGCTTTATATCGTTTATAACTATATTCCGGGACTTGCCTTAAGCACGCAGGAGCTGTTTAAGATGCTTCCGTATGTTGTTACAATAATAGTGCTGGTTGTCATCAGTATGCGTAAAAAGCGCGAGAGTCAGCCTCCCGCCGCGCTTGGGACATCTTATTTCCGAGAAGAAAGATAACCGCAGATAGAATACTCATCAAAACAAAGGGATGCGAGCTAACCTGCCCGCATCCCTTGGCTTAAAATAAATGCAAAAAACACTTGCAACATTCACGTATTCGTGGTATAATATATAAGTGGGCATGTTCCGCTCAACAGAATATGTCTCCGTAGCTCAGCAGGATAGAGCACACGCCTCCTAAGCGTGGGGTCGGAA
>CAZISZ010000162.1:0-3477 GCA_964542035.1 uncultured Ruminococcus sp. | reverse complement strand
TGATTTGGATGCACCATGGAGACCTGGTGACTTGGAGCAGCGAAGCGGTCGTATGGGAATGATGGGGCGATCCAAGGCTAAAGCATCCGTGCAGGGTGACTACGATACATTGCTCGGCATACGGAAGGCGCTTGATGAGATGAATATCGAGACCGAAAACATGATTTGCAGTCATTCGCTAAAAACGATCGACAACACTGATTCGCAAATCCGCTTTTTAAGTAAGGAAAAGGAACGAATTGCGCTTTTCAAGTCTCTTCATGGACAGTGGTGTCTCGGAAGCGATGAAATGGCAATGTTTTGCAGTGAAAACAATTCATTTACGCTGATAAGCGCACCATTCAACTCTAAATATCAGTATGCTACTCACATGCCTTTCATGGGTGAAAAAGGGATGGATCATTTACTTGAGCTCAAAAATGATTTTATGGAAAAGTTCAACTACTGAAACTCTTTCTAAATGTTATATCCAAAATAGCGGCGGCAAAACGATTGTAGAAAAGAGACGAACTTTAAAAAGATTTTTGGATCACTATGGGATTTATCGGCTTGGGATTGGGCGCACCGGGAGCGATTGTGCCATTGCTGCCGGCTTTCACGTTTTTGTTATTGGCTGTATTCTGTTTCGAAAAAAACTCGAAAAATTACATACATGATTTGTAAAAACAAATTCTAACGGTAACAGAAGATGGAAAATATACAATAAAGAAGGATTTGAGGCGGAACGGTGCCACTACATATTTTTTATAGTGGTTTGGTTTTTAAAATTATGCACTTGTCGGAGCGTAATACGCGTATAATGATAAACAACTATTCAGAGTATATCAAAGTTCCGATATGTTATGACATCTTGACCTACGGTTTGCTTTGTGCTATAATAAATTGGAAATCAGCCATGCATTATGGTGGCATAGCGGAGATAAAAATGGAATCAAGAGACATATTTGAGCGCCGTTCGGTTGTCGGTATGCCGACCAAGGCAAACTCGATTCAAGATTATTATAATATCCCGCCGGATGAGGTCGCAAAGCAGGTGTTTGATGATGCAATGGTGCTTTTTTCTATCGAAACAGGGGTTGTAATTTCTTCTCGTGCGCCGGCGGCGCTTTTTGTTCCGGGTGAGAATATTTGCCGCTATGCCGATGTTTTGGCTACTGTTGAAAGCACCGCGCCCTGCGGTGAGATATTCGGTGCTCAAAGATACAAATGTGCCGATCTGCCGCGCCAATCTCGCCGCCTCGGTCTTGAAGATACTTTTTATCTGCGCAGATCCTGCACTCAACCCGGGATGGCGCTTGCATTTTTCGCTGTGCACCGTGCAGGACTCGGTAGAGTTCCGGATGTGCGGTCGCCTTATCCGTCTACCATTCCGAATTGGAGCGGCATAGCAGCGGATATTATCAATGTAGGCTCTCCGTACAACCGCAATACGTTTTATACTCAGATTGCCGAGATGACCCGCCGCATATCGGCAGCGGTCGGAAGCGGTGTTGCTCTTAATGATAGGTGCCGCGATTTTATGACCTTTGATAATTTTAATACTTACGCATATTTGGCGGTTATATTGGCTTTGGTAATGTTTTTCAGAAGAAATGCCATGCGTCGAGGATTTAATATGACGATTTGTTCGCCATCCAAAAGTCTCCTTCAACCGTATTTTGTTTTCAGTGCCGAGTTGTATAATGGGAGCGAGTTCAGCGCGCCTAACGAACTTGACGCTATAGCCGATATAGCGTTGTCACGTGGTTTGGATTTTGAATACGGTATTACGGCGCAAAAGAAAATTCGCGGAGTGCATATATACTTTTCGCCGTTTGTGCCCGATGTATCCACCGAGGATCTTAAGAACCACGGTGTTTGGAATGAAAAGAAACGCGCCGACTCCGATTGGTCGGATGCGGAGAGTGTCGATGATGTGTATTGACAGGTAAGTATTATGGCATATAACAGGTTATAAAATCAATTCAAAAATACCGCCGTCAAAATAAATATCATTACCGTTTGAGTCTTTATGAAATGATACTTTTTCCGTATTTATAAGCTCAAAGCCCAAGGATTTGAGAAGTGCAACGGATGGCGCGTTATTTAACGCCGTGCCCGCGGTCAACCTGTTGATTCCAAAATCGCGCATATGTTTAATCAGTGCCGTGTGACTTTCCTTGGCATAGCCTTTGCCGTGGTAAGCGGAGTGAAAACAATATCCGAGCTCGTGTCCGTTCTCTCTAATGTTAAAGGCGCTGTATCCGATAACGGTGTCACCGAGACAAATGGCAAAAAACATGTGATCGGTGCATTTGTCTGTATTTGCCCACTTTGCTATTCTTGCACAAACATCCTCATCATCGGTTATGTGGGGAACATCGTATTGCGAAAGTTCGGAAGTATTAAAATCCATCCAAATTCCTTTTATGCTTTTCCAATCGTCCGCGGTAATCCGACGTATAGTTAATCTTTCGGTGGTAATGGTTTTCATTTTATCTTTCGTCATTAACAAAATATTTTACGGTATCCGTGGGATTGTTAAGTTCGGTTTTGAAAAATTCGGGATACATCTTGATATCCTCTTTGGCAGAGATCCATTTCAGGTGCTCTTTATTGTTATCTTCCGTAAAGCTATCGCAGATCGGTGAGAAATCGATTGGTACTTTCATATAGAAGAAAAATGAAATTTCATAAACCAACTTGCCGAGATTTGTAGGCGCGTCGCCGTAAAAACAGTTTTCGTGTACAAAGCCGAGGCGGTCAATTTCCATTCGAACGCCCGTTTCTTCCAGTACTTCACGCACAATGGCTTCCTCTGCCGTTTCTCCGAATTTGATCCGCCCGCCAACAGAATAAAGATAGTCGGTTCTTTCGCTGCCCACCATCAGAATTTTTCCGTCTTTAATAATAATTGCGCCTACGCGTATATTCAAAATACCGTCATCGCACGGAACGCACATATCCTTGTTCATTTTCTTACCTCTGCTACGATATTGTGTATGTTATTATTATAGCGCGGCTTTGCCGGATTTTTCAATGGCAATGTCGAGATTTGTCGCAAAAGCGGGAAATTATTTATAAATGCGAACTGTTTTATTGACATTGATTGATATCCGCATAGCGAAAATAAGCGGTTTTCGATAAAAACAGATGACCTTCTACTTTTGCGGAGTGTCATCTGTTTTTGTTATCGTTTGGAAATTTTCTACGAATTACCGTTTGGTCGGTGCATCGCTTTATGCCTATGTTTTTCGCTATCAGCTTTTTTTCATGGTGTATATCTTTGCAAGACCGCCCGTTGATGTTTCGCGATATCCCATATTCATATCCTTGCCGGTTCTGTACATGACCTCAACTATCTGGTCAAACGATACTTTGTGTTTGCTTTCAAGAGAACGCGCAAGCATTACGGCATTAAATGCTTTTATGCTTGCCATCGCGTTTCGCTCAATACAGGGAATCTGTACCAAACCGAGCACCGGGTCACAGGTGAGA
>CAZISZ010000161.1:0-3494 GCA_964542035.1 uncultured Ruminococcus sp. | reverse complement strand
TGGCGTAAATGGCAGGCTCGGCATGCTGGCGGTTGTATGTGCAGATGGAAACGGCATCAAGCCGCTCGTTTGCTATCATCTCACGGTAATCTGTGTATGTATGAACGCCCTCTACCTCATTTGCCTCAAAAAACTTTGCCGCCTTGCCGTGGATGAGATCGGCTCCCGCCACTATATCAACATCGTCAAACAACTTATAAGCCTTTATGTGAGAGCGCGCAATGCCGCCCGTACCTATAAAACCTATACGCAAACGACGCGATGACTTAGGAGTTTCAGTTAACTCCTCCACCTCTTTAAATCTGTCAAGATCCTTATCCTTGATCGGTTCCATGACCATCCTCCGTTTTATTTTATGCCGCTCCTTGCGGATACCGGGTTTATGAGAATATTATAAGACAAATTCACCGCAAAATCAAGTCATAAACTCAGAAAGATGGGACAAATATTGCTATTTTGCATTATGTGCGTCACAAACGAATATAATCGTTATACGGCACACCGAAGAAAGGATCTTATACAATGCAAAAAACCGATACTCGATCACTCGCGGCCGAATGGCGACGCGGGCTAAGCGAGGAGGCGGCAGAACTGTCGCGCCGAAAATACGGCACCAACTCCCTGCGCACAAGAAAAAGCCGTGGTTTTATCTCACGATTTCTCAAAAATCTCGGCGATCCGGTTATAAAGGTCCTGCTCGGTGCGTTGGCGGCAAATATAATATTTACGATAGGTCACACCGACTGGATAGAAACACTGGGCATCGCCCTATCTGTTATCACGGCAACAACGGTCTCGACAATATCCGAATACGGCGGCGAGGCGGCTTTTAAACGACTTGCCGCAGAAGCCGGACATGGCTGTTGCCGCGTACGCCGAGCCGGGCAGGTACGAGAGTTGCCGATATCGGACATTGTGGTGGGGGATGTGGTGTTGCTCGGCGCGGGCGAAGCTATTCCCGCCGACGGCTATATAATAAGCGGGCAAATAGGAGTTGATCAATCAGCCATGACAGGCGAAACGCGCGAAGCGGAAAAAACCGCACTGCGCCGCCTGCCGAATGCCGGTATTTCGACCGATCGACATACATACTCCGGCGAAATGTACGATGCAATCGGTGAGTGTGCGAAGCGCGGCTCTCCTCTGCCCTCCGACCCATGCGGCGCACTGCGCGGATGTTTGGTAATCAGCGGCGAAGCGGAGATGCTTGTAAGCGCCGTAGGAGATCTTACAAGCCTTGGCGGAATAAGCGGCGAACTTCAGGAAGAAACGCGGGAAAGTCCGCTTAAGTTGCGCTTATCTCACCTCGCATCGCAGATAAGCCGGCTCGGCTATGCCGCTGCCGCCATAGTTGCCGCCGCGTTTCTGTTTAACGCTTTTGTGATAGACAGCGGTTACATAGGCAGTATTATAATCATGAAACTGCGCGACGCATCTTATCTTATAGAAAAACTTCTCTCCGCACTCACTCTCGGTCTAACAGTTGTGGTAGTGGCGGTTCCGGAGGGATTGCCGATGATGATAGCGGTAGTGCTTTCCGCCAATATACGCCGTATGGTAAACAAAGGCGTACTCGTGCGCAAACCTGTGGGGATAGAAGCGGCGGGGAGCATGAATATTCTTTTTACCGACAAGACCGGAACGCTGACAGAAGGGCACATGACGGTTGGAGATGTAATACTCGGGAACGGACGAAGACTTGCCTCCCCCGATGAGTTGCGCCAAATCTCCGGTGCGCTTTGGCGTGAATATCGCACATCGGCATACCTCAACACCGCGTCCGCCCCGGGATCGGATTATACCTTGGGAGAAAAAAAGCGATCTAACGGCAAATGCAGTATGGTACCGATAGGCGGCAACGCCGCAGACAGAGCAATAATGGCATCCGTATTGGAACTTGAACTTTCGAATGCGGACATAATCGCCGATCTGCCGATCTGTTTACGCCGGCTACCGTTTGACAGCAAAAGAAAATATTCGGCTTGCCGATGCTCTGCCGACGGTGGAAAAATATACATAAAGGGTGCGCCCGAGGTGCTTTTACCGAGAGCATGCGGGTATATAGACGAGCACGGTTACGCGTGTCGCGCCGACTTGCGCCGTTTCGCCTCGGCAATATCGGCGGCGCGGCGCGGCGGAGGCAGGATTTTGCTCATCGCCACCGGCACCGGCAGTTACGGCGGAGATATGATACCGCGCGAACTTTATATCATTGCCGCCGTGGAATTGCGCGACAGATTACGCCCCACCGCGGAAGATACGGTCGGAGAGTTGCGTCGAGCCGGAATCAAAGTTGTGATGATAACGGGAGACAGCGCCGAAACCGCCGAGGTAATAGCGCGCAGTTGCGGAATACTCGGTCGCGGCATTGACAAGGTGATCTCCTCCGACGAACTTGCCGAGATGAGCGATGATGATGTGGGCGCGATCTTGCCGCGCCTCGGCGTTGTGGCGCGCGCCGTACCGAGCGACAAAAGCCGCCTTGTGAGGATAGCTCAGAAGCTCGGTCTTGTTGTGGGAATGACGGGAGACGGCATAAACGACGCGCCTGCGCTGCGTCGTGCCGATATCGGCTTTGCCATGGGGAGCGGTACCGATGTTGCACGAGATGCTTCAGATATAGTTTTACTGCGCGATGACCTTTCCTCCGTGGCAAGCGCAGTACTTTACGGCAGAAATATCTTTAAAAGCATACGCAAATTTATCACACTGCAACTCACCATGAACCTATGTGCGGTAGGTGTTTCGATGATAGGTCCGTTTGTCGGAATAGACGCTCCCGTAACGGTGGTACAAATGCTGTGGATAAATATAATAATGGACACTCTGGGCGGGCTTGCCTTTGCGGGAGAAGGCGCATTGCCATCCTGCATGCGCGAACCGCCCAAGCGGCGCGACGAGCCTATACTTAACCGATATATGATAAACCAAATAGCCGTGCTCGGCATATTTACCGTAGCACTTTCCCTTGCATTTTTAAAGCTCCCTTTTTTCACCTGCCGTTTCAGGTATGCCGCAGATGACAAATATCTGCTCACGGCATTTTTCGCCTTTTTCATCTTTGCAGGCGTTTTTAATTGTTTTAACGCACGCACCGACCGCCTTAACATTTTGGCAAACATAAAGAAAAACCCCGCTTTTATCGGTATAATGAGCGCGGTGCTTATAATCCAAATAGCTTTTGTGTACCTCGGCGGCGAGGTACTGCGCACTGTACCGCTAACCGCGGCTGAGCTTGCGTGTGCAATGCTGTCGTCACTCGCGGTATTTCCCATCGAGCTTGTCAGAAAACTGTTTTGGCGCCTGCGTAAAAACGGCGGCGGATACTGATCCGTCGCCGCCGAAAAGCTAAAAGGTTAAAATCGAAGCGCCGCACAAAAAGACAAAAAACGCTTGACTTTATGCGCGCAATGGTGTATAATATCTACCGTAATATCTGCCCGTGGCTCAGCTGGATAGCGCGCAAGACTCCGACTCTTGAGGTCGCAGGTTCG
>CAZISZ010000160.1:0-3552 GCA_964542035.1 uncultured Ruminococcus sp. | reverse complement strand
GGTACAGCCCAAAGTTTCATGTTTGTTCGAAATGCAAGATATGCGCCGAGCGGAATAAATGCCGCAATATTTCCGAGAAGCAGTCGGTAAAAATAGTACGCGCCGCCACGTTTTATAAGGGCGAACAACTCGGTAAATATTTTAAGGTTCACGTCTCCCCCGAACAGATCGGCGGGCGAAATATTATGACGAAATATTGTAAGCCGCAAAAGAACGGCAATATATATGCCGAAAAGGATATCCGCGGCGGTATGAACCTGCTCGGTCAAGGCGGTTTTGTTATACGCGCTTGCTTTGCTCATGATTCGCTATCGGTGGTAGCATTCTCTCCGCTCGTGAGGCGCTCTATCAGTGCCACGGTCTCGGGATCTCTCAGGGGGCGCGCAGTGTAAGTGTGATATGTTTCATCGGGGTCTGCCTCCGCTGCTTGCGCATCTTCGGCGGTTACATAATACCAGTTGCCGCTGTCATCCATGTGATAAAGTCTCACGCCGGAGTCAAGTCCTATCGCGGCGTTGTCTTTATATTCCCATATCTTATATTTGGTGTACTTACCTTTGTACTTTTCGGTGTTAAGAGATATAGGGAGGTCGTCATCGTCGGTGAATTGAGAAGGATCGGTCAGTTCGTCAAGTGCGCGAAGACGTGATATTATTTCTTTGTCATCCGTCACTGTTTTGCCGAGTTTTATTTTGTCGGGAAGACCGACATCGGTGATGTTTTCGAGCGGCATACCGGTCTTTGACAGCAATACCAGATCGGCTCCGTCGCAAGCGTAGCAAAGATACCCGGCGGTGTCATCGGCAACGAGGTAAAGCGGCGAGCCGTAGTAGCTGTCGCCTATTCTGCCCAAATATTTGCCATGCGTAAAAAGCCGCTCGCCCACTTGACCGACCGGCAGATAATGCTCGCCTTTGTAGGTTATGCCGATCATGTCGTTGTCCCATTCCGCCACCACCGGATTTCGCAATTTTAACCCCAACAGTGCGATGAGTGTCACAACTATCGGCAGTACCAACAGTATTGAAATAATTACAAGCGTTTTTTTTGTCATTCCGGTTGCCTTTCCGATAAAACCGCACGATATCATCATATGTAATTTCGCGGTTTTCAATGTTTCTTTTTGGTGTTTCTTTATATTATACCATCAAAGAACGCTCGGTGCAAGTGTCGCTCGGTAAATAATTGAAAAATGCGGCGCCGAGCAAGCTCTCGGCGCCGTTTACAGTATATTATCTTGCGGTGCGTTTCATCAATTCTTTGGCGGCAATAGTGCGTGGGAGGGTCATATTAAAAATGTTGCCGTTGTTTTTATAACATTCTCGGTAACTGTCTATTATATCGTCTGCGCGTTGGATGATAGCGGAGCTTTTCTCATCATCGGCGGGGACCGACGAGTCGCAAAGCTTCAGAAGATGCGGGATTGCCGAGTCTCCGCAGTCTGATATTACCGACATATCGAGTTTTTGAAGACTGCCATTGAGATATCCCGAAATGTTGTAGTCGGCTATAACTCCATTTATATCAATTAGCGCTATACAGACAAACAGCAGGGCAAACGCCACTATCATGCACAGTGTGGCATTGGTACGCGGAAATATTTGTTTTATCAGCATTATAAGAAACGCGGCAAACAAAACGGCAATAAACCATGCCGCGTATATCCGCAATCTCGTAAGACCGTATTGATCGATGTAGAGCGCAAGCTTGGAAAATGCTGTGGCGATCAGTATTATCGTCGATACCGACAGCATACCGAAGATAATACGCACGGCGGTGTTTTGACGATCCGGATGGCGGCGCTTGGTGAAAATATTTGCGACAAGCATCACCATTGCGTTTACAGAGCAAACTCCGCAAAGCTCAAAAAATCCGTCGCGTGCGTAAAACGCGTAAATATCAACTCCGGTAGGCAATCTGCCGTAGAAAGCGGCAAGATAATAATCCCATTGTGAGATAAAAAACAAAAGATAAACGGCAAGCAGAGGGATTATCGCAAAGCATACCATTACCACCGGCGCAAATCGCATACATGCGGCAAATCGCCGGCAGGCATCGGCTGACATGGTGCGCTCGTGTTTTTTGTCAACAGCCGATATCAGCGCGCCAAAACCGTAGGCGGTAATCGGAATGGCAAATATCAGCCGTGATATCACATCAAAAATATCTCCGCCCAAAAAGTTCACTACGGCATTCAGGTGATTATCAAAACTGCTATCATACAGCAAAAGACCTATTACAACAGCAGTTGGCACAATGGCAAGCCCTATGCCGAGCAAAATGTAAATAAAGGTTCGACATCCTGACCCGCCTGCGGTATTGTTTCCGTTGCGATGCGAATGGCTTCCGAGCGCTGCCGAAAAAACAGCTCCGAGCGATGATAGCGGCATGACCCAAAACGCTTTGATCGTGTCAAAAAAGAACAACTCTCGCGCGTGTGTTTCCAGACCTCCGTGAGACGAAAGATCTATCCAAAGGATAAAGCAAGCAAGCGACCAAGCAAATGCAAGCGTGCCGGTAAATGTGTCCGAGGATAAAAACAGTCCAACGGACGGCAATGCGCCGGCTATCAGCCAAAAGAATGAGCGCGGGGCGGGAGATATGTGCGACATTATCATAAACGCAAGTCCGGCGGCGTATAGGGAGATTATAAACACAACCGCGCCGAACGGCGTGTCGGTTGGCGGTGTTACGATGCAAAAAATGTATCCTATAACAAATGCCAACCATGCAAATACCGTTTCGTGAGTTTGGTATATTCGCGCGGGTTTCGGAGCCTGTGCGGAGGGGGAGACGTATACTTCGGCGGTCGTTTTATGTGATTTTACGGTATCGCTCTCATTAAAGCCGATGGTACCGCTATCGTCAGTGCCGCTATAGGGGATGTTGTTATCGTTATCCATTGCTATTATCCTTTCTGTAATCGGATTTATCGTTCTTTCGATTATTTTTTATATATCGTCATGCCTGTCGTCGCTGTATTCAAGAATATCCTCAACGCGACAATCAAGCGCACGGCATATCGCATCAAGTGTTGAAAAACGTATGGCTTTGGCTTTGTTGTTTTTCAGTATCGAAAGATTGGCTTGCGTTATTCCAACCCGCTCAGCCAACTCGCCGAGAGATATCTTGCGGCGAGCCATCATAACATCAAGATTTACAATTATCATTTTCAGCGTACTCCGTTTACCTTGCCGTTTTCGGCGTCATACCGTAAAGTCGTTTTCTTCTTTTATTGCGCAGGCTTCCTCAAAAGCGTTTTTTACTATCCTAAGTGACAGCCCGACGAAAAACGCTACAAATGCAACGGCGGCGGAAAGAAAAAACTTTGGCGTCAGCAGTGCAAACAGAAACGATGCGGATATACACCCCCACGACACTGCACGAATATACGCAACGTTCTTGGCGGAAAAAACATCTCCGTGTCTTATAGACAAAAGCAAGCACAGCAGTACGGTGTCACATACCGCCGCGTCTGCAAGAATGAGATATGCCACAATCAGGAGAAACGGATATTTAACGTAAAATGCCGCCTCCGGAATCTCCACCTTA
>CAZISZ010000159.1:0-3578 GCA_964542035.1 uncultured Ruminococcus sp. | reverse complement strand
GTTTTCTCCCAGTTTGACAACGACGGTCACGGCAACTATTCCGAACTCAAGCAAAAAAACATCGATACGGGCATGGGTCTTGAACGTCTCGCCTGCGTTATGCAGGGTGTTGACAACATGTTTGAGGTAGACACCATACGACGCGTTATAGATACCGTCGGAGAGATATCCGGCGTTCACTACGGAGACGACAAAGACCACGATATATCCATACGCGTTATCACCGACCACACTCGCTCCGCCATGTTTATGATTGCGGACGGCGTAATCCCCTCCAACGAGGGACGCGGCTATGTGTTGCGCCGCATAATTCGCCGCGCATGCCGTCACGGCAAACTGCTCGGTATCAATCATCCTTTCCTTACCGATGTTGTTGAGGTTGCCATCGGAGAAAGCTGCGGCGCATATCCGGAACTTTCGGCAAAGCGCGATTACATCAAAAAGGTGCTCTCCATCGAAGAGGATCGCTTTGACGCCACGATCGACGCAGGACTTGCCATCCTCTCCGACCTCATACACGGCGCACTCGATCACAATGCCGACACCATCTCCGGCGAAGAAGTGTTTAAACTTTACGATACATTCGGCTTTCCCATTGATCTTACCAAGGAGATAGCCGAAGAATCGCATCTGCATGTGGACGAGGAGACATTTGAGCGACTGATGAAAGCTCAAAAAACCCGCGCAAGAGAAGCACGCGCCAACATTTCAGGCTGGTCAGACGCTCAGGGCTCGCTCATATCCGATCTGCCCAAGACCGAATTCACCGGCTACGAAAGCTACCGCACCAAGGACACACGCGTACTTGCTATCATTAACGACGACGGACTCACCGACGCGGTATCCGAAGGCAACTGCACCGTAGTTCTTGATCGTACGCCGTTTTACGGCGAGGGCGGCGGTCAGGTTGGAGATTGCGGTACCATCTATCGCGACGGTGTGTTGCTGAATGTTTATGAGACAAAGAAAAAGGACGGAGTTTACCTGCACCTTTGCACTGTTTCCGAGGGCGTGTTGAACGTTGGCGATACCGTTACCGCGGATATTGCCGATCTTCGCCGTCAGGCAATAATGCGTAACCACTCCGCTGCGCACCTGTTGCAGGCGGCACTGCGCCGTTTGCTCGGCGACCATGTCGAACAGGCAGGATCTTTTGTTTCCGAGGATGTATGCCGTTTTGACTTTACCCACTTCCAAGCCCTCACCGACCAAGAAGTGGCTATGGTTGAAAACATCGTTAACTCCTTTATACTTGCCGATAACAAGATAGTAACCACCGAGACCGACATTGAAACCGCCAAACGCGAGGGAGCTATGGCTCTGTTTGGCGAAAAGTACGGCAAGGTCGTGCGCATGGTCAAAATGGGCGACTTTTCCACCGAACTTTGCGGAGGTACACACTGCGCCACCACCGGTCAGATAGGTCTGTTCAAGATCACTGCCGAAACCTCGGTTGCTGCCGGCGTACGCAGAATAGAAGCAGTTACCGGCATGGAAGTGCTGCGCTATATCGCGTCTCGCGAAAAACTGCTTGCCGATACCGCCCATGAGATAAAAGCGGCAAACGTTGCCGACCTGCCCAAGCGCGGCGTGGCGGTAATGAACGAAGTAAAGGAACTTAAGCGAGAGATCGAATCGCTCAATTCCAAGCTTGCCGCATCAAAGCTTGATTCGATAATGCAAACCTCCGTTGACGCAGGCGGCTACAAGCTGGTGCGCGGTAAACTGGAGGGCATGAACATTGCGGCGGCACGAACGCTTGCGGATGAAATAAAAGCGTCTCACCCCGATACGGTAGTGCTGTTGGCAATCATCTCCGACGGTAAACTTAACTTTGTTTGCACGGCGGGTGCCGACGCCGTAAAGGGCGGCGCTCACGCGGGCAAGATAGTCTCCGCCGTGGCGGCTGTTGCCGGTGGCAAGGGCGGCGGACGTCCCGATTCCGCAATGGCGGGCGCCCCCGACCTTGCAAAAGCCGATGAGGCTCTCGCTTCGGCGAACAAATAAAATTCAAAATAATAAATTACCCCGAGGGATGTGTAACATCCCTCGGGGTATGTTCGTTATCGGGTATCATTGTGATTTGCGGTTTCCCACAATCGGAGTGCGGTTCGGGCTTGCTTTCGCTCACCCGAGATCTAAAAAGCCTGCCGCGCGGATGCGCGGCAGGCTTGCCGTTGTGGGAATCCCCCTGCTTGCGTTGCAAACTACTTGGGGAGCCTTTTTTATTAGTCTGCGGTAAGACCGGAACGCTCGATACCCTGTACCAGATATCTCTGACAGAACAGGTACATAATTACGAGCGGGGCGATAATCACAAGACCGCATGTATTACGTATTGCCGCGTAGTACATATTTTGTCCCGCGTAGTTGGTTTCAAGCACCTTGGGGATCTCCACCATGTCGGGCATAAGTCTGACCGTTTTAGAGTTCGTAATGAACAAGGTGGTGTAGAAGTCGTCTGTCCACTGCCATGAGAAGGCAAACAGGAAAACGGTGATCATCATGGGTATTGAAAGCGGCAGGATGATCTGGATAAAGGTGCGGAAAACGCCTGATCCGTCGATATAGGCGGACTCCTCAAGTTCATCGGGCACGCCGCGGAAGAACTGACGCATCATGAAGATGTAAAGTCCGTTCTTAAACCCGAGTCCGCAAAGGGACATGATTATAAGCGGCCAGAAAGTGTTGTTGAGGTTCATCGCACCACTGTCGATAATGGATTTGATGAATGCGTTTTTGGATGTTTCGGGGAAAATATTGATCATCGAAAGAATCTTATTGAGCCATTCGATATTGCCTACGGTTGCATGACCGGAAAGCAGTTTGGTGATTCCGAGAACATCAAAGAAGCGGAACTTCATGAACAGCGAAAGCTGAAGCGTCTGGTGAGGGACGATCATTGTCAGCATAACGCAAAGGAAGACGTACTTTGAACCTCTGAATTTAAACTTTGCAAATCCATAACCGATAAGAGTACAGATAAATGTCTGTATAAGGGCTGTGGATGCGGAAAGCAACAGGGTGTTGCCAAACGCCTCCCAGTATCCGTTGTTGAGTATTGCACGGTAGATATCCAATGTAAAGTGCTTGGGGATAAGTCTTACCGTTACGTCAACAAAATCCTCTGGGGTCATGAGAGAACCCGCTATCATTGAGAAGAACGGATAGAGGATGATGTAGGATATACCTATCAGGAGGACCAAACGGAAGATGTACCAAACGACATTTCCGATAAACGCGCCGTTTATAAACTTTGCTTTAAGTCTCTCCTTAAGCGGAGTTCTTTCAAACTCAACTTTTATCTTGTTTTTTGACTCCTTTTTAATACGCGGAGCTTCCTGAACATTATTCATTATCCTACCTCCTCTCAGTCTTTCTTCTGATAGAAGACCACGCTGGAGAATATTCCGGCTACCAGTCCCACTATCAACATAACGATTAGGAAGTATACCCATGACATCGCCGAGCTGATAACGTTACCGTTGGTCTGTGTGTATTTGTCTGCTATAAAGGTCATAACCGAGTTGGAATCGGTCGTGAAGGAGTCGATGATGGTATAAACGCCGTTAACAAGT
>CAZISZ010000158.1:0-3661 GCA_964542035.1 uncultured Ruminococcus sp. | reverse complement strand
TAAAGTAAGGAATATCGCAGGTAGGTCTGGGGAACGGATTCAGCATTTCGCCGTTTTCATCGTAAACGCCGGAACCCGCCGCGTTGGTCTCGGTCTCGCCGTAAGCGGGACTTTCGGGATCAACATCGATATCGATAACGATAACTATCTTTTTACCGTGATAGGATTCAACGGCTCCGCTACTGTTCTTAACCTCTCCGACCCAGTTGGCGGAGAAATCAAAACCTGTAACGGTAATGGTTTTGCCCTCAACGGTGGGAGTGATAACATCATCGGTCTTCGTCCACTCGTCCTTACCGGTATAGCTGTATACTTCAACGGTAACTGTGCCTTCGGCGGGAAGAACAAAGTGATCGCCTATGATATCCTTAATGACCGTCTTTTCGGTCAGTTTGGTGTTTGCGGCACCGCCGGTCTCCTTGCTTATCGCCTTAAAGATCTCGGTAAGCTCGGTGCTTGTATCCGTTGTGTGATAGTAGCGCTGTGATTCGTTAGCGGTACCGGGGGTATCGAGATTTGAAGCCTTGGGATAGTTGGAAGATACATAGTTCATGTATTTGTCGATCTTGGTTTCAAGATCGCTGTCCAAGCTGCCAAAGCAACCGATGGTGTAAACCAAAGCGCCGTCGTTTTTCAACTCAAGGCTGTTGGCAATAGCCTCGTTGGCAACACTGTCGTTGAAACTGGTAAGAAGCCATGCTCCGGGCGCGCCGTCGGTAAACATGATAACGACTTTTTGTCTGTCCGACGCCGAAAGAGCGTTTTTGGCGTTGGTCAAACCGTCTTCGGGGTGCGTTCCTCCGTCGGCGGTAAGTCCGTCAACGGCAGCCTTAAGCGTATTCGCATTGCCGCTGACCGTTGTAAGTTCGCAAACGGTAGTGGCACTGTCGGAGAAAGACACCACGGAGATCTTGCTTTCGGGCGCGATTTCCTCCGTTTCGTCGATAAAATGCTTTACAGCCATTTTAACGGCGTTAAGTTTGGTGGTGTAAATGTTGGTTATATCGTAGATGTTAGATCCGATCTCGGTCCATCCCGAATTCAGTAACTTCTTATAGTATTCCCAATAAGACTTTTCGCTGTTATATCTTAATTGATACTCACCGATTCCGCCGTCGAATTTGGCTGTATATGTGCCCTCTTCGCCGCCGTATACGGTATCGAGCTTGCTGAGATCGTCATATCCGTTGGCAACTTCGATCTTATCACTCATTGAGCCGGATACGTCCAGTACCAGAGCTATATCGGCAGGTTCGGTGGTGAGTATTGTTTGCGACTCGCCGGTAACATATGCTTCAAGGGTGAGCTTTTTGGTAGTCTCATCATAGACCTTGGAAAGTTCAAGACCTTCGACAGTCGATGTAACGCCGGAATCTCCGCTCGGCGTATCGTCATCGGCAAGCGGCGTCACAGCTGTTTCGGAGTCCGCAAACGCAGGCATGACAAACGTTGCCGCGATCATGAACACCGCGAGAAGAAGTGACAAAATGCGTTTTGTTTGTTTCATTTTTTATTCCTCCTTTAAGTACGTGTGACCGATGTTCGGGACAAAGCGACCGGTCACCGTTATCGCCGCCCGCGCCGAGATAATTACCTCGCGTGCAGTTCCCCTTTTACGATGGTGTTATTATATCATAAACCAAACGCAAAATCAAGACCTTGATAAAAAATTTTTTATTTTTTTCCAGTCCCTCCGCGGTGCCCAAAAAGGCAAAAACAGAGCGCCTATCGGCGCCGCATTTTCGACAAAAAAAGCCCCGGGAGAATATCCCGGGGGTTGATTATTATTCAGATAGCTCCGAACAGCCACATAACGAGCAATGACAATGCCAAGATGACGATAAGGCAGACGGGCACAAACACGATGAATGCCGAAAAGATCATTGCAAACAGATCTTTACCACCCACTCCGCCCTCTTCGTTGATCTCGCGGTTGAGCTCTTCCTGCTTTTTCTTTGATCTTTTAAAAAACCCTTGTTTGCTTTCTTTCATTTTGATATCATCCAACCTCGCGTATGACGTCAACCGTCAAGTTTTGACGATTTTTTTTCCATTTTGGGCAACTCAAAAAGGTACTTGCCCTCGGCGTCCAACTTTTTCTGCTCGGCAAAGTGGCAAGCCACAAAGTGACCGGGTTCGATCTCCACCAGAGGCGGGGGAACGCGACGACACTTATCGCACGCCATAAAGCAGCGCGTATGGAACTTGCATCCCGCCGGCGGACGGATGGGGCTGGGTATGCTTCCCTCAAGTATGATCCTATCCTTTTTAAGGTCATCCGGATCGGTAGTGGGAATGGAACTCAGCAGAGCAACCGTGTAGGGATGGCGGGGATCCTCAAATATCGTTTCGGACGGCGCAAGCTCTACGATATTGCCGAGATACATAACGGCGATACGCGTGGAGATAAAGCGAACGACCGAAAGGTCATGAGAGATAAACAGGTAAGTAAACTTTTCCTTTTCCTGAAGCTCCTGAAGCAGGTTGATTATCTGCGACTGAATGGACACGTCAAGTGCGGATACGCACTCGTCGCAAACAACGAACTTGGGGTGCACCGCCAGCGCGCGCGCTATGCAGATACGCTGTCTCTGACCGCCGGAAAACTGGTGCGGATAACGGTGAAGCATATAATCCTGAAGACCGCAATCGCGCATAGTTTGCAGGATGTGCTCCTTCATTTTCGGGGAGCCGTGCTTGTAGAAGTTGTGAGTGACCAGACCTTCCTCGATTATCTGACCGATGGTCATACGGGGATCGAGCGAAGAATAAGGATCTTGGAAGATGATTTGCAGATCCTTGCGCAGAATACGCATCTCGTTGTAGGTCAGGCGGGCAAGGTCAACGCCGTCGTCAAGCATTGCCTCGTACTTTTCGAACTCCTCGTTATCGGCATATTTGGCTTTGAGCGCCTTAAGCTCCGCTTCGATAGCGCGACGCTTGGCTCTGTTGTGCTCGATATGCTCCTCAAGCGCGGCAATTTTGGACTTAAGCGCCTCTATCTTCTTTTCGGCGGACGCGGTGGACTTACCTTCTGCGGCAAGTTCGTCTCTGTCCATCACAAGACCCTCTTCGTCAAGGGTGAGGTCTCTCACGCGCTCCTTGAGTTTGGCTCTCGCAACGTCGATATTGTAAAGCTTAAGCAAAACGGCAGCGCCGGCTTTAAGATCCGCCGTGGGAACGGCAACAAAGCCGCCCAGTATCTGGGTAACTTCCATCAGCGCGGTTTTGGCGCTTGCAACGGCAAGATTCTTCTTTTGAAGCAGGAAGAAATCCGCCTTATCGCCCAGTGCGTCGCACTCGGCGCAAAGCTTATCGGCATTTGCCTGTGCCGTGTGGTACTTTGAGACATACTTTGCGGCGTTTTTGAGCGTGTGCGCCATATACTTGGGGGCTACGTCGTAAATGGAACGTCCGTAGTACATGGTAGTACCGGCGGTCTGCTCGTAAAGTTGGAGCAAAACTCTGCCGAGTGTGGATTTTCCGCATCCCGACTCGCCGACAATACCTACCGTTTCGCCCTCGTAGATATCAAGCGAAACATCCTCGTTGGCGCGAACATACATTTTCTCCTTTTGGAAAAGAGAACTCTTTGCCACAGGGAAGTACTTTTTAAGGTTCGTTATGGACAACAATTTTTTGGTGTTCGGCACTTCTTCTC
>CAZISZ010000157.1:3166-3769 GCA_964542035.1 uncultured Ruminococcus sp. | reverse complement strand
CTGATACCGAAAATGTCCGCCAGAGCGGGCAGGAGTGAAATATCGGGACAGCAAACAGCGCGTTCCCATTTTGATACCGCCTGCGCCGAAACGCCGAGGCGAGAAGCCAAGTCCTCCTGTGTCATACCGTTGCGACGGCGGAAAACGGCGAGCCTATCACCGAATTCTGTTGTGAATTGCATTTTGCGCCTCCTTATTTCCACATACCGAAACCACCGTGGGCGGGTGGTTGCGATTGTCATGCAATCTCCGAAAATTACGGCTAATGTGTTCGATGTTGCCGTTAAGTGTTCAGGAGAGAGGATGCGCAACTCTGCTTTCGTTTCAGATACAGAGTTTTATTGGGCGACCTCGGGGCGAGAGTTCCCGAGGATGCTTCCGATAATTGCGCATCCGATGCTGTTTTTAATAGCATTGTTCAAAACGATCGCCTCCTTTTTGCCAAATTTCCGACAAAGCCCATATTGCCGGATAAAAAGATTATATCACTGTTTTTTTGATATGTCAATAAACCTGAGGTTGTTTTTTATCTTTTCTTTAATCAAACATGATCATTTTTTACGTTTTTTCGCCATCGCCAAGTTTAATATCAAGCTGTGACAG
>CAZISZ010000157.1:0-3156 GCA_964542035.1 uncultured Ruminococcus sp. | reverse complement strand
TATACCGCCCAATACCAAAATACACCCCAAAAGACCGATGACGGAGAAAGTGTCCTGTCCGTATAGTACACCGCCTATGGCACCGAACACTGCCTCAAGTGAAAAAATTATTGCAGCGTAACTCGGATCGCTCAAGCGCTGACCGTATGTTTGCAGAGTGTATGCCACGCCTACGGAAAGCACTCCGCAGAAAAATATGGCATAGCGGGCATCATATATCATATCAAGCGTTGTGGTCTCGAATATAAATGCAAATATCGAGCATTCTGCCGCAACAATCAAAAACTGAAGACTTGAAAAGCGCAGCGGGTATATATCGCTTCCGAATTTGTCGATTGCTAATATATGAAAAGCCCAAAAGAAAGCGCCTATCAGTATAAGCAGCTCACCGATGCCGAAACTGAACCCCTCGCCGGGCTTTACACACAAAAGATATATTCCTACAAGAGCAATGGCAGCACCCGTAAATACTGTGGGCTTGGCTTTTTTTCTGAAAAAAACGGTTGAAAAAAACGGTGTCAGAATAATATAAATGTCGGTTATAAATCCGGCACGCCCGGGAGATTTGGTTATTTGCGCTCCTGCCTGTTGCAAAGAGGAAGCCGCAAATAGAATAGTGCCGCATACTACGGCAGCAATAACTGTAGTTTTAAGTTTTTTGTTGTCGGCGATATTCTCTTTCTTTGTCATATCTCTACCGCGCGGGCGGCGTTCAAGAAGAAATATCACCGGTACGAGCGAGATGCCTCCAACACCGAAACGTATTGCATTAAAAGAAAACGGGTCAAGCGAGTCGCTGCCGAGAACCTGCGCAACAAAGGCAAATCCCCAAATTATCGCTGTGGTGAATAAACATATATTTGCTAAAATTTTCTTTTTCATTGTTCGATTTGCCTTATCCTTTTTGATAATATTTGAGACGCTAACGTAGTCAACGATCATCGGGTCTGAATTCTATTATCCGCTTAAAAAACGCCGTTGATACCTCATATTCACTGTCGGCTTTTTGCCCTCCGAACGTGCTTTGCGTACGCAGACAAAGTACGGTATCCGCAGGCATGGCTTTAAAAACATCGTAATACTTCGCAAACTCCGTATCCATGAAATTAACAGAATACTCGTCTCGCGCATATTCGGGTGTATAGCCCAAAACATCGCTGAGCTTTTTAAACCCACCCGCTTTTTTAACGCGCGAGTATAACGTGGGATCAAGCAGGCATACAGAATATTCCCCTGCAATTATCAGTTGGTCGAATTTTTGCAGTTCCTGAGTGTTTAATTCGGTGTTTACAAAAACTTTTTTGCTATCCGATGCGGCGTGATCTTTTATCTCCTCTATCTGTTCATCGGAATAAATGATAAGTGTGATTATATCGCAGTTCTTTTCGCCGTCCCCATTGTTGTCTTCGGGCAAAATAAAGTTAAAAGCGTTTTGAATACCGTTAAAAGTTGCCTTTATGTTTATTTCTTCATAAGGACCTGCATACATGAGAGTTGCGTCATAGCTTTCCTTGGTACAGCTCTGCCAAATGCACACACCGAGTACCAAAACCGCGAAAGCACCGATAACAACTTTCCATTTGTTATAAAACCAAAAATTATCGGCTTTTTGCAGGCGCGGATCATTAATAACTATCTCTCCGGGTTGCAACTTCTCATCTTTGTTTGTGTTCTGTTTTTTTTTGTCCTCCATCGGATTTCCTCCTTGACAACACTATTCGTGAATATATATTACATTATATCATATCCGCAGTGCTACATTTGATTGAATTTGTAAATCTATTGTATGTTTTTTTACTTCGCGATTGACAAGTGTGGTTAAAGAGGGTATAATATAAATGATAATTGCAAAAGATAGTTATTTTAATGCAGGTAATCGTATAGTAAGGAGTACGCCGCGTTTGCGGAGGTCGCGGTGCGAATCCGTGTGCCTGCTTACTTTACTATGATTTTATGAGAACAGAGAAAGGAATGTGCCGATGCCGCGTTTTTTCATTTCGCCCAATGGCATCACGGATAACCGAATAATACTAACCGGTGAAGATGCGCATCACGTGTCACGTTCGCTAAGGATGCGTCCCGGAGAAAAACTAACGGTCTGCGACGGTCTCGGGACCGATTATTTTTGCCGTACTGCCGCTTTCACAAGCGACACCGTCACTCTTGATATAGAGCGGACATCAAAAAGCCGATCGGAGCCCCCTGTGTTCATTGTCGTTTATCAGGCGTTGGTCAAAGGAGACAAGTTTGACACCGTTGTTCAAAAAGCAATCGAATGCGGTGCTTCATCCGTCTGTCCTTTTTACAGCCATAACTGTATTGCGCACCCGACGGATGACGAGGACAAACGACGTCAAAGGCGTGCCAGAATCGCGCGAGAGGCGGCGATGCAATCCGGTAGGGGCGTTATCCCACGCATTGATGCATGTACAAATTTCGGCGATGTGCTTCACAAGGCAGCTGAATTTGATGCCGCGTTTTTTTGCTATGAGGGAGAGGGAACCGAACAACTTCCGCAAATTCTTGAGAGGTTAAAGCAAAAATGGGCAAGCGCCGCGCATATCGAACGGCAGCGTCGCATTGCCGTGATAGTGGGTCCGGAAGGGGGATTCACCCCCGAGGAAGCCTCGCAGGCACAACACGGCGGGTTGTACCCAACAGCATTGGGTCCGCGAATATTACGCACCGAAAGCGCTGCAGAGTTTGCTTTGGCGTGTATTTATTATGCATTCGAAGCTTAATATACCGCTTATGTTATTTTTTTGCTGTGTTTAGTCTATTATTCACAAAAAAACTTCGTGCTTTTTTGAAAAAAACCGCTTTTACCTATTGAAAAATCACAAATTTTGATATAAAATATAGGTGAGTTTTCACAAACAAATCGTCAAAATGAACATACGAGAGGAATAAAACAAGTTATGTCTAACAGGTTATTTCAAAGTGTTATTCATCAAATGAAGGACAGCGTTGAGCGCACCATAGGCGTTATTGATGAAACAAACAATATCATTGCATGCTCGGAGCTTGTAAGAATAGGAGAATTCATGCCCGGACTGCGTGATGATCTGATTTACTCCTCCGATATGGTATGCAAAGGCGGTTACACGTATCGCCCCATAGGCGCCAATTTGAAATCCGAGTATACCGTTTTTGTCG
>CAZISZ010000156.1:0-3782 GCA_964542035.1 uncultured Ruminococcus sp. | reverse complement strand
CGCAGTGCTTTACAGAATGTATTCGATGTATTGCGAACGCGCGGGGTTTCGTATATCGGTTGCCAATGCAAACGAGACGGGGCTTGGCGGTTTTCGTGCAATGTCTTTTACAGTGGAGGGGGACGGTGCATATTCTCGATTTAAATTCGAATCGGGAGTACACCGCGTCCAGCGTGTACCGCTGACAGAATCTCAGGGGCGCATTCAAACCTCCACAGTGACTGTGGCGGTACTGCCCGAGGTAGATGAAGTAGATGTGGAAATACTGCCTCAAGATCTTGAATTCGAATCCTGCAAATCCAGCGGCGCCGGCGGTCAGCATATCAACAAAACGGAATCCGCCGTACGCATCACGCACAAACCATCCGGTATAGTGGTTGAATGCCAAGAAGAACGATCCCAGTTTAAAAACAAGGATAAGGCACTGAAGCTGTTACGCGCCAAACTCTATGATATAAAACAACGCGAGCAGAACGAAAGCATTTCCGCCGCACGGCGGTCACAGGTAGGCAGCGGAGACAGAAGTGAAAAGATACGCACGTACAACTATCCTCAAAACAGAGTAACCGACCACCGCATCGGTCTTACATTGCATTCTCTCGATTCGTTTTTAAACGGTGAAATAACCGAAATGGTCGATGCGCTTATTGCCGCCGATACGGCGCAAAAGCTTGCGGGAAACTCGGTAAATGAGCCATAAACATGCCGTGAGCCGGCAAAAAACAATGACATAAAGCACGTGTATCCAATAACATTGCGCATGTCAACACAAAGGAAGCGGACGGTGGGTAACGACGCGACTATCGTAAATTAATTTTCCTATTCGCGCTCACGCTGCCGTCCCGATAATATTAAAATGTCTGTTTCAATATTCCAATCGCAAAATGTTATCAACACCACGCATATAGACGTGGATCCGGATAATTTCGACCCATCAATACTTCTGCCTGCCGCGGAAGCTCTGCGCGCCGGCAGGCTTGTTGTCTTTCCCACAGAGACTGTTTACGGTCTCGGCGGAGATGCCACAAATGCTGAGTCCGCACAAAAAATTTACGCGGCAAAAGGGCGACCGTCGGACAATCCTCTTATAATCCATATTTCAGATCCCAAAAATGCCGAACCGTATTGTGTAACGACAAAACTTTACTATAAGTTGGCAGCCAGCTTTATGCCGGGACCTTTGACGGTAATTATGAAAAAAAAGGAGACGATTCCCTCCTGTGTGACGGGCGGTCTCAACTCTGTAGCCGTAAGATGTCCGGCGCACCCCGTGGCTAGCGAACTTATAAAGTTGGCAGGTGTTCCGATTGCCGCACCGAGTGCCAATATTTCGGGCAAGCCCTCCCCCACCAAAGCGGAACACGCTGCGTTGGATCTTGACGGTAAAGTGGATTTTATCATCGACGGAGGGGAATGCCGATACGGTGTCGAATCCACTATTGTTCGCATAGATGACGACGAGTCGCTGACTCTTTTAAGACCGGGTGCTGTTACCTGCGATGCACTGAGATGTGTTGCAAAAAATGTGACAATAGCTAAGACGGTCACTGAAATGTTAGCATCCGACGAGCGCCCGCTCTCCCCCGGAATGAAATACCGTCACTATGCGCCGTCAAAACCGCTAAAACTTGTAGGCGGAACGGAAGCGGACAGGCTCCGCTTTTTCAAAAACGCCCAAGCAAACGAGAACTGCATAATTATTTGTTACGACGAACAAGCGTCGTTTTTATCCGATGCCGACAACAAGGTGATAACAATAGGTGCCGGGTATGATCTTGAAACGCAAATGCACCGTATTTTTGCAGCTTTACGCGAATCGGACGAGATACCCGCGGATGTTATTTATGCCAACCTTCCGGATACAGATGGGTTGGGACTTGCACTTTACAATCGACTTATACGTGCCGCGGCACATACCGTAATAGATCTTGACAAAGCTTGATAACCGATAATAAAAAGTCAAATCGGTACAATCGGAAGATAAAGTAAAAAGATAAGGAGAATCAGATCCCCGAATGGCAAGAAAAAAGAAAAACGATACCTCTGAGTTGTTGCCTGCCGCCGAGGCTCCGATAACCGAGCAATACATCACGGAAACGATAGAAAAAAACTATATGCCGTATGTTATGAGCGTTATAGTGTCGCGCGCGATTCCCGCAATAGACGGCTTTAAGCCCGCGCACCGCAAACTGCTCTATACGATGTATAAAATGGGACTGATGAGCGGTCCGCGTTCAAAAAGCGCAAATGTTGTGGGGCAGACCATGCGCCTTAACCCACACGGCGACGCTGCAATATATGACACGCTTGTAAGGCTTACACGCGATAACGCCACACTGCTCCACCCGTTTATCGATTCAAAAGGCGGCTTCGGTAAACAGTACAGTTCGGGTCCCTACTCCGCACCGCGTTACACCGAAGTAAGACTTGAAAAGTTTGCAGCCGAGATATTCTCCGGAATAGAAAAAAACGCGGTTGATATGGTGGACAACTACGACGGCACGATGAAAGAGCCGTCGCTTATGCCGACGACATTTCCCAATGTACTCGTTACACCAAATATGGGCATTGCCGTAGGCATGGCATCAAATATCTGCTCATTCAACCTCGCCGAAATATGCGACGGTACGATAGCATTACTCCGCAACCCGCGCACCGATACCGAACAGCTGCTTGACATAATAAAAGCTCCCGATTTTTCCGGCGGCGGACTTATAGTCTACAATCGTGACAAAATGCGCGAGATATACGAGACAGGTTCCGGTTCGGTGAAAGTACGCTCGCGCTACACCTACGACAACAAAGCCAACTGCATAGATATTTCCGAAATTCCATACTCCACAACTATAGAGCAAATCATAAAGCAGATAACAGATCTCATAAAAGAGGGAAAACTTAAAGAAATATCGGATATCAGAGATGAAATAGGTCTTTCCGGCTTTAGACTGACTATAGACATTCGCCGCGGAACAGATCCTGACCAATTGATGGCCAAGCTCTTTAAACTGACATCCCTTGAAGATTCCTTTAAGTGCAACTTTAATATTCTTATCGGTTCCGTACCGCGACAGATGGGCGTGCGCGAAATACTTGAAGAATGGATAAAATTCAGATCCGAATGTTACTCTCGCGAGTTACGCTTTGATCTTGAACGCAAAAAGGAACGCCTGCACCTTTTGATGGGACTCGGGCGAATACTGCTTGACATCGACAAGGCGATAAAGATTATTCGCGGCACCGAAAAGGATGCCGATGTTATCCCCAACCTTTGTTCCGGATTTGAAATAGATGTACCGCAAGCCGAGTTTATCGCAGATATCAAACTTCGTCATCTGAACCGTGAATATATTCTTAATAGAATAAAGGATATAGATGATCTGCAAAAACAAATAGCAGAGCTTGAGGAAATACTCTCCGATGAACTCAAACTGAAAAAGCGGATCGCTACGCAACTTGCCGATATTAAGAAAAAGTACGGTCAGCCAAGACGTTCGGATATCATTGATGAGAGCGCAATAACGACAGTTGCACCGACCGAGGAAATTGAAAACTATCCCGCGCACTTCTTCTTAACATCGGAGGGGTACTTTAAAAAGATAACGGCACTTTCGCTGCGCGGTAACGACGAACACAGGTTCAAGGACGGAGACAGCATGATAGGTGAAGCCGAAGGAGACAATCTTACGGATCTGTATTTCTTTACCGACCGCGCACAGGTCTACCACGCCAAAGCCTGCGATTTTGAAACCTGTAAAGCATCGGCAATGGGCGAGTTTTTGCCG
>CAZISZ010000155.1:0-3857 GCA_964542035.1 uncultured Ruminococcus sp. | reverse complement strand
CGCCGACAGCCTTTCGGATGCCGCGGCAACCTGCGGAGTTTTGGCGGGACAGGTCGTTCTTTTGGCGTGGAATTTTAATATCGATGCCTATATCGGGTGCGTTGTGTCGCTGCTCATAATGTGGGCGGGCGTTCAATTGCTTGTTGAGCAAAAGGATCGTATCATCGGCGAGGCGCCGAGCGACGAACTTGTCGAGCAAATTCGCCGCACGGTCACGGCGCACAAAGGCGTGCTCGGCGTGCATGATCTTATGGTGCATGATTACGGTCCGGGCAGGTGTATCGCATCTCTCCATGCGGAGGTGGACGGTGACGCGGATATATACGCGTCTCACGATATGATAGATAATATAGAAAAGGAACTCGGCGATACTTTGGGTGTTTCGGCAACGATACATCTTGACCCGATAGTGACGGACGATGCCGAGCTTACCGCCGCAAAAGATGACGTGATCTCGGCGCTTGCAAGGCACGGCGTAGGTTACTGTATACATGATTTCAGAATGGTGCGCGGCGGAACGCACACAAATGTTATTTTTGATATTGTGGTTCCGTTTGAGGATCGCCGCGATGACGCCGCCATCCGCGCCGCGGTAAAGGCCGCCGTAACCGAAACGGATAAAAAATATATTGCCGTTATAACGATAGACAGAGGATAAGGCGAGGTCGAAGCTGCTTCGCTTACATATAAAAAGCTTCCCGCCGCGGCGGGAAGCTTTTGTATTACATTATTATTTTAGTCTTTGCGCGCTTACCATCTCAAGACCTGTGGCGTAATCAAGTTGGCGCGGTTCGTATTCTTCGTTTTCGCGTTGGCGCGTCCAACCGGTATACGGCCATGTTGCGGCTTTTGCGTCGTGTCGCCAAGGACGGCGCTCCCAATAGTATCCGCGTAACGGGTCGCGCCAAACATTCATTTTGTCCAGCAACTCGTCATGCATCGCGTCGCGTACCGCAGCATATGAAGGGTCGTTTATAAGATTGCGGCATTCGTACCTGTCTGTGGTAAGATCGTACAGTTCGTCCTCTGATAAAAGGTTTATCACAAGTTTCATGTTGTCGCGTACAAGGCAACGCATCGGTTGAAGTCCGCCGAAACCGTCGTGATCCACCTCATATCTTTCAAATTCTATGATAAAGGATTCATCCGCGGGAGCTGAAGTGTCATACGCCGTGGCGAGAATGCTGCCGCCGGGGAACTGTTTCGGTATCGGCAGACCGAAATATTCCATTATTGTCGGACAAACGTTTATGTGAGAGACGGGAGCGCGGTTGTACACCTTGCCGCTCTGCCCTCCCGGTATGCGCATGATAAACGGTACACGTGCCACATCATCGTACGCCGCGGGTCCTTTGGCAAACAAACAGTGACTGCCCAAAAGATCGCCGTGATCGGATGTGTAGATTATTGCCGCGTCATCGGGCACCGCATCGGCTACCCGACCTATAAGGCTGTCAACATAAGAGTTGCATCCGAAATAAAAGGGCTTTTTGATGGTAAAGGCGTCGCGATCGGGTGCGGGATTTTGCGATGCCCATATCTTTTGGTGTATCGGCTTGCCCTCAAGCGTGTCGTATACTGCCGGATTTTTGGGAAATTCGTAATTTTTGTACATGGAAGCATACGGTTCGGGGCAGAGGTAGGGACCGTGCGGTTCGTCAAACGAGACCACAAGAAAATAATCCTCGTCGCGATATCGTTTCATAAAATCGAGCGCACGGGTCATAACGCGCCAACCGTATGTAAATTCCGGCTCCACGGAACCCTCGCGCATGGTTTTGGTGCGGCGGGAGCGCATACGATCTTCCTCGCTGAGTTCCGAAAGATATCGGCGCATATCGTACCAGTAATCCGGGTCCCATCCGTCGGGGCAAATACCGTTGCCGAAATAATCGCTGCCGTCAAGATGCCACTTGCCTATGTATGCGGTGTGAAATCCCGCGTCGCGCAAACGTTGACCTATGGTGTGCACATTATCCCCGAGCGGCGCGCAGTTGGCGGATACTCCGTTGGCGGAGGGGTAAAGACCGGTAAACAAGGCTGATCGTGCGGGTCCGCACACGGGTTGCGTGGTGTAGGCGCGATCGTATCTCACTCCGGAGGCTGCAAGCGCATCGATGCAGGGGGTGGAAAGTCCGGTGTTTGCGGCACAGCTTATCATATCGGAACGCTGCGTATCGGTCATAATAAATATCATTTGTCGCTTCATGTTGGGCTCCGTTTCTCCGCGCGGCGGCATTTTATTTATGCTGTTTGGTTAAAGAGTCGGGAAATATTTTGTTTATTGCACGCTCTGCATTGATCATCAAAAGCGAAATAACGTAAGCTTGGAACAAGCGAACCACTACTTCCTCTATTACGCGCGGGATCAACAGCACTAAGATCGCGCGACCGCTCCACGCGGGAAGGTATATGCGCAGTATAAAGGTGTTTACGGTGGTAACGACAAGTCCCGCCACCGTTACGCACAGGGCGATCTTAAGGAACATAAAACTGCGGTTGCCGCCATCTTTGCCCTGCCTGCGATTTTCGATCGAGACGGTTAAAATGTTAAGTACCACAAACAGAATGCCAGCAATGCCGATGACAGTGCATCCGACGGTTGCGAAGTTTATATTTCCGGCAAGATTTTTGCGGTATGTATCCGATTGCGTAAAGGCAAAGCCCTCGTATTCAATTGTTGCGTGTTCGTCTATACCCTCAAGCGCGGGGAGCAGAACCGCAAGGTCTTTCGCGTCGTCTTCGCTTATGTATTCGATATTCGCGCCCACGGTTTTTGCAAAAGTCGCGGCGGGGCTGCCCTCGGCGGCGACGATCGTCAGAGTGGCGGGGTCGCGGTCTCCGAGCGCGTTGTCGGGTATTGTTTTGCAGGTGGCGGGAACATACAGCCGCTCGCCCGCGTTTTCAAACGTGCCCGAGGCAACGGCGGTTACGTTGCGCTCCTCGCCGTCTATCGTCAGCGAGGCGGGAATCGCCGCGGCTCCGTCCGACAGAGTTTTAAGAGTTATGTTTTTTGAGTCCTTAGAGTAACGCGACAGTCCTACAACAAAGCGTGAGACGGACGAAAGCTCTGTCTCGTCGAGCTCGGAGCGAGTCGGCAACTCGGAAGCTACCGCAGTGATGCCGTTGATAACCCCGTCGTTGTTCAGCGAGATCGTGGCGTACTGACCGAAAAACAGTACAACGGCAAAAAATGATATCAGCGCCACGCGCAGCGGTCGGGAATAACGCCGCCCTACCACGCGCCAAAGAACGCCTATAATGCACCCTCCGGCAAACGCGGTTATTGTCAGCCATGGAATATACGCACCGTCCGGCGCGATAAAATGCCCTAAAAGATCAGAAAGGGCGCATGCCGCTCCTCCCCAAAGAGGACCGCAGACCGCGGCGGGGAAAAATGTGAAAATACCTCCGAAGCCGACTTTTATCCCAAGCGCGGGAATGTTAAGGGCAAGATTTGTAAAGCATTTAAGCACAACGGCAAATGCGGTGCATACCGCGGTAACGGTAAGGCGGCGTAAAAGCAATTTTGCATTAACTCCGCTGTGTTTTCTTACAATTGTTCCGGTGGGAGCGTTGGAAAGTACGTCTGAGTTTTTCTCGGTTTCGCGGGTGTCCTTCATTGTGGTCTCGTCTTGTGCGGAGAGGTTTATCTCGGGCTCACGACTCTTTTTTGTTTTGGGCATGGGCACATCCTTTCGCCGCCATCTGCGCGGCAAATATTACTTCATTTATATTATACATCAGCAAGAGATAAAAATCAATAGTTTTTTAACGAGGTACAGAGACGCGGCGAAGCGTACAGTAAGCCTCCGTTCGCTTAATAAATATAACGGCGGGGGCTTGCTGTCGTTTCG
>CAZISZ010000154.1:0-3861 GCA_964542035.1 uncultured Ruminococcus sp. | reverse complement strand
GCTCAAGGCTCATCCGAAGGACTGGCAATTGCGGGCGGTGCTGCGGTTGCCGGTTGCTGTGCACAGATGGTCGGCTTTGCGATTATCTCATTTAAAGATAACGGATGGGGAGGTTTGCTCTCGCAGGGCATAGGCACAAGCATGCTTCAAATGCCCAACATTATAAGACACCCTGCCATATGGTTGCCTCCTACACTTGCTTCGGCAATTACAGGTCCGCTCGCCACATGCGTATTTAAAATGCGCATGTACGGTGCCGCCATAAACTCCGGTATGGGGACTTGTGGACTACTCGGTCCCATAGGCATAGCCCTCGGGTGGTATGACAAAGCAAACGGTTATCCGTCCTCCGTCGGTGTATTTGATTGGGTAGGACTTATCCTTATATGCTTTATTCTCCCCGCACTGCTCTCTTATCTGTTCTATTTTATCCTGCATCGCATAGGTTGGATAAAAGACGGAGACATGAAACTCTCTTGACACCTCGGCTCGTATCCATCTCCCAAAACCAAGAAAGGATTTTAAAAAATGTTCGACGAAGACGAATACGACGAAGAAGAATACGGTTTTGAGCGCCCAGACACACCGTTTTGGCGCACATGGCGTATAATCAAAAAAGCAATACGAATAATTGCGCTCACCATTGTTTTCGGCACAATAGGACTTTTGCTTTTACGCATGTTCTCATCCGGTGACCCCTCATCCATGAAAGCGCTCGCAATCAACGATAAGCTTATTGCCGCATATCGCGAAAACGGAGAACTTCGCGCTCTCTCACAAATCGAGAATGTTATAACGCATGAAAACGACGACGAGGAAGGCTACAACTACGGTTATTTTACCACAACCAGTTCCGTATTCTTCCCCACCGCCGATCAGGTACAGATTATTTTCCGCTACAATGACAGCACACTGCGGTCTTTGGCCACAGATTACAACCTCAACGAAGAACCCGATAAGAATCTTGATTGGTACGATGTTACCCTACGCGTAATAATTGACCGCACACCGGACAATCTTAACGATAACGGCGAAACTTACTGGGAGGATCTCGATGCGGTAAAAATATTGCGAATACATCCTACCGATGTTATAAGCGACACTAAACCGCTGTACTCCTACCGCCGCTTTACATTTGACGATGTACCGTCAATTGAGGATGAGACAGTACTTGCGGTATATGTAGACGTTTACTACATCGGCGATATAGATTACAGCCGCCGCCCGTACGGCGCTATGCGTATATACACCGGAGGCGAGGATATTCACAAATTTAAGCTTTCCGGCAAAGATCTGCGACAACTGCGCGAGCTTGCCGAATAACACACAATATAAACATAGATCTCTTTACCATCAAACAAGGAGGATCTGTAACCGTATGAAATTTAGCATTAAAATAGAATTTTCAAACTCGCCCGAGCCTCTAAGTATCAATGGCGATACAACTTTAAAAGATACGGGACGTGAGCTTTGGCAGCACATCGCCAAAAGCACAAAAAAAATTGCATGCACAACGGCAAAGCTGGCACAGCATGGTCTTGAGGCAGCAAAAAAACAACTCCCGCACTTGCGGCGCATAGCCGATTCGATAAGCGATGAGATAAAAACCGACGTTGCCGCCGTTCGCGCACGCGACCCGGCTGCAAGAAACGATATCGAGGTGTTGCTTTTATATTCCGGCGTGCATGCAATACTCGCCTACCGCGTGGCTCACAAATTATATATAGGACAGCACTATTTTCCGGCACGTGCGGTAAGCCAGATTGCAAAGTTTATAACCGGTATTGAGATACACCCCGGTGCCAAGATAGGACGCGGGCTTGTGATCGACCATGGAACGGGTGTTGTTATAGGCGAAACTGCAGAAATAGGCGACAATTGTACGCTTTATCAAGGCGTAACTCTCGGTGGAACGGGCAAGGACAGCGGAAAACGGCACCCCACCCTCGGCAACAATGTTATGATAGGCGCGGGCGCCAAGGTACTCGGTCCATTTCGCATAGGCGACAATGCAAAAATAGCCGCGGGAGCCGTAGTGCTGAAAGAGATACCCGCCAATGCCACCGCCGTGGGTATCCCAGCCCGCGTTGTAAGACGTGACGGAGTTAAAATAACCAACTGCAACGAGGAATTGGACCAGATACACCTTCCCGACCCCGTGGCTCAACAGCTTTGCCGACTTGAAGATAAGACCGCACAGCTTGAAGCAAAAATAGCTGCATTGCGCGGCGATAAACCGAGCGATGACATGCGATAAAAATCAACGACAATTATTTAATCGAAAGGAAATAACGAAAATGTCTAAAACACTTACTCCCCGCACACTGATATGGGCGCATCGCGGTGCATCCGCCTACGCTCCGGAAAACACTCTTCCCTCCTTTGAACTTGCTGCCGAACTTAAAGCGGATGGCTGTGAAACAGACGTGCATTTTTCAAAGGACGGCAAGATAATGGTCCTGCACGACGCCAAAATCGACCGTACATCAAACGGACAGGGGCTTGTTACCGACTACACATATGACGAACTGAGCGTATTTGATTTCGGCATTAAGACCGACGCGCGTTACAAGGGCACACGTATCCCCACCATCGATGAGGTGCTTGAGATCTGCCGCCGCAACGGTATGACTCTTAACATCGAGATAAAATCCGCCGATCCCGAAATGCCCGCTGCGCTGGACGCCAGCGTTAAGGCACATAACATGCAGGACGGCGTTCTCTACTCTTCTTTCGACCACGAGCAGCTTGCACGTATGCTCCGAGTAAACCCCTCGGCATTTGTTGCCCCTCTTTACGGATTTAACATGGTAAAGGCATGGGATTACTGCCGCAACATGGGCGCACTTGCTTCTCATCCTCGCTATAATCAGATATCTCTGTACGAGGGTTATGTTGATCTTTGCCATGAACTCGGTATTCGCGTTCACCCCTGGACTGTAGATGATGCGGATGTTGCCAAGATGCTTGCCGATGCGGGTTGCGATGCGCTTATCACCAACCGCCCCGATTTTATCCGCGAAAATCTCGGTCTTTGATCCAACCGTTATTTAAAATACATTCAAAGCGGGTCGGCGATATACGCCGACCCGCTATTAAGGACCATCGCAACGGTGGTTTTAAGTCGATGAAATACAGAAAATGAAGATAACAAACATCACAGCAGATATCGGTGGCGGGATGTCAAAGGACTTCCGTTTTTGCGTTATATCCGATCTGCACGCCAAAATACCGGTCTCTCTTGCGAACACGGCAGAAGAGCTTTATCCCGATGCGATATTGATGCCCGGCGATATCTTTGACACTCGCGGACGGCAAGAAGATGTCGTGGCATTTTTGAAACGGCTTACGACAGAATTACAAAAACCTGTATTTATGTCGCTTGGCAACCATGATAGGCACATTGATAAACAAGACAGAGACAAACTTGCCGAGATCGGCGTTACACTGCTTGACAATACAAGCACGAATTTTTGCGGAATAAACATTTGCGGACTTACATCCGGTTTTTTCACCGAATACCGCTCGGATATTGAAAAAACACCGCCGCCGGATCTTAATGCTATACACCGATTTGCCTCATTACCATCTCCACGCATACTGCTCTGTCATCATCCCGAATATTACCCGAACTATATACAAAGCACCGATATAGAGCTTACGGTAGCAGGGCATGCGCACGGAGGTCAATGGGAATTTTTCGGGCGCGGTATATTTGCGCCGGGACAAGGACTTTTTCCAAAATACACCGCGGGTATGTATGACGGCGGACGACTTATAGTCAGCCGCGGCGTAACAAATACAGTTAAAATACCGCGTTTTTTTAACCCAACATAGATACCGATGATAAAGCTACCGCGC
>CAZISZ010000153.1:0-3909 GCA_964542035.1 uncultured Ruminococcus sp. | reverse complement strand
CTCACGCATGGAAGCGTCGCCCTCTGTAAACAGGTAGCAATATTTTTTTGCCATTTGGAATTTCCTCCGTATAATGATTTTCAATATGTCGTGCAAAATTGACCACCAGTTATTATACCATACTTTGGTTTTGATATCTACCCATTACAAAATAAAGTAGTAAATTTTTTTTGAACATCGTTATTTTTTTGTCAGTTGAAATTGAAAAAACAATGATAATAAGGAATTGTCTTGACAAAAGTATCCCGCGGAGGTATAATTACTAAAGGTAAAAATAAGGGTGCGCGGCACCATGCCGAACTCGGCGGGATCCTCCCGGCGAGCCGTTCGGCGTGGCGATAAATCCACTCTCCGATAAAGAAGAGCGAAAAGTGAGCGTGGAACACCAACGATGATAAAACGAAATCAACACGAAACAAACGAACGGAGAAAATCAAATGACGGATATTTTCGAACTTTTTAAACAGATAGAAAAAAAGGATGATGCGTCATCTGCGGCGGGCGAGTCGATCTCATGGATCATAGCGGGACTCGGCAATCCAGGACGCGAATATGAGATAACACGGCATAATGCGGGCTTTCTTTGCATGGATATGCTTTCCGACCGAATTGGGACGCGCGTTGACCGCGCAAAGTTCAATTCGCTGACGGGGGAGGCGACCGTATCGGGTAAAAAAGTGCTTCTCATGAAGCCCATGACCATGATGAATGCCTCGGGCGACGCCGTGCGCGAAGCGGCGGCGTTCTATAAGATCAAGCCCGACCATATACTTATACTTGTGGACGACACCAATCTTCCCGTCGGTCATCTGCGCATACGTACCCGCGGAAGTGCCGGCGGACACAACGGTCTTAAGAGCATCATAAAACAGTTGGGAACAGAGGAGTTTTTGCGTTTGCGTATAGGAGTCGGCGCAAAACCGCATCCGGAGATGGATATAGCCGATTGGGTGCTTTCTCGCTTTAACGCCGATGACCGCGCTGCGCTGTTGCCGGCTTTTGACGTTGCCACGGACGGATGCGAACTTCTGGTTGCCGGCGAGCTTGATCGCGCACAGCAACTTTGTAACTGCCATGCCCGCCGCGAAGAGGATAAACCGAATGCCTGAGATGATAAACAAGCGAAAAAAAGCAAAAATGTCAAATAACATGCAAGATCGATGGGGAGAACTTTTGCCGTTGCAAAAGTCGTAAACTTTATAATATGAAAACGGAGACCGCAAATCAGCGCAGCATTTTTACCGGGGCGGTGAGGGCAGATCCCGAATATGCTCAGCTTTTGGCTGCTATAGGCGTACAACGCAGAGCGGATCCCAAGCCCGTTCTGATTACCGGACTTTGCGAGGGCGCATGCGACGCTCTTTGTGCCGCTCTGACGGAGGATATGCCGGGCGGCCGTCCGGTTGTGATCGTATGCCCGGAGGAAAAGGAATGTTTGCGTTTGGCATCCATTGCCACATCAATGGGTCTGCGTGCGGCATTCTATCCGGTACGAGACCTTAATTTTTACAATATGACCGCCTCGCGTGAGTTTGAACATAACCGTCTGGGTATCCTTTTCGGTATAACGGGCGGGCTTTTTGACGTTATTCTTACAACACCGGATGCGGCGGTCGGTTATACTATGCCGCCATCCGAGTTGTCGGGAGCGCTCATTACACTGTCGCTTGACGATGGCGGTGGCGGCGGTATTGCGGCGCTTACGGATGCGCTTGTCGCGGCGGGATATGTCCGCGCGGACGCACCGAGCGGAGAGATGCTCGGTTCTGCGGGACTTGTTGAGGGCGCGGGGCAGTTTGCCGTTCGCGGAGGCATAGTTGACGTTGCCGCGCCGTCTATGCGTATAGTGCGCGCCGACGGAAGTCGCGATGGCGGAGCGTTTGCGCTGAGGGTGGAATTTTTCGGCGATGAGATCGATCGCATGGGGCTTTTCGATACCGCCACACAGCGTGTTACGGAGCAAATAAAGGCGGCAACTCTCGCTCCCGCGCGTGAGATAATCGCGGGGCGCGAAGAACTTACGGCTGTCCGTGCGGCAGTAAAATCGTTGTGCAAAAAGACAAAGGACGCGCGTGTGGCGGAGGAGTTGGACGCGGAATTATCCGCAATCGATGCCGCTTTGACATCCGGGAGCGATGTGCATTTTCTTGATAAGTATATATCTTTGATATATCCGGAAAAGGCATGTCTGCTCGATTATTTTTCTGCTATGTCGCTTTGCCTGGTTCGCGGAAACGCCGCTGTTGCCGATCGCATAAAGGCGGCGGAATGGCATGCTGCGAAAGAAGCGGAGGAGATGGTAGCCTCCGGTATGATAGCGGGAAAATATGCCGAATACAGCGCACCCGCTGCGCGCTTTACTCATTTTATATCAAAGCATACCACCGTATTGTTGGATTCTCTCATGCAGGGAATGTCAGGCTCCGAACTCGGCGGGCTTTACGGTTTTCGCACCAAGCACTCGCTCAGTTGCGCCGGTAACGATACGCTTTTGCGCGAGGAGCTTGAAAATTACGTAAAGAGCGGATTCCGAACTGTTATAATGGCGGGCAGCGAGTCGTCGGCGCAAAATTATGCGGCATTGTTGCGGGAGTTTGGTTTTAAGGTTGACTACGCGGGAGACGGTACAGCGCTTGATCCTGATACTATACGCCGCGGCGAGGCGGCGGTGATATCTACCGCTCCCATCGCTCCGTTTGAGATGACTGTTCCCCGCATAGCGGTTATATCCTTGCTTTCCGAGTCGCGCACGGGGGCGGTCTCTGCTTCCGCTCGCGCAAAAAAACGCAAAAAGAGAGAGTCTGCCACACAGCAAATACTTTCATATGCCGATCTTACGGTCGGAGATTACGTTGTGCATGAAACGCACGGAATAGGTCGTTATCTCGGTATCACCACGATGGAATCGGACGGTGTTACGCGCGATTATATTACCATACAGTACGCCGGCTCGGATAAGCTTTTTATGCCGGTGGAAAAGCTGGATAAGGTAACAAAATACATCGGAGCACGCGCCGATGACGACACACTGCGACTCTCAAAGTTCGGAGGAACCGAATGGGGAAAGACCAAGGCGCGCGCCAAGGCCGCACTCAAGGATATAGCCAAAGAACTTATACGCCTTTACGCCGAGCGCATGCGCCGTCCGGGCTTTGCTTTCCCGAAAGATGATGATTTTCAACGCGATTTCGAATCTGCTTTTGAATACGAGGAGACCACGGCTCAACTTGATGCTACCGATGACATCAAAGAGGATATGGAACGCGCGCGTCCCATGGATCGTCTGCTTTGCGGAGACGTGGGCTATGGTAAGACCGAGGTCGCGCTGCGTGCCGCTTACAAGGCGATAGTTGCGGGCAAGCAGGTGGCATTGTTGGTTCCCACCACAATACTTGCGCTCCAGCATTACCAAACGGCAACAAGCCGTATGCGAGCATTTGCCGTCAACATCGAGATGCTGTCGCGCTTCCGTACCGATAAACAGCAGAAAAAGATCATCGCGGATATAGCGCGCGGGGATATCGATCTCATAATAGGCACGCATCGATTACTGTCGGGAGACATAAAATTTAATAATCTCGGTCTGCTTATAGTTGACGAGGAACAGCGCTTTGGCGTTGCTCAAAAGGAAAAGATAAAGCAGGCTGCGGGAAATGTGGATGTTCTTTCTCTCAGCGCAACGCCGATACCGCGCACGCTGAATATGGCAATGACGGGAATACGCGATATTTCTGTGTTGGATGAAGCGCCGGGCGACCGTTTGCCGGTACAGACGTATGTGCTTGAGCACGATGATATGATAATCATGGATGCCATAAAGCGAGAGTTGCGCCGCGGCGGGCAGGTGTTTTACCTGCACAATGCTGTGGAGACAATAGACGGTATTGCCGCGGCGATAGCTCGAGAGGC
>CAZISZ010000152.1:0-3929 GCA_964542035.1 uncultured Ruminococcus sp. | reverse complement strand
TCGAAAATATGAGTTATGCGGTTTGTCCCGATTGCGGTAAACATATTGATATTTTCGGCGAGAGTCATATTGACAGCATTGCCGAAGAATTCGGGTATGATCTTTTGGCGCGTATGCCGCTTGATCGTCGCCTTGCCGCTCTTTGCGATAAGGGAGCGCTTGAGCTTTTGGATGATAAGACCGACTACCTTGACGGCGCTGTTGATATGCTTATCAAAAAGCTCGGTCTTGAGGAAAAATAAAAACTGTAAATATTACGGTCGTCCCGACTCGGGACGACCGTTTTGCTCTGCCTTTGACTTTTTCGATGAAAAATATGACAGATGCCGCATAATAGAAATAATGGGATTTTTCTTAACAGTCTGTCTATTGACAGGGCGGAAATAACGCATTATAATAATAATGAAAGAGTCTTGAAACCGACAAAGGCGGCTGTAGCAAAGACAGATCGCGACACTGCGGGAGAATAAACTAAAAACATACAAAATGAAAAACAAGGTAAATAAAAAACGCATTATTTCGGTTGAAAAACACGGGAAAAACATTCGCCGAGTTTTAACGGCACTTCTTTGCATATGCTTGGAATTAGCGATAATGGCGGCTGTTGCCGTCCCTGTGGTCAGTACGGCGATTGTTTACGCAGAGAGGGACCGAGTTATATCTCACGAGGCGGCTGTTGCCATGGGAGGGTTTGATTGTATTCTCGTTCTCGGGGCGGGTGTGCGCAGTGACGGTTCGCCGTCCGATATGCTGTCCGACAGGATAGATACCGGCATCGCTTTGTATAACGGCGGTGCGTCCGATCGTTTGCTTATGTCGGGAGACCACGGTCGCAGTGATTACGATGAAGTCGGCGCAATGAAGCTTGCCGCAACCAATGCCGGGGTGGATTCCGATGCGGTGTTTTGCGATCATGCGGGCTTTTCAACATATGAGAGCATATATCGTGCGAGGGACATCTTCGGGGCGGAAAAGGTGCTTATAGTATCGCAAGAATATCACATATACCGTGCGCTCTATATAGCCGAAAAACTGGGGCTTGAGGCATACGGCGTCAGTGCGGACCTGAGGTCCTACCGCGGGCAGAACTATCGTGATCTGCGAGAATGCGTTGCAAGATTTAAGGATTTCTTTATGGTCCAAATAAAGCCGAAACCGACATATCTCGGGGATAAGATATCGTTGGATGGTCCCGGTAGTCTGACCGACGGATAAAACTTTCCGATAACTTAAAAAATTAAATTTTACTATAACATTATAAATCAAACAAAGAGGAATTGCAGCGATGGTTACAATTGGTTTTCCGGGACTCGGTATCGAACAGTTTACCGTTAATAAGGTAGCGTTTACCATCCCGATAATGGGTGGTATCGAAGTTCGTTGGTATGGTATAATTATTACACTCGGTATCATCTTGGCGTTTTTTTACGCATATTATCGTTCGAAGCAGGAGGGTATCATAATCGATGACCTTCTGGATCTTGCGATATATGCCGTTATCATTGCCATTGTCGGCGCAAGACTCTATTATGTTCTTTTTGATATAATAGGTAATGGTAACGGAGGTAACTACAAATCGTTTGTAGATTATATTGCTATTTGGCGTGGCGGTATAGCAATTTACGGTGCGATAATAGGCGGCGCGTTGGCTATCCTTGCGGTTACAAAGATAAAAAAGATAAACACGTTAAAGTGCTATGACATGATAGCTCCCGGAGTCATGATAGGTCAAATACTCGGTCGCTGGGGCAACTTTTTTAACGGCGAAGCGTTTGGTGCCACTCCTACAGAGGGGAGCTTGCTTTATGTAATGCGCATGGAGGTGAAGCATGACGATTGGTTTTATTCCGTTACCGCACACCCGACATTTTTGTATGAATCGGTGTGGAATTTGGTTGGATTTTTGATCATCAATGCTTTTTATCGCAAAAAACGCTTTGACGGCGAAGTGTTTTTGTGGTATATAACATGGTACGGATTCGGACGTATGTTTATTGAAGGGCTTCGCACAGACAGTCTTTACGCGGGAGGAATAAGAATATCTCAGCTCGTCGGCGCATTGTGCTTTGCTGTGGGTGCGGTGTTGACTCTTATCTTTCATATAAGAGCAATAAAGCATTCTACACGTCCGCAATTTGTCGTTGCCGGGAATGGTGTATTGATTGTCGAAGAAACCGGTGCCAACGCTCCCGAAAGCTCATATTCGGCGCTTATATCTGATAATGAGGACGATCATGACAACGATAAGAGCGATGATTGCGACAGCGGTGACGAAGACGGCGGTTCGGATGATAATATATCCGCCGACAAACACGACACCGTTTGATCCATCGATAAAGCGGAGGCGCTGTGCCGAGTTGAATCTCGGCGCGGCACTCCGCATTTGCTTTTTGATAAATAAAAGATAAGCAGACCGAAAGGAAGAAAAAATGGCGGTAATTATTGACGGCAAAGCTTTGGCGAAACTCGTTAAAAGCGAGGTTGCACTCGGTGTATCCGAGTTTGAACAAAAATATGGAAGGCGTCCTTGCCTTTCGGTGATAAGAGTGGGGGATGACCCGGCATCTGCAATTTACGTACGCAACAAAATACGCTCTTGTGACGAGGTGGGATTTGTATCCGAAGATCTTATTCTGCCCGCGGATATTTCGCACGAGGCGCTTTTGAGCGAAATCGAAAAGCGAAACTGCGACGACAGTATAGACGGTATATTGATTCAGTTGCCGTTGCCGCGCAGTTTCGATACCGAGGAAATAGTGGCTGCCATATCCGCCGAAAAGGATGTTGATGCTTTCGGTAACCTCGACGCGGGTCACCTCGGCTTTTTGGATGATGAGGTTCTTCCGTGTACACCCGCAGGCATTATGCGTATGCTCTCTCATTATAATATCCCTATAGCGGGGCGGGAGTGCGTTGTGGTAGGACGGTCGAATATAGTGGGGCGACCGATGGCGGCGCTGCTTTTGGCAGCCGACGGCACCGTAACAATATGCCACAGCAAAACATCCGATCTGACCACGCACACACGCCGTGCGGATATTTTGGTGTCTGCTGTCGGAGCGGCGGGTCTGATACGCGGAGATATGGTAAAACCGGGCGCTGCGGTTATAGACGTAGGAATGAACCGTGATTCGTACGGTAAGCTGTGCGGCGATTGCGACAGGGAAAGTGTTGAGGCGGTGGCAGGCTATCTTACGCCTGTTCCCGGTGGTGTCGGACCCATGACCGTTGCCACGCTTATGAAAAATACACTTATTGCGGCACGCAGGCGCGAGGCAAAAAAAGCGTTAGGCATATAAATGATAAAAAGGGTTTATAGATAAAATGAAAACATCGGGCAAAATAAAACTTTCGACAATGACGAATCTCTTTTACGATTACGCAAAATACGGTGACAATGCGTTTTTGGAATCTGTACGAAAAACGCACGAGATCGGTTTTGATGTAATGGATTTTTCCATGTGTGCCATGCAACGGAGAGAAACCGAGCTTAACGGAGACGGTTGGCGGGCGATAGTTGATCGCATAGGTAATGAGGCGGCAAAACTCGGGGTTGTATTCACCCAATCGCATATACCGTATGCCAAAAACAAGCCGTATCTTGCATCGGATGCCGACGGTTGCGAGCAAAACGAATTTTTTGTTGAAACCACATGGCGATGTATAGAGATAAGCGGAATACTCGGAGTTAAGTGGGCTGTTGCGCACCCGGTGACGGATTTTTCGGATCCTACCGATATTGGGCACAATCTTGCCTACAATCATAAAATCTACGACAAATATATCGAGCGAGCCGCAAAACTCGGCATTGGCATCGCCTTTGAAAATATGACAGACGGTACATTTGAGGGTTCTATGCATCGTCGATTCGGATGTAATGCCGCCGAGCTCTGCACGCTTTGCGATTCTTTCGAGACGCCGTATGTAGG
>CAZISZ010000151.1:0-3959 GCA_964542035.1 uncultured Ruminococcus sp. | reverse complement strand
TTACGGAAAACAAAATAGCACAGTCTGTCCTCGCTGTCAACTATAGGCAGGGCGTTGAGTTTGTTATCCCAAATGATATCGTTTGCCACCTTAAGGGTGGTATCTGCCGGAGCGGTAACAAGACGTTCACGGGGAGTCATGAACTCGGATATCTTAGTATCGGTAGACATACGCGAGACCCTATAGTCGCGTCCGGTAACGATACCGAGAAGATGACCGTTATGCTGACCGTTATCGGTAATTGCAATGGTACCGTGACCGTTACGCTCGACCAACGCCAAAACATCTGCTAATGTGTTATCGGGGGTAAGGTTTGAATCGCTCACCACAAATCCCGCTTTGTAACTCTTAACACGAGCAACCATGGCCGCCTCATCAGCTATGCTTTGAGAACCGTATATAAAGGACATACCACCTTCTCTTGCCAAAGCTATTGCCATTCTGTCATCAGAAACCGACTGCATAACGGCAGAAACCAACGGTATATTTAGGGTGATAGCAGACTCCTCACCGCGCCGAAACTTCACAAGCGGAGTTTTTAGGTTAACATTGGTGGGAATACACTCGGGCGTCGTATATCCGGGAATAAGCAGGTACTCGCTGAAAGTATGCGATGGTTCGGGATAGAAGTATGCCATTTTATGGATCCTTGCCTTTCTTGTATGCGTTTTACTTTTTTTAATTTGGTTTTTATTAAAATGGGCGTGAGAAGCCACCCTTTCACGCTCTGCGATATGTCTTGAATTTTGCGATAATTACAAAAAGCCATGCGGAAGACCCGACTCATGGGATCACATCGCATAAAATACGGACCGCCGCCGGCAGGCGGCGGTCCGTTTGGATTCAAATATATCTCTTTACTGTGTCGTCGGCAGCTTCAACGGGAATCGAGGAAGTCATAACGACGTTCACCTTATGGCTGTCGGCAAGCTCATCCAACGAATGCAGAAGACGTTCAAACGCCTCGCGATCGTTGTTGCATATGCGCAACGCGGAATCCACAAATACATGGGTTACATCGTGATTGCTGGCAAGAATACCCGCAACAAAACCGTAAAGCGCACCCGCATCAAAAACATAATATTCGTCAACGTTGATAAGGCGGCACTTGTGGCTGACATCATAGCGCAACTTTATGCCCTTTTCAATGCAAACGACGGAACCCTCGCTGGACGCAACCGCTTCGTTTACCATTTCAATGAGTGTTTTGGTTTTGCCGGAGCCCTTAACTCCGATAAGTAATTTAAGCATATGGTTTTACCCTACCTTTCTCGGCTGTCGGATCAACCGACAGAACGTGAAAAAAGTGTATTAGGACATGTCCCGTTTTTTCACGCCGGCTTGCATGCACGACATGGCATCGTACAATGTCATCCCCGCTTTTCGGAATATCATTCACTGATCATATTATACACTATAAATTCCTAAAAATCAAGTACTTTTTATGCTTTTTTATTACACGTTATTACGGTTATATTTTCAAACAGCCGACCAATTAGATCACCTTGCCGAAACTGACAGAAAAAATATCCGAGATATCCGCAAAAATGATCAGTCAAGCCTACCGGCAAGTTCCGCCGCCATCTCCTCATAGCCGGGTTTACCGAGCAGCGCGAACATATTCTTCTTGTACGCCTCAACTCCGGGCTGATTAAAGGGATTGACACCAAGCAGATAACCAGAGATCGCGCATGCGAGTTCGAAGAAGTAGATCATATATCCGAGCGAACGCGCGGAGCGGTCACGAAGAGTCAAAAGGATATTGGGAACGCCGCCGTCCACATGCGCCAGCAAAGTACCTTTCATCGCCGTTTCGTTAACATATGTGAGAGGCTTCCCGGCAAGGAACCCGAGACCGTCAACATTTTCGCTGTCCTCGGGGATGATCACGGCAGGACCTTGATCTTCAAGCGCTATAACTGTCTCAAACATGGTGCGATCACCATCTTGAATAAACTGACCGAGAGAATGCAGATCGGTTGAAAAAACAACCGACGCGGGGTAAAGTCCGCGCCCATCCTTGCCTTCGCTCTCTCCGAAGAGTTGCTTCCACCATTCGTTAAACATGAGCATGTAAGGTTCGTATCCGACAAGTATCTCAAGTTTTTTGCCGCGGCGATAGAGTATGTTTCTGATAGCCGCGTACTTATATGCGGGGTTTTTATCGATATCCGAGGAGGTCAACTCGTGCATTGCATCTGCCGCGCCGCCCATAAGTTCATCAATATCAACACCGGATACGGCAATGGGAAGAAGACCGACAGCGGAGAGAACCGAATATATGCCGCCGACATCATCCGGAACCACAAAGGTTTCGTATCCCTCGCGATCCGCAAACGACTTAAGGGTTCCGCGTTCGCGGTCGGTGGTTACGAATATACGCTCTGCGGCGCCGGCTTTGCCGTACTTCTTTTCAAGCAGAGAACGGAAAACGCGGAAAGCCACGGCAGGCTCGGTGGTTGTACCCGACTTTGAAATCACGTTAATGCAAACATCCCTACCCTCGCAAAGTTCCAAAAGTTCCGAAAGATCCGAGGAACTTATATTACACCCGGAGAAGAAAACCTCCGGTGCATCCTTTACCAAACGATTGTGGCGAGGAGATCTTAAAAATTCTATTACCGCACGCGAACCGAGATATGAACCGCCGATACCGATAACAATAAAGATATCGCAAAGCTTTTTAATACGCTCGGCGGCGGATTTTATTCTTGCATACTCATCGCGGTCATACGCATCCGGCAGATTAAGCCAACCGAGCATCTCGGAACCTGCTCCGGTGCCGCTACGCAATGCGTTATCTGCCGCCGCTACCTCGGGGCGAACAGCCTCAAGATCATCGCGGGACACAAAAGAAGATACAAATTTTTCGCTGAGATTTAAAGTCATGATTTTTGCACACCTTTCCTGTATAAAACACAAGATAATCAAAAAATATCAATATATATTTTATCACCAAATCGACTTTTTTTCAACACCCTTGGCGTTTTTTTTACACGTTTAGCGCTTTTATTTTTTAATAATCGCAAATATCAGAATTATTTGACGCTTTTCAGCATAAAAAACTCGTGAATAAGACGCCGCCATAGTTCCGACATAGTTATTCTATCAACGGTATCTCCGGCTGTGATTGCGCACTCTCCGAGCGTATTACCGTCAAGAGTGAAAGTGAGTTTGCCTACCACATCTCCCGCCTTGATCGGCGCGGCAAGCGTCACCGGCAAATCACGCGATACGATAACATCTGCCTCCCTGCCCTTTTTGATCACAAAAGACGCACCGCCGACCTCCGTACCCACACTCTCGACATTACCGCCCGTCAGCGCTATATTCTCGTCTGCTCCCGCAGGATATTTGTACACACCGTAATTTGCGAAACCGTAATCAAGCAGTGCGGCAGCGGCTGTGTTTCTCGCATCACGACTCGGTGCCGCCATTATAACGGCAATAAAACTTACACCATCCCTTTCCGCGGTTGCGCTCATGCAAAAACCCGCCTTTGATGTCGAGCCCGTTTTCAACCCCGTGGCACCGCGGTAAAAACGGATGAGTCTGTTTGTATTGGTAAGCCCGAAATTGCCGTCACGCACTGTATCCATCCATGTGGAACTGTATTTGAGTATCTCATCATGCCTCATAAGTTCACGTGACATGATAGCGATATCGCGCGCAGACAAAAGATGCCGTTCCACAGTATCATCAAGCCCATTGGTGTTTTCAAAATGTGCCGTGCACATACCGAGTTCCGCGGCTCGGCGGTTCATTGCCGCAACAAACGCCGCTTCGCTGCCCGCTACTGCCTCGGCGAGCACGACTGCGGCATCGTTTGCGGAAGATATCACCACAGCTTTGAGCAAATCATCCACCGTCATTTTTTCGCCCTCTTTGAGATAGATCTGCGAGCCTCCCATCTTTGACGCATGCGTCGAAGTCTCAAGCACAGTATCATAGTCAATGAC
>CAZISZ010000150.1:0-3962 GCA_964542035.1 uncultured Ruminococcus sp. | reverse complement strand
CGTCGCGCTGTTCGGAGTCAGCTATATATGCCGCCAAGGTTGTACTTTGCTTATAATGGCAAGAGGTGTCGGTCTCGGTGTGTCGGGTGGTGTGCTTGCAACGCTTGCCGCCGGCGATGTGTTTGAAACCAAACACGGCGGAGCGTGCGCTGTGGCATATTTTTTGTTTTCATCACTGCTTTCTGTTATGCTCGTGTTCTTTTCGGTTTTTGCGGAGCGGGCATCAGTTGTGTTTCACAGTCTCTTTGAAATGAATTCCGGGGGTGTCTTTACGGCAAGATTCGGTACGTATCTGATTATATGTATTGCCGCGGAAGGCGCTGTGCTGATAACAAAAGCAATTTATCTGTTGGTAATACACCTTCTAACTATGTGATGGCTTAGATGGGTGTTCCGATATAAAATGTAAAAATAAAATGAGGTCAAAATAAAAAATGAAAAACGAAAAAAAATCATTCGGTTCAAAACTTTATGATTTCTTTCATCCAAACAAGCCGGATGCGAAAAAAGAAAAGCCGTTTGTGCCGAATCTACGCAGTATGCCTAAGTTTTACGCAAGAAACTTCAGTCGTTTGTTGTCTCTTAATCTGCCAATGCTTTTATTGTTGGTGCCGTTTATTGTCATCATATTTATCTATGTCAACAGCGGAACCACGCCGTCACAGGAAAGTACCGTATATACAACGCTATATGGGTCGTACATGTACAGTTACTCCCCTGCCCTTGTATCATTGCTCGGAATATTCGGTCAGCAAATAGACTTACACGTTATGGGGGCAGGCGGTATATACACCTGCGTTGCCATGGCGGTGGTAGTGTTGCTTATTTGGGGAGTTGTGCATGTGGGTGCGGTATATTGTTCTCGCAGTATGTTCAGACGTGAACCTGTGTTTGTTTTCAGCGATTTTATGTATGCGATAAAGCGTAATTGGAAGCAGGGACTTTTGATGGGCATTATAGATGCACTTGTAACTGCCATACTTACCGTAGATATACTTTATTGTATTCAGGTGGGCGGAACGTTTTGGCTTGATTTTATGTTTTTTGCTGTTTGCGCGTTGTGCATAATATACTTTTTTATGCGCTTTTATATATACCTTATGTTAGTCACGTTCGACATGAAGATCGGTAAGATCTTTAAAAATGCTCTCATTTTCTCCGTACTCGGAATAAAACGCAATCTTATGGCTGTATTGGGGATAGTTGCGTTGTTGGCTGCAAATGCGCTGCTCTTTATAATCTTCCGTCCGTTCAATATCGTGGTTCCGCTTGTGTTCCCGCTGTTTTATCTCTTGCCGAGTCTTACCTTGTTACAGACCTACGGTGCTTATCCGGTAATTGAAAAATACATGATAAGAACAGTACCGGAAGATAGCGGAGACAACGCGTCGGTTGAGATAGAATACGAATATGACGAAGACGCAGAAAACGAATAAAAAATAATATCAATAGCATGAAAAAATAAATAAGTTGCCGTAAATATACATCACAAAGCCCCTTGGCTAACGCATGAACAATTCAGTTATGCGTTGCCGAGGGGCTTTTTTGTGAATGATCATCCTATGAGTTCGGAAACCGTAACGCATTCATATCCCAGTGCCGCGAGCCGAGGCAGAATAACATCAAGTGCCTCTGCGGTATGACCGCGCACACCGTCATGCATCAATATTACCGCGCCGTCACGAACATTTTCAAGTATTTCCGCAGATATAGCATCGGCACTTATACCGCTCCAATCTCGGGTATCGATACTCCAAAGCACAACACTGTATCCCATGGAGGAGCACACGCTTTTTATGCGTTCGTTCATGATGCCTCCGGGGGGACGAAAAAGGCGCGCTGTGTACTCGTTGTGTTCGAAAAGTCTGGAATCACATTCATATATTTCGGTTTCCGTCACTGCGTCTTCGGCGCGACCCAAATACTTATGAGTATAAGTGTGGTTTCCTATCTCGTGCCCCATTGCAAGTTCTCGGTCGATGAGGTTCGGAGATCTTTCCGCATTTTGACCTATTACAAAAAACGTGGCTCTTACATTATATCGTTTTAGTACATCGAGTATTGTTGGGGTTATATCCGGGTCGGGACCGTCATCGAATGTCAACGCTATTCTTCCCGAACTTTCGTCACCGTGTGAAAAAACACGGCACTCATCGGAGATATTATTATAAACGGAGCCGCCATGTCTTGCCGCGGTAGCGGTTACCGAAACTATTGGTGTCAGACTTTGAAATACTGTCAAGCAAAATGCCAAACAGAATGCCCGGCGCTGCGTGCGACTTACATAAGCCATCGGATTCATTATTCAATCGGTGTATTCTCAAAAATGCGCATGTGATTTTTTTCACGCTTTTGACTTACTGCATTGCGCTCCGATAATGGTTGGGGTTGTTGTGAACATAACTCGTCAAGCGTGCCGAAACGGTAACCGTCAGCCTGTAGGGCATCGATTATTTGCGGAAGAATATCAGCATTTGTTTTTGATGTCGGATGCAATAGGAGTACTGCGCCATTATGAACATTTTCAAGTATCTTTTTTACAGCGGCATCCCTGTTCGGTTGGTTGTTATTATCCCAATCTGCGTAGGCAAAACTCCAAAATACGGTGGAATATCCGAGGTCGTTTGCTTGTTTCAAATTTGTCTCCGAAAATCTGCCCTCGGGAGGTCTGTAATATTTGGAAAGTTCACAGCCGGTGGCTTTTTTATACGCTTCTTCAAGAGAACTCAACTCTTGGTCAAACGCTTCTCCGTCAAGACGACTCATGTCGCGATGATGATAGGTGTGATTTCCGACAGTGTGTCCCTCGGCATTCATGCGGCGAACAAGATCCGGTGCGGATGTTATCAGATTACCAAGTATAAAAAACGCACCGGTGACCTGCTTTTCGCGTAAAGTATCAAGTACCCTGGCAACATTTCCGTTTTCGTATCCAGCGTCAAATGTCAGGTATACCACTCGATCACTGTCATTATCCCGCCTTTTTTCATCGATATAATACCCACCGTATTTTTCTATAAACGCAAGTTCGGCTGGACACGGTGGGCGCAGGTTGTCTTTGGTTCTTATGCAATACCAATTACAGCTCTTGTTGTCGGTGGCGCCGATATGCATCATAGTACCTGTTATCATCACCGAGACTGTAAGCAGTATATAAAGTGTTCGTTTAAATTTTATTATCATTTTTTCAACCATAACTTCGTGCGAAACGAAGGCTTTTGATTTCGATTTATATTTTTAACGGTCATCCTTTATTGTCACATAAAGTATTATCTCCCCGATGCGGCAAAACATTTTTGAAATATTTTCCAATTGAGGCAATTTTATAAAAAATCCCACGGGCGACATCGGATCGCCCGCGGGTTAAATGATATTTTATTTTGCTTTATTCCAGCTCAAATGCGCCTGTATAGAGACGATAGTAGGTTCCGCGTTCCGCTATGAGTTTATCATGATTGCCACGCTCTATGATACGACCGTGATCAAGCACCATAATAACATCGGAATTCATTACGGTGGAAAGGCGGTGAGCGATAACAAATACCGTTCTTCCCTCCATGAGCTTATCCATACCGCGTTGAACTATAGCCTCCGTACGTGTATCAATAGATGATGTGGCCTCATCAAGTATCATTACAGGAGGATCTGCTACTGCTGCGCGTGCTATGGCTATAAGTTGACGTTGTCCTTGTGAGAGATTGGCACCGTTATTTGTGAGCATAGTTGAGTAACCGCCCGGTAAGCGTTCAATAAAGTTATCAGCGCCCGCAAGTTTGGCTGCCGCGCGACACTCCTCGTCTGTAGCGTCAAGTCTGCCGTAACGAATGTTATCCATAACTGTTCCGGTAAAAAGGTTGGTATCTTGCAAAACTATCCCAAGTGAGCGTCGCAGGTCGTCTTTTTTAATTTTATTGATGTTTATTCCGTCGTATCTTATCTTACCGTCGGCAATATCGTAAAAT
>CAZISZ010000149.1:0-3974 GCA_964542035.1 uncultured Ruminococcus sp. | reverse complement strand
CAGTTGCCCTCCGATACCTTTATAAACGCCACAAACGGCGGAAACCTTTATTGCATGCTCAATATGCTGACGTGGATGTGCGACAGCTTTATCTCATCACTGCCCGAGATATCCGCCGTAGACATATCCTCCCCTACTCTGACGGTATCCGAATCCGCTGCGGGGGTTTGGGGATTTATATTCATCGTTATAATTCCGCTTGCCGTAGCGGCAGTGGGACTTTTGCACTGGAGCCGCAGACGCAAAAAGTAACGGAGTCAATAAACCGAGGATAAAATACAAAACGAGAAAACGATATGAAAAAGAAAGCCAAAAATCTGATTACCCTTACGGTGGCACTGCTGCTGCTTTGCGGCGTGTATCTTGTTTTTCGCCCCAAAGATGATGATAGCACCGGCGATGACACGGCAGACGACGGTACCGCATATTCCATCACCTCAGTAGATCACACCACACTTACCGCCATGAGCGTAAGTCGCCGAGTAGACACCGATGACAATACAGCAACCGAAACGGTTGAATTCAGCTTTTCGCTTAACGCTGACGCCACAGGTTGGGATTGGTCGGAAGATACCGCCGTTCCGCTTGACAACAATGTTTTCGCATCTATGGCAACAGCGGTAAGCGAGGTAACATCCCCATATAAACTTGAGGGTGTAAGCGAATCGGATCTTACAAAGTACGGGCTTGACGACCCGGAGATATCCCTTTCCTTTACGGACAACAACGGTACTCACCGACTGTATATCGGCAACGTAAACAGTTTTAACGGTCAAAATTACGTTTGCACCGATGACCTCACCGTGGTTTATACAGTAGATGCATCACTCGCCGAAGAATTCAGATTTGATATTTTTGAACTCATCTCCGAGGACAGTGCGCCAAGCTTTGATGCATCCGACATTACATCGCTTGAGTACACCTGCGGCGATATTTCTCGCACATTCACCTACTACCCCACCGGCAACGATGATTGCTACACCGATAGTTACAATTGGTTTTTCGCCGACGGCACCAATGCATCTCAGCCGCTTGCATACGACATTGGAGAGTCGCTGACCGACATCTTGACCTCGCTTGATCTTTCAAATTGCGTGGCTTACAACACCTCGCGCGACAGCGAATTCGGGCTTGACGGCGGCGCAAAGCTGACACTGAAATATCAAAAGACCACGACCGTAACCGATTCCACCACAAATATCGAAAAAGAGGTAAAAACTCCCGCCGAATATGTTATATACATCGGCGCAAGCGAGAGCGGAGCGATTTATCTGCGCCCCGAGAGCTCTGTACTGACAGCAAAGATTCAGTCTCCCGGCGCACTTTCGGAGATCATTACCGACAACACTCGTTCACTTGCCGCAAACGAGCTTGTGATGATAGACGCCGACCGCATTGACGATCTTGTGTTGTATGCGGGCGAGTATCGACTTGAACTCACGATAACGCACGGTGATGACGGTTCTGTAAGTTACGGAAGGACCGACGGCGGCACCCTTGACAACGAAAAACTTGAGGCGTTGCTCAATGCGCTGACAAGCGCGAGAACAAGCGCGTTCGCCACGGATCTTGAACCTGATGCCGATACTTCGGCTGATACCGTGTTCGGAGCCGAATTTGCATTTAACAGCGGCAGCGTAAATACGGCTGTATTGAAACTGACTCGCTACAGCGAAAACTACTGTCTTGTTTCCTTTATGGGAGACGAATCGCGACTTATCCCTCTTGATGTTGCCGCGGAGCTTGCATCGCAACTTGCAAATTGCATTGAATAATATTATATCCCCATTGGGCGGCATGCCGCCCAATGGGGATAACGTTTATTTTAACACCGTTTTACGGCGTATATTTTTTTCGCCGCCGTTCCTCAACAGATATTGCCGCCGGTATTAACGCGGCAAACGCGGCGGTACAAGTGAGTATCACAACGCGCCGAGTGCCGTCCCCGGTATCCGGGCTTTTACCGACCCGCGCGGCATAGATATTAAGCCTGCGATTGAGTTCGTCACATTCAGGTGAACCGGCATGCACGGAATTATGAGCAATTAAACCATCATCAATGACGCCCGAAGCGTCACATGCCGTAAGATATGACAAGAAGTTGTAATAGTCAAACCAATACTCATCGGAATACCCCCAACCGTCAAGTTGCTCCATAGACATACCAAGTATCTCCTTCGGGAATTTCAAAAAGCGGGTATAATCCCAATAAGAAGTTGAGTGTCCAACTCCGTAATCCTCTGTCACCTCATGATATTCCAATTTAGGTTGATCGGAGTAGTACATATCAACATCAAGAACGACTTCGGGACTCATATAGGTTTCTATCAAAACACGAACATCATCCGCATAAAAACCATCGGTCATCCATGACCCGTATTCAATTTCTCTTGAATCCGCATATTTGACCATGACCTTTTCAAATTCATCCTTTGATATGTTGGCATATTTTATAAAACAGTAAGCTCGCGGTAAGCCTGTTTTCTTCTGCTCTTCTACTTCAAATTTTTCAAAATCCGTCTCTGTTGCTTCATCTTTGAATTCAAGTCTTGCACCACTACTATATGGGGCAAAATATTTGTTTTGGATATCCTCACTTAAACACTCACCGATCTGCTGAAAGAAATTCATATCAAAAATAGATGAATATTTTCGCAAAGTAATGTGGTGATACCAAAGTATATGCTTTTTTTCCAAGCAGTAATTTTGATACTTATCCATACGCGATATAAGACCGACATACTCAAGACCATCCGTGCTCTTTGTAATATCATCGGCAAATATCGGCACGGCGAGCAAAGAAATAAGACAACTAAAAAATAATATTAAAGCAATTATACGTTTCATTATGCTATCACCTCCGGAATTGAATCGGTAGATGCTTGCCTTCCCCATTCGATCGTACTATAAAACCTCAAAGGATCGATTAAAGTACTTTGAACCACATTTCTTCCCGAATAAGCGGTTGCGAACACCATATGCAAATGCGCCCCATAAGATCCGTCACCATTTGCACCACTGCTTCCCGATCGCCCGACAATATCACCACGCTCCACGGTTTGCCCAACTTGCATCGAATTATATTCTGAGCTGGAATTAAGATGAAAGTAACACACAACAAGGTCGTATGTTTGCGCATTGTATGTCACGGAACCGGATATAGCAATATATCTTCCTCTATCGTCACCGGAACCGATATCAACAACAGTACCATCAAACGGTGCATATAGCGCCGTGCCTGCACTTACTCCTATATCCAAACCATTATGGAAATTGATACCGTTATAAACCCTATAACCGAATCCGGATGTTACAAAATACATTTTATTAGTTCCGGAAGCAATCGGATAATCTATCACCGTGCCTATTCCGGCGTACAGTACGTCATCATTAACATATGTTATATCCGCGGCAAGTATCCATTTTTGAGCAGACGCGGAAGAAGAATAACCGTTGTACACGACATTATTTGAGCTATCTGCCACTGCCAAGCTGCCGAGTTTCAATGCATATGCGTTACCGCTGCCGGAATACACTATATCCACGGCATCAAGAGAAGCGGGCTTATAGTTTTTAAGTATGATCTGCGATTCGGACGCCGATGCCTTTCCTATAACACGTCTGCTGCCGTTCATACTGCATATCGGATAAAGCAGATATCCGCCTATATCGTCCTTGTACACTATTCTGAAATGTTGATTTGAATCCAAGTTACCGAGCGAAGAAGCGGAATTCATACTTTCGGTCACAATATTTACGGTCATTGGATTATCGGTGTTATCACCATCGGTATCATATCCGTCTTCGACCGTCATATACTTGCCACTTGAAAGATTTTGAAGTCTGTACACTCCGCCGATGCGCGGCGTCCACAGGTTGAAGGAAGTACCGTTTCCGCTGCGTACATTACTACCCGCAACATACAACAAATACGTTGAGTATACATTGCATATACCCATACGCCCATCGGCAAG
>CAZISZ010000148.1:0-4009 GCA_964542035.1 uncultured Ruminococcus sp. | reverse complement strand
CGAGCGCTTCTGTAATATCAAGTGCGTCTTCGCCGCAGTCGGGTTGGGAAACAAGCAGATTATCCACATTAACGCCGAGAGCGCGAGCGTATACCGGGTCCAGCGCGTGCTCGGCGTCTATAAACGCCGCCTCGCCTCCGCTTTTTTGAATCTCGGCAACCACATGCAGCGCAACCGTCGTTTTACCCGAAGATTCAGGACCGTATATCTCAATTATTCTGCCGCGCGGAAGTCCGCCTATGCCCAATGCCATATCAAGACCCAAAGATCCGGTATGTACCGCCTGAACCTCCATTCGCGTATTTTCGCCGAGGCGCATGATGGCACCCGAGCCGAAGTTGCGCTCTATCTGAGTTATTGCGGTTTTTATAGCTTTTTGCTTTTCTTCCTTGTCGTTGCCTATGGGGGTAACGGTAGGCGTCTTTTTAGTCTGCTTCATGCGGTTGCCTCACGATCTTTTTTGTTTGACTCTATTATATATCATAAAAACAGCGTTGTCAAGGGGTTTCGGAAAATTATTTTGTTCCGAAAACGGAATTATTTTTTTATTGCCGTGCGATTATCGATAAAAGCACGCGCTACCGATTCCGAAATAAGACTCGAAGCCGTCGGGGGCATAAATGGGGCGCGAACGACCGTCGGTCGTTCGCGCCCCATTTGGAATCAAAGCTCCTCTACGGTATTTACACCGGGAATCTCGGAAATTGTTGCCATTATGTTCTCGTGCGCTATCTTCTTTTTGAATTTAAGCGAGAGGATTGCGCTCATGTGCATGCCCTCGGATGGGCGGGATTTGGTTATCTCTATATCCGTTATCGTCATATCGTGCAGTCTCATTTCCTCAACTATTGTATCCAGCGTTTCGGAAGATGCGAATTCGATGTACAGATTCATCGAACGAGCGGTGGATATTATAAAATATTCGAGTTTCGACAGCACCAGTTCGGAAAAGAGAACAAGCGCCACGGCGATAAGCGCCGCCTCGTAATATCCGGTACCGATGGCAAGACCTATGATAGCGGATGCCCAAAGACCGGCTGCGGTTGTCAGCCCTTTTACCTGACGGCGGGAGGTGACGATGATAGCACCCGCTCCTATAAAGCCCATGCCGGCTATTACCTGCGCGCCGAGACGCGCGGGGTCGGTGTTAAGTCCCATGGAGATGAGGTATTGGCTTGTCAGCGTGGTCAGAGATGCGCCTATGCAGATGAGCGTGTGCGTACGAAATCCCGCCGAGCGGCGCTTGCTTTCTCGTTCAAGTCCTATAAGTCCGCCGCAAATAACGGCGAGTAACATTCTTACCGCAACGCCTACAATGCCAACGCCGCGAATAAGAGAGGATATGTATTCAAGTGTTCCCATTGTTTTGACCTCCCTATATTTAAGGTTCTTCTACCGACAGCACGCCGTCTATCGCGGCGAGCGCGGTGATAATCTCCGCGTGCGGAAGCGCGTGCGGAAGCTTCATTTCTATTATAACGTTCGGCGGCGATACCTTAAGGTCGCGAACGTTTGTTATTTCAAAATCGAATATTTTGATGTTCATTCCGCGGATGTTCTCAAGTACACACGGCAGGTGGGAGACTGCGGTAAGAGTAAGTTCCACATTCATGTTTTTGGTACGTGACGTCAGCATCTTTTCAAAATTGTTCAGTACCGTAATTGTAAAGAATATGGTGATGCAGGCAAGTATTGCGCACTCGTAGTAACCTGCGCCGATTGCAAGTCCCATACAGGCGGATGCCCAAAGTCCCGCGGCTGTTGTGAGTCCTTTCACCTGCTGATGACCCGTAACTATTATAGTGCCCGCGCCGAGGAATCCGATGCCGTTTATGCACTGTGCGCCGAGACGCGATATATCGGTGTTGCTTTGACCGAGCGTTACGTAAAGATATTGACTTATGCACATGGCAAGGGCGGCGCCCATGCAAACGAGTATGTGTGTGCGAAAGCCCGCCGGACGATGGCGCCGTCCGCGTTCTATACCGATGATGCCGCCAAACAACATCGCCAAAAACAGACGAAATGCCGTTGCGGCAAGATTTGCCCCGCGCAATGTTTCAAGCGCGGAATTGAACCATTCCATTTCAGTTTTACTCCTTTTTCCGCCTGCGGCGGATTTTTTGCTCCCATACTTGGCGCGGGAGCGGCGCTATCTCATCGGCACACAGCCGTTACAACGATAATATTTTGTTATCGCGTACGATAACGCTTTATTATAACACGGTTGCGAATTTTTTTCAAGACCGCATTGCTAAATTTCCGTCTGTTTACGCCGAAATACTTGATTTCCTATCGTTGGTGTATTATAATTGAAGATACAAAGGCTTAAAACGCTTTGAACGGAGGAAAACTATCATGACGACAAAAAATTGCGGCCTCATACTTCCGCCGCGCCTGCGTCGCGGGGATGTGATAGGTATCGCGTCCCCAAGCAGCATTCAAAAGCCGGAACATATTGCGCGAGTGATATCCGTTATCGAAAAACTCGGTTATCGCGCGCGCCCGGCGGCAAATATCTATTCGGACAGTTGGGGGTTCCTCGCGTCCGATACCGAGCGCGCCGATGATATAAATTCGCTTGTGCGCGACCCGGAAGTGAGGATGATAATGATAGGCGGCGGCGAGGGTTCGCCTGCCATACCGCGTTTGCTTGACTATGACGCCATACGCCGCGACCCGAAAATATATTCGAGTTACAGCGACGGCACGACCATTCTCGGTGCCATAACTTCGCATACCGGTCTCGTCACATATTATGGGCAAACGGCTTCGGTGTTCGGAGATTTGCGTTACTACAATTACATGCAGTTTGCGGAGAATTTTATAAGCGGCGAACATGAAGTGTTTGATAAGGATACAGCATGGGTGCCGCTTTGCGGCGGCATCGGGGAGGGACGCCTTATCGGAGGTTACACTCGCAATTTTGCCATGATGCTCGGCAGTCCGAATTTCACTTGGAACCCGGATGAGGAATACATTCTGTTTATAGAGGATCACGAAAAGTTTTCTCGCCTTGACGCGGTAAGCGAGTATCTTTCCGCAATTTGGGAAAATCCCATAATGGAGCGCGTGCGCGGTTTTGTGTTTGGATGTTATAACAGCGATCTCACCCCACCCGAGCCGCTTGCGGCATTGCTTACGCTTATCGGAAAGCGCTATTCTATTCCGGTAGCGTACACCGTGGATATCGGTCACGGAAGCCGTCATGGTATATTGCCTATGGGCTGTCGCGTGAAATTTGACGGCGGCGACGCCTCGATTCGCTTTCTTGAGCGAACGATAGGGTGATCGGACGATAAAAAATAAACAAGGCTGTCACAAATGCTTTGATTCGCATTTGTGACAGCCTTGTTTTATGATGCAAGCGGCAGCGCGAAATTATTCGTTATCGCCGTTCTCTTCGTTTTCATCCTCATCAAAGCAGGGATGACCGCATTCATCGCAGTTGAAATCGCAATCATCGAAATCTTCGCAGTCGCAATCATCATCACAGCAATCGCAGTCGCACTCGTCGCCGTAGATGTCGCTCTCGACAGAGCCGAGATCCTCGTCAAGCTCTTCAATGTAGTCGTTGAGGTACTCAAGATCTTCATCGATCTCTCCGACTGCCTCGGTGACATCGCCAAGCAGGTCGATGACGGCGGTAAGCAGTTTGCCCTCGGCGGTGGTCTTATCAATGTTAAGACCCTCGGCAAGACCTTTAAGGTATGCTGCCTTTTCGCTAAGTTTCATTATTTATATACCTAACCTTTTTTATTGATAACCGCGCGGCGGGGATATGCGCGCCTTTGCGGTGTCTTTTCGGCGGCAAAACTACCGAAAGAACGAATTTTGATTTTATTTGTCGTTTTTTACAATCGACTTATATTTTTGACCCTTATAACCTGTCGTAAAGTTGGGTCCGCTATCACGCGCGGGAGAGATACTCGCCTGTACGAGTGTCGATCTTTATAACGTCGCCACGGTCGATGAAGAGCGGTACCTTGATCTCGGCGCCGGTCTCAAG
>CAZISZ010000147.1:0-4010 GCA_964542035.1 uncultured Ruminococcus sp. | reverse complement strand
AGTGCGTACATGTATGCTTCGGGTTCCATTGTTTGATGGAAGGCGGTGTCAAACACCAATACCTGCGGTACGCCGGGCATTACGGAAAGGCATCCGCGAATACCTTGCAGGTGAGCGCCCGTGTGAAGCGGTGCAAAGTCATGGCAAAGCTCAAGTTTGGCAAGAACTTCGTCGTCAAGCAACATCGACTGTGAAAAATAAAAGCCGCCGTGAACTATGCGGTGTCCCACAGCTTCAATCTCGGACATATCCGAGATAACGCCGACCTCGGTATCGGTTAGGGCGTCGATAACTATACGCACGGCATCGGTGTGTGTGGCTATTTTCATAGTTTTTTCGGTGCGTGTGCCGCGAACAAGATTTTTGTGATCAAGCACGCCGGCTTCTTCGCCTATACGCTCGCAAATGCCTTTGGCTTTTACTGTGTAGTCGGAAGTGTCGAAAAGCTGATATTTAAGCGAGCTTGAACCGGCGTTTACAACTAAAACTTTCATTCTTTAATTTATCCTTTCTCGGGGATAGATTTTGTTTGTTTCAATTATATTAATTATACAACTTTATCCGCGTGAATGCAAGAGCAATCGGCAAAAAAACCGCACGGTGCGGCTTTTTATAGGTTATGATAGATCAAATTCCGCAAAAACGAGAAAAAAGAGGACAATGAAATGACACAGGGAATTATTTGCGAATACAACCCCATGCATCGAGGGCATGAATATATGATAGGGGAGCTTCGCCGCGGCGGGGCGGATACCGTTGTGTGCGTTATGAGCGGAAATTTTGTTCAGCGCGGGGATGCGGCTATACTTGAAAAATATTCTCGTGCCGAGGCGGCTGTGCGTTCGGGGGCTGATTTGGTGTTTGAATTGCCTTTTCCGTGGTCGTCGGCGAGCGCTGGCTATTTTGCGCGAGCGGGCGTCAGCATATTGCATTCCCTCGGTGTGCCGAGTATCGCGTTCGGATCGGAAACGGCTTCTCTGCCGCTGTTGCGCCGCGCCGCCGAGGCGGCAATGCGCGCCGATATCCCGTCGGACAAAACATCCGCTGACGATTCGATATCAAAGGATGCCCCGATCGACGAAATAACCGAATCCGATTGCACCGCGGCGGCGTATGAGGATGCGAATTTTACTCCGCCTGACCGCGGTTTGTGTTACAGCGATAACGATATAAGCCGCGGCTATGCCGCCGAATATTACACAAAAATAGCAATGCAGCTCGGTACCGATAACACGCGTCTCTCTCCAAACGATATCCTCGGCATCGAATATATTCGCGCAGTGACCGAATTGGGGCTTGAAGGCGAGATGGATCTTACCGCAATTCGACGAGAGGGAGCGGCTTTTCATGACATTGATCCAACCGCAAAATTGCCGTCTGCCACCGCAATGCGCGCGGCAATCTTTCGCGGCGAGTATCCCGCGGGACTTACCGATCCATCCGTGCATGTATGCACCCGCGCCGTCGCGGCGGGAATCGCGCCGGCAAGTCTTGACAATATTTCCGCGGCGGTGCTTTACCGCTTTCGCGTCGGCGGTAAGGATCTGGGCAGATATGCGGAATGCGGCGGCGGAGTCTCGGGTAGACTTATGCACGCCGCAATGTCGGCAAGCGGAACATCCGAAATGCTGAGTCTTGCCGCCACAAAAAAATATACCGCGGCGCGCCTGCGCCGCGCCGTATTGTTTGCAATGTGCGGAGTGTTGGGACGGGATCTTAAAATGCTGCCGGCATACACCACTCTGCTTGCGTCAAGCGAGCGCGGAAGAGCTTATCTTGCCGCAACGCGAAAAACAAGAACCATCCCCGTTATGGTGCGCCCCGCCGATGCCATGGCGCTTAAAAGCGCCGCCGAGGTGAGACAGCTTGAACTGTCACGCGCCGCCGAGGCGCTATATTCGCTCACCATGCCTCACCCACGCGCCGCCGAGGATTTTATGCGTCACTCTCCTTTTTGCATGTAATACCGCAATCGCACGATGCTGTCGAATTGGCAAATGAAAAAATAATAATAAAACGAGGATCAAAAAGTTCCGCATTTGTCAAGTTTACAAAATAGTGATTGACTTATGCTTTTTTATATGGTACAATATACTGATACTATATATACAATTAATAAAGGAGGTCGAAAAATGGCCGATAATAACAAGATTCGCGCAGAGGTCAGCGGAAAGTATCTCAGATACATGGATGCTCCGCTTGTGCGTGAGGGAAACACCATATGCTACGGTGATATGAACGAAAGATGCTTTTTGATACTGGAGATCATGTCCTATAAGACCGAAAACGGCAGGGAACTGCCGGATAAGATTTTTATTCAGGTTGTCGAATCAAAGGATCCATCCAAGATCGTAAAGCAGGGTGAAAAATCGGGGCTTTCCGCTGCGCTCAATATGGGAATAATTTGGCTGTCCCGCGCCAACAAGACCGCCTGAATCGGGCTGATGCCCATGCGGCAAATCCAAATAAAAAGATCAAAATCAAAAATGATAAAAAAACGCTCAAAACAAACCAAAAGCACCATTGTCAGTGTAAGCCTTTTGCTTTTGTGTCTCGTATTTACCGCTTGCTCCGTCATTGGCAACGGAGGAGATGTCACCACGGAAGCCGAGTCGTCGGGAGAGACTACTCTGCCATATGGTGCGCAAACCGGCAACGATACAACTCGTGCGCCCGAAGATTCGTCTTCCCCGGATACACATTTGGAAGATACTGCTGGTGCCACACCGGATGAGACGTCGGGTATACCCGAAACGAACGAAGAGACTAAAGCTCCCGAGCCTGAGGTGCAGTATGTCGATCCGCTTACCGGACTTAAGACCGCAGAGGATCTCGGTCATGTTCTGCCAATCGCCATCACTCTCGATAACTTAAGTGCGGCAGCGCCTCAAAGCGGTATATCGCGCGCAGATATCCTAATGGAAGTATTGGTGGAGGGCGGCATTACTCGCCTTATAATGATAACAAACGATTACGGTGGCAGTGAAGTGTACGGTCCCGTGCGTTCAGTGCGTCATTATACCGTAAGCCTCGGACAAGCTTTCGGTTCACTCACCGTGGGTGCCGGAGGCAGCCCGTTGGGGTATACGATGGTAAAATCGCTCGGTATCCCCTTTTTCGACGGAGTAAACGACACATATTCGGGTCTTGGTTTTTATCGCGATAAAAACCGAATGGCTGCCGCAGGTGCTGCGCACTCGCTTATGACCACGGGAGAGAGATTGCAAAAGCTTGCGTCCCGCCACTCGTGGAGTATGACCTCGGAATCCGAGGTGCGTCCCGTGTTTAACTTTGCCGATGATGAATTTGTGTTTACGGGTGAAGGAGAAGCCGCACATGTGTGCATTCCATACTCATCGTCGCAGTATGTGCAGCTTATCTACAGCCGAACCGCAAATACATATTATCGGTATCAGCTCGGCGATCGTGCGCATATCGATGCCGTAAACGGAGAACAGTTGAACTTTACCAATGTTTTTATTCTTTTTGCTGACACAGAGGCTATCCCGGGCGATACCGAGGGGAGACTTGACGTCACTGTAACGGGAGAGGGTAGCGGTTATTATATCAGCGGCGGCAGGTATCAGACCATCAAATGGTCGCGCATAGGAGATACGTCTCCGTTTATTTTTACAGATACGGCGGGGAATGTTATTACCGTTGAGCGCGGCAAGACCTTTATTTCGGTGGCACAAAAGGCAATCGAAAATCAGGTCGATCTTAATTATCACGCTTGGTAACTTATACTTTGATTACTCGGCGGCGCGGAAAAAACGCGCCGCCGAGCGTAATAATTGATAAGTTTTAATTGAAAAATATTTGAATCTTATGCGCACGTGGGTGAAAAACGTGATAATAAGCTAAAAAAAGTTGCAAATATCAAAAAAAATCGCTAAAAAGACTTGACTTTGCGATAAAAGCATGATATAATATTTAGGCATTCGAAAATAGTGCCGCGGAACTCCAGTGTCCGTAGGCATTGATGTATATCTGGGTGTGGCGCAGTTGGT